>NZ_KV836244.1:0-34035 GCF_001838285.1 Corynebacterium sp. HMSC074C03 | reverse complement strand
AAGTGGTGATGCATTCACCGCCTGAACCTACCGGCCTGAAACTGTCATAAACTAAGTCAGTTTCACATTTGCAGCCTGTAGTCATACATGCAGCCTGCATTCGTACAGGCAGCCCCCAATTTTTGTGGTTGCAATTTTTAGGGTTGCCCTACTTGCGGAATCGCTGCTTAAACTCGTGACCAGCCAGGCGACCAATCTCCGACCCCAGGTTTTTTACCTGCTGTGAGCGGTGCTTGAATCCCCATTTGGTGACCTGCAGCAGAGACTGCTTCACAAAGCTGCCATCCATCTTGGACTCGCCGTACTCGCGCTCAGTAAAGGTGATTGGAACCTCTTCCACCAGGAAGCCCGCCTGCACAGCCTCAAAGGCGAGCTCGGTCTGGAACAGATACGCAGCCTTGCCAATGTTCTCGAGATCGAGGGTCTCGAGAACTTCCCGTCGATAAGCACGGTAGCCAGCGGTGATATCCGAGATTCCTGCGCCGAGCGCCAGCGAGATGTAGAGGTTGCCGCCGCGGGAGAGAACCTGACGGCTCATTGGCCAGTTGACGGTCTTGCCTCCCGGAATGTAGCGGGAGCCGATGACGACATCGGCGCCGTCGTCGAGCTTCTCCAGCAGCAGATGGAACTGCTCTGGTGCGTGGGAGCCATCGGCATCCATCTCACAGAGAACCTCGTAGTCGCGCTCGAGACCCCAAGCGAAACCCGCGCGGTACGCACCCCAGAGACCGCCCTTGCCCTCGCGGTGCAGGACGTAGATGTGCTCTTTCCCGTTGTTGTCCGCCTTGTCAGCGGCAGCGATTTCATCGGCGAGCTCACCGGTGCCGTCTGGTGAAGAGTCATCGACAACCAAAATGTCGACGCTCGGCTCCGCTTCGCGCAAGCGTGCGATCACGCCCGGCAGGTTTTCCCGCTCGTTGAAAGTGGGAATGACAACCAGCGTCGACTCATTTAGGGCAGTCACTCGTGATTCTCCTTAGTGCATGTTCTGCTCAGTATCCCGGCCATCAACTTCATCTGCGCCTACCCTGGCATCTCCGCCACGGCGACGCAGGACGGCACCGACCACACAAAGAATACCGAATGCAGTCAGTAGACCTTCAATCCACGTCCCGAAGCGGGCTGCAAAAGTCAGGTGGGAGTACTGCGGCAAAGTCTCGGTGAGTACCTTCTGCTCGAAGATTTTGCTCTGCTTTACGACGTCTCCGTGCGCATCCACAATAGCGCTCACACCGCTGGTTGCGGCGACAGCCGTGGAGCGTTGGAACTCCATGGCTCGCATGCGGCTCATGGCCAGCTGTTGGTAAGTCATATCGGTGAAACCGAAGGTGGCGTTATTCGTGGGTGTGGCAAGCATAGTTGCGCCGTGGTTGACCGCGTTGCGGAAGGCCCCGTCGAAGACCACTTCGTAGCAGGTCGCCAGGCCCAGGTGGACCTTTTTTAGACCATCGGTGCCAGGTGTTGTGACCACAGCATCGCCGTTGCCCGGGGTCATGTCTCCGGCGTGAGCGACCATGTCGGAAAAGTGACGGAGTAGTTCGCGGAATGGCATGGTCTCGCCGAAGGGCTGGAGATAGATTTTCTCGTGCTGGTCGCCGGGGCCGGTCTTTGGGTCCCAGACCACCATGGTGTTTTGCACCCCATTGGTGTAGGTAAAGGTGCCGACCACGATGGGGGCGCCAATATTCATCGCGGCATTTTCGATAATGCGTGCCGCTTCCCCATCCGTAAACGGGCTGACATCGGAGGAGTTTTCAGGCCAGATGACGATGTCCGGCTGCTGTTCCTTACCTTGGTGGACACGTCGTGCCAGTTCATTGGTGGCATCGGAGTGGTTTTGCAGTACTGCGCGGCGCTGGGCATTGAACTCTAAACCGAGGCGAGGAACATTGCCCTGGATAACCGAGACACGGGCGTTGTCAGCGGCCGTAGGTTCAGGCAGTGGTTGGGTCCACGCAGGAAGAGCCCAGCCGACGAATAACGCTCCCACCAAAAGCGCGGCGGAGGTTGCGTAGGAACGTAGCGTGAGCGCGACCAGTCCCGCACCAACGCAAGCAGCGAGGAAAGTGACCAATGCGGTACTGCCGATTGCCACTGCTGGGGCCAGCGGGCCGTCGACCTGCCCCCAGGCAACGCGGAGCCAGGGGAAGCCTCCGAAAGGCCAGCGGGCTAGTAGCGCCTCCCCTGCCACGAGCGCAGCGGCCATGCCAGGGAGCTTCAGCGCGAGGGGGAAACTGGATTGGGCAATCAGCCACATCGCAAGCGCCGCCGGAATTGCGAGGAGACCCAGCACAATTGAGAGCGCCACGTAGGGGCCAATACCGACGAAGGAGCCGATCCACGGCAGTGAGAAAAGCGCCGTCGCTGTTGCCCAGCTGAAGCCCACCACTACGCTGGATTTCCAATCGGCTGCGCAGAAGAAGGCAAAAATGAGCAGGGCGAGGCCGACCCAGGCGGTCCACCACCAGCTCAGGGGTGCGTAGCTTAAGAATTGCAATCCACCAGCGAGGATTGCAATGAAGGCGAGAAGGAGGCGCTGCTTTAGTGGGGTAAGCGCGCGAAAGCGCGCCTGCCAGCGACTCGGATTCTCCGGAGTGTCTTTCGAAGCGTCTTTCGGAGCAAAGTCCCCGTGCTCGCTGGAGCGCGCTTGACGGTTAGTGTGCACTTGTATAAAAGAACTCTCTACGTCCGCGAGTATTCGAGTTAGCGCTTGTCGCTGTCGTCCTGGTCATGATCCCAGGCGTTGTCCGGCGCCGGTGGCACGATTTTATCCTGTGGGAAGCTCTTGCCATCCGCGCCCGGGAAACCACCAGAGAATCCAGGGAACCCCGAAAAGCCGCCAGCACCAGCGCCAGCTCCTGGAGTACCTGGGTTCATGCCGTACTGAGAGACCACCATCATGCTGCGGTCACTGAAGTTGCGGAGTCCGTTGAGCAGCGCCACCGATCCGCTCTTACGAATCAGCCAGCGAGTCGGCGGTAGCACCATGAGGAAACCAACAACGGTGGTGACGACGCCCGGCAGGGCAATCAGCCACGAGCCAACCAATAGAATTGCCGAGTCAGCCACAAAGTGTCCCGCGCCCTTTGCCGAGCGCTTGATTGCCTCCTCCGGATGCTTCTGTCCGTACTCGGTAAGAGTACGAGAAGTATCCAGCAGCAACTTCTGGTAGATGCGCTTGAACTCGATAGCGGCGAAGACCAACCCCACAATGAACAGGCCCAAAACCAATAGGACGGTCCAGCCGTAGCCAATCCATTCACCGAGTGCGATAAAGGCCGCAATCTCGACAATGAGGTAAATAATTGTGAACCACTTGCTCATAGTTCCCCAGTGTAACCGCCACTAGATGAGCAAGTGGTTAGGGCTATCGGCCGGTTCTCTTGTCGTCATCTAGCCGGCTGTAGCGGCAAGTTAGATGGCGACTGGCGCTCGCCTACCGGTCAGCTCGCTCCTCTAAGTCGCCCTCTGTATCCAGGTAGGTCTGGCGCAGCAAATCCATGCGTTCCTGGTCGGGGTTTTCCCACATACCGCGCTCGGCGGCCTCCATCAGGCGCTCGGAAATATCGTGCAGAGCCCACGGATTCGACTGTTCAAAGAACTCGCGGTTTTCCGGGTTCGCAACGTACTCGTCGGTAAGCGTTTCGTACATCCAGTCATCCATGACCTGTGCCGTCGCGTCGTAACCGAAGAGGTAATCGACCGTTGCAGCCATTTCGAAGGCGCCCTTGTAGCCGTGATTACGCATGGCTTGCATCCAGCGTGGGTTGACTACGCGGGCTCGGAAGACACGTCGCGTTTCCTCGTGCAGGGTGCGGGTGCGCACGGCGTCCGGGCGCGTGGAATCGCCCACATACGCCTCCGGAGCGGAACCCGTCAGCGCACGGACCGTGGCAATCATGCCGCCGTGGAACTGGAAGTAGTCATCGGAGTCGGCGATGTCGTGCTCACGGGTATCGGCATTCTTCGCGGCAACCTGAATACGGCGGTAGGCCATCTTCATATCGTCAGCAGCCTCTTCCCCATCGACGCCGCGACCATAGGCGTAGCCGCCCCAGGTCGTGTAAACCTTCGCCAGATCCGCGTCATCGCGCCAGGAACCGGAATCGATCAGTTGCAGCAAACCAGCTCCATAGGTGCCTGGCTTGGAACCGAAGATACGGCGCGGACGCTCCTGCTGGTCGGCCTTCGCATGGGCGCGCACGTAGTTGTCCTCATCGGATTCATCAAGCTTGACGACGAGCTGAAACGCATCATCCAAAAGGTCGATAACATGCGGAAACGCATCACGGAAGAAACCGGAAATACGGACGGTCACGTCAATGCGCGGGCGACCCAGTTCCTCCAGCGGAATCGGCTCAAGGCCGACGATACGGCGAGATGCGTCATCCCACACCGGATGCACACCAATCAGCGCGAGCACCTCGGCGATGTCATCGCCGGAAGTACGCATGGCGGAAGTGCCCCACACCGACAGACCAACCGACTTGGGATACTCGCCGTGGTCGGCGCGATAGCGCTCAATGAGACCATCGGCGAGGTTGACACCGGTTTCCCAAGCCAGGCGCGACGGTACCGCCTTGGGGTCTACCGAGTAGAAGTTGCGGGCAGTCGGCAGGACGTTGACCAGACCGCGCAACGGCGAGCCGGAGGGGCCAGCCGGAACGAACTCGCCGTCCAAGGCCGAAAGAATGCGCGGGATCTCCTCGCTGGTAGCGGCCAGCCGCGGCAGGATTTCGTCGCGGGTGAACTGCAGCAGCTCGACAACCTGATCGAGGCCGTTCGGTGCCGCGATATCGGAAAATTCCTCGGAGCCGAGAACATCAGCCGCGATCTGTGCCACTGGTTGGTCAGGATTCTTCACCACGGCAGTCACCAACGCTGTAGCCAGTGCGTCGATGGAGTCCACAGTGTGGCGCTCGTCGGTGCCGTCCTCGGCCAGGCCGAGAGCTTCACGCAGGCCCGGCAGCGTCTGCTTGCCTCCCCACAGCTGGCGGGCGCGCAGCATGGTGGTCACAGTGCCGATCAGGGATTCGTCTTCCGGTGCCTGGCTGAGTACGTGGAGGCCACCGCGGATGGCGACGTCCTTAATCTCACATAGCCAGCCGTCGACATGCATAAGCATGTCATCGAAGACCTCCTCGTCCGGGCGCTCGTCCCAACCGAGGTCGCGGTCCATCTTCGCGGCGGTCAGCAGCGTCCAAATCTCTTGGCGGATAGCCGGCAGCTTGGCTGGGTCCATGGCGGAGATGTTCTGGTGCTCGTCGAGAAGCTGCTCCAGACGGGTGATGTCGCCGTAAGACTCGGCGCGGGCCATCGGCGGAATGAGGTGGTCGACAAGCGTGGCGTGAGCACGGCGCTTGGCCTGTGTGCCCTCGCCCGGGTCGTTGACCAGGAAGGGGTAAATCATCGGCAGCTCGCCGATGGCCGCATCCGGGCCACAGGAGGCGGAAAGACCGACGGTCTTGCCCGGCAGCCACTCCAGGTTGCCGTGCTTGCCCATGTGAACCACGGCATCGGCGCCGAAACCGCCCTTCGACTGCGGCAGCGACAGGAAGCGGTAGCAGGCCAGGTAGTGATGCGTCGGCGGCAGATCCGGGTCGTGGTAGATACCCACCGGGTTGTCACCGAAACCGCGTGGTGGCTGCACCATGACCACGACATTGCCGAAGGTCAGGCCCGCAATGTAGATGTCCTGGGTATCCGGGTGGACGTACAGGGTGCCCGGCGCGGCACCCCACTTGTCCTGCATGTCGGAGCGGAGTTCCTCCGGCAAGGTAGCGAAGAACTTCTCGTAGGTGGCAGCGGGCAGGCGGAGCTCGGCTGCCTCCATGACCTCTTCGGTCAGCCAATCCGGGTCCTGGCCGCCGGCATCGATGATGGCGTGCATGAACGCATCTGGTTCATCGGCGCCATCCTCGGCGGTGGCATATCCGGGGATTTTGGTGGTGTCGCCGAGGTTGTATCCGGCGTCGGCAAGCGCGTGTAGCACCTTCAACGTGGATGCTGGTGTGTCCAGGCCGACGGCGTTGCCGATGCGGGCGTGCTTGGTCGGGTACGCAGAGAGCATGACGGCGACGCGCTTGTCGGAATTGTCGATGTGGCGAAGTGCGGCGTAACGGGTGGCGATGCCGGCGAGGCGGTCGCAACGCTCGAGATCTGGAACGTAGGAAATGAGCTCGTCGGAGTCGATTTCCTTAAACGAGAACGCCACCGAGATGATGCGGCCGTCGAATTCGGGGACGGCGACCTGTGTTGCGACGTCCAGTGGTGACAGGCCCTCGTCGTTATCCTCCCACGCCGCCTTGGAGGATGTCAGAGCCAAACCCTGGATGATGGGGATGTTCAGGTCTGCGAGTGCGGCGACATCCCAACCGTCGTCGTCCTGACCGGCCTGCGCGAGTGCCGGGCGGTTGCCGCCAGCGGCGAGCACCGTGGTGATGAGCGCATCGCAGGAAGCCAGCTCTGCCAGCAGTTCATCGCTGGCGGTGCGCAGGGACGCGGCGAAGATGGGCTTGGCGACGTAGTCACGAGCCTCGACTGCGTCAGCGAGCGCCTCAATGTAGTGCGTATTTCCAGCCAGGTGTTGGGCGCGGTAGTAGATAATGCCGACGGTGCCACGGGAATCTTCCGTGGCCACCTTGGAGCCGCGCTCCAGGAAACCCCAGACCGGCATGCGAGTGGGCTCTTCAAAGCCAAGACCGGTCAGAAGCAGGGTGTCCGACAGGAAATTGTGCAGCTGTACGAGGTTTTTCGCACCGCCTTCCGCCAGGTAGATGTGCGTTTGCGTGGCGACGTTTGCGGGAACTGTCGAGTACTCGGTGAGTTCGGCATCGGGCGCCTGCTCACCCGAGACGAGGACGGTGGGAATTCCGGAGCTCACAAAGTAGTCGATGCCGGATTCCCATGCGCGGCGGCCACCGAGAAGTCGGATGATGACGACATCGGCGCCGTCGGCAAGCGTGGGCAAATCATCGTCGAGCAGACGCGCCGGGTTTGCCCAACGGTAGGACACCTCCGGGTTGGCCTGAGCGGCCGCGCGGGCGGACAGAAGGTCGGTATCCGAGGTCGACAGCAGCAGAATCACGGTGTAGTCATTCACTTCCTGGGGAGCAACGCGTCCCCGGTCGGCGGGAGTCTGCCTTCTAACCGATGACGAGGTCTGACTGTGACAGTGGCGCGACCGTGCGGATTTTCACCGAGCTTCTCGTCAGCGGTATGGCAGTGGATTTCTCCATCACTCTACTGCAGCGTCTATTGCTCGAGTTCCAGCGACTGCTCCGCCGGCTGTTCCGGGAAGTGGGACCAGAGGAAGTCGGTGGCATTAGTCAGTTCCGCGAGCATCGGAACGACATGGTTCAGACCCGTCTTCGGCAGTAGCGGCGAAGTCGTGTTTTCGACGTACTCCAGGTCGGTGAAGCCGAGATTCAGCCAGGCATCACGTAGCTTGCGGACCTGGTTGATGGGAATGATGTCATCGTGCTCACCCGAGTAGAGGTACACCGGGGCATTCGGCACGAAGTTGCCGACGCGCTGGCGTGCCAGTTCCTTCTGTACCGGCTCGTAGCGCTTAATTAGCTCACTGAGTGACTCTCCGCTGGTCGTGTACTGGTCAGTGGTTTCAAACGCGTGATGGAAACCCAAGCCGCCCGCGCAGTAGTTGCCCACGTTGTCCAGCAGGTTCTTGCCCTCGGGACTGATTTCTTCTTCGAGGACGCGGCGCAGCTCCGGATCTTTATCCAGGACAGAGTTGATTGCCAGCGCAATCGCGGCGGTCAGTGTAGTGCCATCAATTTGGTCGAGGACGTTTGCGAGATCGGACGGCGGGCCGCCGGCGGCAGAAGCGGCGACGTTGAGCTCCGGGGCGTAGACACCTGCGCGTTCAGCGGCGGCGGCTGCTGCGGAGCCACCCTGGGAGTAGCCATAGATTCCCACGGGCGCCTTTTGATCCACGCCTAGCTCGTGGGAGGCAGACACGGCATCAAACAGCGACTGTGCCGAGGCGATATTGTCGACGTAGTCCTGGTTGCCCTGGTCATTGCGGTGGTGGTCAATCATCACCACAGTTGCGCCTCGCTTCAAGTTCGCGACCATCGGAATCGTCTCGTATGGAGCAATAATGTCCATCGGACCGAACTCAATCTTCAACCCGGTCTGCGATGAGACCGACGGGTCGCACTTTTCCGCGCCACCCTGCGTACCCGGCGCGATCGCCACGACCGGACGCGGACCGCTGCCCTTCCACTCTGTCTTCGGAGTTACCACAATGGCCGTGTCCACACTGGGATTGCCGAGGGAATCCGTGGAGTTGTAATGAATACGCTTGGCATCCACATTCCACAGCTTGTCGTTCACCATCATCTTGGCATCCTCGCTGCTGACCAGCGTGCCAGCATTTGCCGCGCGCGACGGGGTCAGCGGCAGAGAATTCAGCGGAGAGGCTGCGGCCACGCGTGCCTGTTCCGGTGTTAGCTGCTTGCCCGTGCCCTCGCTGCCTGACTGCTCATCGTCTTTCTCAATGCCGAGTAGCCTCTCCACATTCGGGTTCGGTACATGACCGAAACCAGGCAATTCGCGGTTTGCACTTGACGACGACACCTTATCCGTCAGCCCACTATCTGACAGGCCCGGCACGCTTAGTGGCTGAGCGTTTGCAGGTGTAGCCAGCCCGATGGTCATAAGCCCCGCAAGCGCTACCCCGATTCCCGTTCGGCTGGTGCGACGGTTTCGTCGTGAAGCAGAGTGCGTCTGGGTCGAGGCATGGCCGGTGCCGACGGTGTCGTGTGCGCGTGCCTCAGTGTCGTGATGTGGCATGAAATCTCCTGAATAACCTCAGATTGAAAAACCCCAATGAAGACTTCCCTTAATTCGGAGGAAGTTAGGTTATGGAAATAATAAGGTTTTAAAAAGGTAAATCGGTGGATTTAGTGAAGAATTTGTATATTTTTTGCACGGGGCTATCAAAACTCCACTTCAGAATGGTTTCGTTGGGCTGAAAAGGTCCGGATAATGAGCCCCTGTTTTCGGGGGCTCAGCTCTGTGCGTGTTTGCGTATTCTTGGAAGTATGACTGCATCTGATCAAGGAGCTCGCACTCGTCAGGACGGCTGCCCCGGCACCCGAAAGGTTCATATCGCAGCTGATGGCGCAATTGGTCGCCTTCGCTTCCCCGGAGGTTTTCTCCCCGCGCCGGGCTTTGCCGTACTCGCCGATCTGGCCGAAAACTTCGGTGATGGCGATATTCACTTCACTTCCCGCGGCAATGTTCAGATTCGTGGCATCACCAACACCGGCGCATTCGCCGATGCCGCAGAAGAAGAGAAGCTGGTTCCCTCCACGAGCCACGACCGCGTGCGCAACGTTCTTCAGTCGCCACTGTCCGGTCGCGTCGGCGGTAATGCTGATGTCCGCGACTTGGTTCAGGATTTCGACGCGGCGCTCATTGCGGAGCCGTCTCTGGCAACACTTCCTGGCCGCACGCTCATGGCTCTCGACGACGGCCGTGGTGATGTCCTTGGTGAGCGCCCCGACTTCGGCGTTGTCGCCCACGATGAGAACACGTTCGAACTCATCATTGGTGGCGCGACCTCGGGGCTTATTGTCTCGCGTGACGACGTCGTGGAGGCCCTCATCACCACAGCCAAGGTGTGGAATGACAGCCGTGGCTCGGCCTGGCGTATCGCCGAAGCAGATGCGGCCGAGCGCGTTGCCGATGCCGTAATCGAGAAATTGGGCGCGCGGGCCCGCCGCCAGGAGCCGACCCCGGCCGAGAACTTCGATGCCACCGCCGGGCTGTCCCGCCAGATCGGTTGGATTGACCAGCCGGATGGGTTGGTTAGCCTGGCCGCTGGTCTGCGCTTTGGCGTCCTCCCGGCGCGTTTGGCCCGAGCTATCTCGCACACGCAGGTTCCAGTCCATATCACTCCGTGGTATTCGCTGATTCTGCACGATTTGGAAGAGGAAGTTGCCGAACAGGTCGTCAAGGTTTTGGCGCCCAATGGCCTGATCTTCGACCGGAAGTCCACCTGGCTGCGCGTCAGCGCCTGCACCGGTCGCCCCGGTTGCGAAAAGTCGCTGGCTGACACCCGAGGTGATGCCGCTCATGCAATTGCCGATGACCGCCTGCCCGAGGGCCGCGTGCACTTCTCCGGTTGTGAGCGCCGCTGTGGCAAGCCCAAGGGTGGTTACTTCGACTATCTCGCCACCGGGGACGGAGAATACGAAGTCACTGCTGTGGACTAGGCTTTAAGCCTATGAAGCGCTTTGAGTACAACACCGACGGTGCGGATATTTACCGCAACTCATTTGCCATCATTCGCGAGGAAAGCGACCTTTCCCGCTTCGACGTCGATGAGGAAACCGTCGCCGTCCGCATGATTCACGCAGCGGGTCAGACCGACCTGGCCAAGGACATCGTCTTTTCCACGGGAGCTGTGCGCGCAGCTCGCCAGGCTCTCGAGGATGGCGCTCCTATCTTCACCGATGTCAACATGATCGCCTCGGGCATTACCCGCAAGCGCCTGCCCGCTGACAACGAGGTCATCTGCCTACTGCGTGATGAGCGCGTCCCAGAACTGGCTCAAGAACTCGGCACCACTCGTACTGCTGCTGCCGTGGAGCTGTGGAAGCCTCGCCTCGAGGGCGCGGTCGTCGCCATCGGCAACGCTCCCACTGCCCTCTTCCACCTGCTCAACCGCATCAATGAGGGATTCTTCCCCATGCCCGCTGCCATTTTGGCCATGCCAGTCGGCTTCGTCGGTGCTGCGGAATCCAAGCAAGCCACTATCGACTCCGGTGCTGAAAACCCGGAGCTGAAGTACATCACCGTCACCGGCCGTCGCGGTGGCTCGGCTATCACCTGTGCTGCCCTCAATGCCATCGCCACCGCAAAGGAGATTCTCTAAACCATGTCCGGCTCCTACAGTGCTCAGCCTGGTCATCTCTACGGCGTCGGACTCGGTCCCGGCGACGCAGGTCTCATTACACTTCGCGGTGCCGACATCATCCGCACAGCCGATGTCATCGCCTACCATGCCGGAACTCACGGACGTTCCACGGCGCGTTCAATCGCCGCCGAATTGATTGACGCGCGTGACGACGCTGCCGTGGAAGAGCAATTGCAATACCCGGTGACCACCGGGCGCCCGGCCGACTACCGCGAGCAGCTCGCCGGTTTCTATGCAGAGGCCACTGCTCGCCTGCACAAGCACTTGGCCGAGGGGCGAAGTGTTGCAGTGCTTTCGCTCGGTGACCCGATGCTCTATAGCTCGTACCAGCACCTGCATCACGCCCTCAGCGAGGACTTCCCCACTGAGATTGTCCCCGGCGTGGCCAGCATTACTGCTGCGGCAGCAGAGATCGGTCAGCCGCTCGGCGAGGCTACCGAAATCGTTAGCGTTGTTCCCGCCACCGCCGATTCCGCGCGGATCGCTGCGGTTCTTGACGCTTCAGACTGTGTAGTCATTATGAAGCTGGGGAAAAACGTT
Organism: Corynebacterium sp. HMSC074C03; assembly: GCF_001838285.1. Classification (NCBI taxonomy): domain Bacteria; kingdom Bacillati; phylum Actinomycetota; class Actinomycetes; order Mycobacteriales; family Corynebacteriaceae; genus Corynebacterium; species Corynebacterium sp. HMSC074C03. The sequence goes on along the minus strand of NZ_KV836244.1, from coordinate 22,550 downwards.
GAGAAGGTTCGTACAGCGTTGCAGGCCGCGGGCATGCTCGAGCGCGCCTATGTTGTCGAGCGAGCAACCATGAATGAGCACACCAGCTACCCGCTGGCCGATGCCGACCCGGAGAACGTTCCCTACTTCGCAGTGGCCGTCGTGCCTTCCGCTGTCTACGGCACTAAACGGAGTGTTTCTGGGGTGCCTTCGCCAGCCGATGATGCAGCGACCGGTGCAGCCACCGATACAGCAACTGAGTCGGCTACCCCAGCGGTCGGTGAAGTCGTAGTTGTCGGCCTTGGCCCGGGTGCTGAACGCTGGACTACCCCAGAAGTCACCGAGGAATTGGCACGGGCCACAGATCTGGTTGGCTACTCCACCTACATCAACCGGGTTCCTGAGCGCACCGGGCAGCGCCGCCACCTCTCCGACAACCGTGTAGAGGCAGAGCGAGCCACTATGGCGCTAGATATTGCAAAGCGCGGTGGACGCGTCGCGGTGGTCAGCTCCGGTGACCCGGGGGTCTTCGCCATGGCGGCGGCAGTGCTGGAAGTCGCTGACGACGATATGTGGCGAGACATTCCAGTTAGAGTCGTGCCCGGCATGACTGCAGCTCAGGCTGTCGCAAGTCGAGTAGGCGCTCCCCTTGGCCATGACTTTGCGATGCTCAGTCTCTCCGACAGGTTGAAGCCCTGGGAGGTCGTCGTTAAGCGAGTGCGTGCCGTAGCCGGAGCGGACATGGCGTTTGCTGTCTACAACCCAGCATCCAAGTCGCGGAGATGGCAGATCCGAGAGCTGCGTGCATTGGCCATGGAATACCGTGAGCCGACAACACCAGTGATTGTGGCGCGGGCAGTCGGCTCGGAGCAGGAAAACGTCACCGTGACCACGTTGGCGGAGTTCGATCCGGACGTCGTCGATATGCGAACCATGGTGATTATCGGTTCGTCGTCGACGAAGGCGTATCGTGCCGGCAAGACCACTCGGGTCTACACCGCGCGCCACTACGGTGAGGGTGGCACGAGTGGAACTGGTGAGTTGCTGCGTTAGCCGCTACGCCCGGCGGATGACGGCGTTGTACGCCTCATCCACCGTTGTGGCGACGGTGGCGATATCCGCGCCGGGCAGCTGCGGGCGCTGCACGATAACGACCGGCTTTTTCAGGTCGCGGGCTGCTTCAATCTTGGCGTAGGTAGCAGCACCACCGGAGTTCTTGGTCACCACGCAGTCCACGGCGTAATCCCGCATGAGCTTGCGCTCCGCTGCGACATCGTAAGGCCCACGGCTGAGAATAATCTTCCGATTCTTGGGCAGTGGCGGCGCGGGCTGTTCCACGCAGCGAATGAGGTAACGGCCGTTGGAGTCGCCGGCAAATGGAGCTAGCTGCTGACGGCCAATAGTGAGAAACGGGCTGTAGAAGCGGTCGGCAACAATGTCCGCGGCCTCCTGCATAGAGGACACCTCAATCCAGTTGTCGCCGGGCTGCCTCTCCCACGCAGGGCGATGCAGCGCCACGAGCGGAAGACCGGTGGCGCGGGCAGCTTCAGCGGCAGATTCGCTGATTCGCTCCGCATAAGGATGCGTGGCGTCGATGATGACTTCGGTGGCATCGGCGATCAGCCATCGCGTGAGCCCCGCAGGGCCGCCGAAACCGCCGATGCGGACATTGCCGGCGGGCAGCTTGGGGTTGGATACGCGACCGGCCAGTGAAGAGGTGACAAACCAGCCCTCGCCCACTAGCCGCTTGGCCAGGGCGCGGGCCTCAGCAGTTCCACCCAGAATTAGTGCACGCATGGAATGGTCCGTCCGTGTTCATCGCGCGGGCGATCATCGCTGTAGAGGTAGCTATCCGGGAACGCCTCGGCGGTGAGTACCTTGCCGACAATGATGACCGCCGTACGAGTCACACCTGCATCCTTGACCTGCTGCGCAATATCAGAGAGCGTGCCACGGAGAATAACCTGTTCCGGGCGGGATGCGAAAGCCACGACTGCCACCGGACCGTGCTTCCCATAGTGCGGGGTGAGTTCCTTTACTACACGGTCGATGTCATGGGCGGCCAGGTGAATACACAGAGTCGCACCCGTACGGCCGAAGTTTTCCAGGGTTTCGCCCTCTGGCATCTTGGAAGCGCGCCCGGAGATACGAGTCAGCACGACTGACTGGCCGACAGTTGGCACCGTGAGCTCGTGTCCAAGAGCCGCCGCAGCCGCGGAAAAAGCTGGCACACCTGGCACAATTTCGTAGTCAATGCCGAGCTCGCTGAGACGACGGACCTGCTCTGCCAGCGCCGACCACACCGACGGGTCGCCGGACTGTAGGCGTGCAACATCCTTGCCCGCCGCATGTGCCGCTTGAATGGTCTCGATGATGGTATCCAGCGGCATACGCGCGGTATTGATAATCTCTGCGCCCTCGGGGCAGCTCTCCAGCACCTCAGGCGGGACAATCGATCCCGCGTAAAGACACACTGGGCAGGAGCGAATAAGCCGGTCCGCGCGCAGCGTCAGCAAATCTGCTGCGCCCGGGCCTGCACCGATGAAATACACAGTCATTGTGGGTTACAGAGTCCTCAATATTTTTAGACAGAGAAATTACGTCTATGGTAGCGCAGGCTCTACTGGCTTCACCGCCACCCACTGCACCACCGGCAACGCCGGCCGCCACGCAGTGAAAGTGCCGACTGCACCTGCGCGCTCCACGGAAAGCCGGGTGACATCCCCGCCATAGTCGCGACGTGCCTGCCACAGCAGAGCCTCCGACTCCAGCGTCACGGTGTTCGCGACGATGGTGCCACCCGGGGCAAGGCGTTGCCAACAGGCCTCAAGCATGCCGTCAGCAGTGAGACCACCGCCGATGAAAATGGCATCGGGGCGAAGATTCGAGTCAGCCAAAGCTCCCGGCGCTGCGCCGTGGTGGACAGTCACATTGCCCGACAGGTTCGCCACATTCTCAGCAATTCGCTCTGCACGAACAGCATCGCGCTCAAAAATTTCCGCGCGCCCGCCGTGCCGAGCCCACTCAATGCCAATCGACCCCGTGCCACCGCCGACATCCCACAGCAGTGCTCCCGGCCGCGGATCCAACGCCGCTACCGTCATTTGGCGAATCGGCGCCTTCGTCAGCTGGCCATCCGAGTCAAAGTCACCGTCGCGCAGCCAGCCGCGCGCGCTTCCCGACGGCTCCACCGCCAGCACCGTGAGGTTGCCAGCTGGAACCGGCGGGCTCGCCACCGTTCCTTCGGCCACAGACTCCGGCAGCCCCGTCGCCTCCGAGCCACCGAGATTGGTCAGCGCGGTGAGCTTGGTGTCTGGGCGGTCGGCTAAAACCGTAGCGACCTCCTTCACTGAGTCCGCGTTTCGACACAGCACGAGGAAGGGGCGCAGTGCATCTGCTACCGGCACAACACGTGCAGCACCAGGTATCCCCGGCTCCCCTGTTACTAGAGAGATCACCGGAGTGTCATGCAAAGGCCAGCCGAGGTAGGCACAGGCCAATGAGGCCGACGACGGTGCTGGAATAACTTCCACGCCACCGCGGCCGAGCTCGCGGACCAGGGACGCGCCGACACCGTGGAACATGGGATCACCACTGGCCAGGATGACATCGACTGCGGGGTCAATATCGGCCAGGGTGGCCTGCCAGTCCTTCCAGAAGCCACTGGGCCAAGGAGAGAGTTCGGCGTCCAGGTTGACGTCGGCAAGCAAACGGAGCTGACGGGGAGAGCCAATGATGCGGCGTGCCGACGACAGCGCCTCGACTGCGCGGGCAGATAGACCCTCGTAACCGTCACAGCCAATGCCGACGACGCGAAGTTTCTGGCTCATCGGGGCATCTTCCGCCAAATCCAGCGCGGAGTCAGATGTGTGGCACGGGCGAGCAACGCCAGTTTCCGTGGCACCCAGACATGGGGCTTCCGGCCATCGAAGGCGGTGACGGCGGCCTCAGCGACCTCGGCGGGGCGCGAAGACATCGGCGCCGGCTTCATGCCTTCGGTCATGCGGCCGATGACGAAGCCCGGCCGGACGATTGTCAGCTGAATATGGCTGCCGTGCAGGCGGTCCTGCATGCCTTGGAGGAAACCGTCGAGGCCGGCCTTCGCCGAACCGTAGACATAGTTGGCGCGGCGCACGCGGGCGCCTGCGATAGAGGAAAAGGCCATGATGCGGCCCGCGACCTTGTCGCGCACAGGCAGTTTGCCGGCGGCGATGTCGGACTCCATGCGCGCGACAATCTCTGTGAGAATCGATGCCTGAGCCGTGAAGTCGGTGTGAATGACCGCCGCCGCAGCCTCCCCGGACTCTTCACACTTCTGCTGATCGCCGAGGATGCCGAACGCGACAATCACCGTATCGATGGGACCGTGCTGCCAGGCGTGCTCAACGAACTGGCGGTGTGAGGCGATGTCATCGGCATCAAAGTGGATGCGATGCACCGCGACAGCACCGGCGTCGATGAGGCGGCCAGCAATGCCGTCGAGTGCCTCAGTGCGGCGCGCGGCGAGCGTGAAGGTGTTGTGATTGGCCAGCCGCGCGGCGACTTCCCCGCCGATTTCGCTGGTGGCACCAAGAACGAGTACGTGTCCCATGCGCTAGAAAAACCTTTCCTCTAAACCTCGATTAGACGGTAATCAAATCGTGCGGACCGTTATTGACCGATTCGCCGCCGTCTTCGGTGACAATGATGATGTCCTCCAGCCGCATACCGAATTCGCCCGGCAGGTACACGCCCGGCTCCACCGAAAACGCCATGCCCGGCTCGAGTGCAAGCTCATTGCCAGCCATAATGAACGGCTCTTCATGGGTGGACAGGCCAATGCCATGACCAGTGCGGTGAATGAAGTACTCGCCGTAGCCCGCAGCGGTGAGGCTGTTGCGCGCAATCGCATCAATCTCTGCAGCCGTCACACCCGGGCGAACCGCTGCTACAGCAGCTTCCTGAGCCTTCCGCAGGGCCGCCCACGCTGCGGTTACCTTCTCCCCCGGCTTGCCGACGACATAGGTGCGCGTGCAATCGGAGTGGTAGCCGAGCGGCAAGGTGCCTCCGATATCGACGACCACCACGTCGCCGTCCTCGATGACGCGGTCGGAGAAATCGTGGTGCGGATTAGCACCATTTTCAGCCGAGCCGACAATGACGAAGTCAATGGCGACATGGCCTTCCTCCAGGATGGCAGTCGAAATCTCATCGGCGACCTCGCGCTCGGTGCGACCTGCACGCAGCATGCCCGGAACGCGAGCGTGAACGCGGTCAATGGCGGCGCCGGCCTCGCGCAGCTGATCAATCTCAGCGGCGTCCTTGCGCATGAACAGTTCCTTCAGCAGTTCTCCGGCCAACACAGTCTTGGCTCCGGTGAGATCCTGAATGGGAATCAGGTGGTCAGCGGTCAACGACGCCCCAATTGCGAGAGTGCCCACGTGGCCCACCAGGTCGGCGACAATGCGGTGCGGATTCTCTCCGTCTTCCCACAACACCACATCGGCGTTGAGGTCGTTGATAGCGCACAATGGCAGGTCTCCCCGCTCCACAGCGGGCAATACCAGCGTGGTTGTGCCGGCTGCGGTGACTACCAGCGCGGTGAGACGCTCATGCGAAGTGACCGCAGAACCAATGAGATACTGCAGGTCAGCGCCGGTTCCAAAGACTGCAGCGTCTGCATCGCGGGTGCGGAGTAGCTCCGCGGTGCGATCCAGACGCTGCTGATAGATGTCAAAGCTAAAGATACCGTTGCTCATAGTTGCCAACTGTACCCGTCGGCCTGCGCCCGTCGCCGGTTGAGTGGCCCGGGGCGACGAGGCTTCGTCTGACCAACTTAACCGGTAACTAATTATTCAGCGCCACGACTCCCCTGCGAATCACCTGAATAGCCTCGGCGGACTTGTCGCGAATGTCTGTGGAGTAGCCGGTCTTCTTAATCTGCTGCAATAGATCAATGACCTGACGGCACCAGCCGACAAAGTCACCCGGAGTCAGCTCCGCGCCACTTTCGGCCGCTGCCTGCAGGCAGTACCCCAGCGGTGCGCCCGCAGTCCACTGATGAATTGCAGTGGCAAAGGCCATGTCCGGCAAGTTCGTCACCGGCAGACGGTAGCGGCGCTCATCCTCCGACAGCTCCTCCCAGATGCGGTAGGTGTTCCCCAGCGCCTTGGCCAACGGCTCGGTCGGAACCTCATCGCTGCCCTGGCTGGCCTTGCGGTTTTCAAAGACCAAACTCGACGCGGCACCGGCCAGCTCTGCCGGGTCCAAGTCGTCCCAGATACCGCGGCGCAGGCACGTGGCCACCAGCAGATCCGACCCATTGTGAATCTGCGCCAGCCGCAGGCCTTCCTCCGTAATCGTCGGCTCCGCGCCCTCCGGCCATTCCACGTAGTCCATCTGTGTTAGCAACTGCAACATGCGGTCGAATGTGCGTGCCAACGTATCCGAGGCGGAATCGACGCGCTTTTGCAGCTTGGCCACATGCGCCTCAGCCTGTCGCAGCGTATCGGCATGACGAGCCATCGTCTCCACCGCAGGATCTCCATGTAGCGGGTGCTCGCGCAGCTCCTGGCGTAACTTCCTCACTTCCGGCGAATTGCCTCCACTGCGACGCTTCAGCCTCTTTGGTCCCTTCAGTCCCTTGCGGCCGATCTCTGCACGCACAATACCTAGCGCACGTCGCGGATGCCGATCCGCATCCCGCGGCAGCTTAATCGAGCCGATTGTCTGCGGCGCCGCTGGGAAGATATGCGGTTCCACACGTCCCACAAATCCGCCGACACTGATGACACCGGGACGAGGATTCGACTTCGAATGATCCTCCCGGTACACCACCGCCAACTGCACCTTCTTACCCTTCGGCAGCGGAATAACCTCGCCCCTACGGAGCCTTCGCAGCGCGGTCACCGTTTCCGTGTGACGGTCTTCAATATTGCGACGCTTGGCGTTCTTCTCCTCCTGTGTCAGCTTCGCGCGCAGATCCAGGTATTCGAGCATCTGGGTCAGGCGCTCGTCGTCACGCGAACTGCCCTCTCCGCTTGACGACGACGCATCAGCTTCCGCCCCTTCAGCGTGCGCATCGGCTCCCCTGCCGAGCAATTCCGCACGCAGGGCCGCGGCCTCTTGCTTGGCCTTGGACAGTTCGGCGGCGACTCCGACTATGTCGCCATCCGCCTGGAACTGTGCGAATGAGCGCTCCATGACACGCTTCGATCCCTCGTAACCGAGTGTCTGTAGGAGGTTGACGCTCATGTTGTAGCTCGGTGCGAAGGTGGAGATCAGCGGGTAGGTGCGTGTGGATGCCAGCCCCGCGACGGCCTTCGGGTCCATTGCTGGAGCCCACTGCACCACGGCATTACCGACGGTGTCGATACCGCGACGGCCAGCGCGGCCCGTCATCTGCGTGTACTGACCGGGCGTGAGATCTACGTGTGCTTCGCCGTTGAACTTGACCAGCTTCTCCAGCACAACCGTGCGGGCAGGCATGTTGATGCCCAGCGCGAGCGTCTCGGTGGCGAAGACGACCTTGACCAGGCCTTCGTTAAAGAGCTCTTCCACAATGTGCCGAAACGCAGGCAGCATGCCTGCGTGGTGCGCCGCAAAACCTCGGATGAGAATGCGGCGCCAGCGCAGGAAGCCGAGAACCTGCAGGTCTTCCTTCGGAATGTGAGCCACACCGTCATCGATAATCTTGGCGATGCGCTCCTGCTCATCTCGGTCAGTGAGTTCTGCGCGAGTAGCGCCGACCTGCGCCAACGCGCCTTCGCAGCCCGCGCGGGAGAATATGAAAACGATCGCGGGCAGCATGTTCATGGAGCCGAGCATGCGGATAACATCGCCGCGCTTCGGTGGGCGGAACTTGCGCTGCCCCCTATCGCCCCAGCTGTATGAGCGCCCACCGCCCTTGTGCTTTTTGTACTGGTAACGATCCCTGGCCCCAGCGTCCCCGTAGCCGAACTCGGCGCGACGGCACGCCTCCAGCAGATCCTGATTGACCTTGCCCGACTTCGCCTCGAAAAGAGGATAGAGCCGGTTTCCCACCAGCATGTGTTGATGCAGTGGAACCGGTCGCAGATCCGTGACAATGACGTCCGTGTGCCCGCGTACCGTGGAGAGCCAGCGACCAAATTCCTCGGAGTTGGATACCGTCGCGGACAAACCGATAACGGCCACGGACTGGTCGAGGTTCAAAATAACCTCTTCCCACACAGCGCCACGCTCCCGGTCAGCGAGGTAGTGAATCTCGTCCATCACCACATGCGTGAGTTTCTTCAGCGTCGGCGAGTTCGCGTAGATCATGTTACGCAGCACCTCGGTGGTCATCACCACGATGTCTGCGTCGCCATTAATCGAAGTGTCACCAGTGAGCAGGCCCACGCGGTCCTCGCCGTAGTCCTCGACTAGGTCGTGGTACTTCTGGTTGCTTAAGGCCTTAATAGGGGTGGTGTAAAAGCACTTACCACCACGGTCGAGAGCTGCATAAATAGCGAATTCGCCAACAATAGTCTTGCCCGCACCGGTGGGTGCACAGACGACAACGCCCCGCCCTGCCTCAATTGATTGGCAGGCGCGGAGCTGAAAGTCGTCAAGATCGAAATCCTGTTGGCTAACGAAATCGCCGAGAAGAGTCATGCCTCTAGAGTGTCATAAACCACGCTAGAGAACATCATCAAAGTCACTCGTCGGACGATTTCGCAAGTCCTGCGTCGGCATCGGAGTCTCCGGAATCATTCCGTGTGGCCGCGGTGGACGCGAATTGCGAGTCGGGCGCATCTGGGATGCCTGAGTCGGCGCCGGCGGGTTAACTGACGTCGGGCCAGAAATCGGGGAGGTCGTCGGAGCTGCTGATGCCGTCGGCATGCCGCCCGGCTGAATCGACGTCGGCGTGCTTACTGAAGTCGGGGCGTCGATGCCGCCCACGTTGCCGATACCGCCAGCAGAGCCAATTGGACCGGAGGCCGCGATTGGTCCGGAGCCTTGTTCGTCATCCAGATCCAGCCACTCCGGTCGCTCATTTGCTTTACGACGGTCATGGAGACGACAAATCTGGATTGCGATTTCCACTAGCAATGTCAGCGCCGTCGCCATTGCGACCATAGATATTGGTTCTTGACCTGGTGTCATGAAAGCCGCAAAGACAAACAGCGACATGATGATAATGCTGCGTTTGTCCTTGATGCCCTCGTAGGTAATGACGCCCGCCATGTTCAACATCACCACGAAGAGCGGAACTTCGAAGCTGACTCCGAAAACCAGAATTAGTGCGAGGACGAAACCGAAGTACTGCGAACCGGTGAGTGCGGAAATCTGCGTTTCTTCACCAATCTGAAGCAAGAACTCCAAACCGAAGGCGACAACGAAGTAAGCCAGGACGGAACCCATGACAAACAGCAGTGCTGCGGCAGTCACAACTCGGCGGGTGGTGCGGCGTTCCTTCCGAACCAAGCCAGGGGTGATGTAGGCCCAAATTTGGTAGAGCCACCATGGCGACGACATCACCAGACCGGCCAACGCGCCGACCTTTAGTCGCAGCATGAACATTTCGAACGGACTGGTCGCCAGCAGACGACACTCCGCACCCTCGCCGCCGCCGAGACGCATCTCGGGTGGAAGCTGACAGTATGGATCCTTGAGCAATTCACCCAGGGACTTAAAGTGCAGCGGACCGACATCGGTCGAGGTAAACGGTATGCGTAACTGGCCAATTGTAAAGGCGGTCTGGTACCAGATGAAGCCCACAACAGTGCCAACGGCGATACCAGCAAGAGAGAGAACGAGACGACGCCGGAGCTCTTGAATGTGCTCGACAATAGTCATCACGCCCTCGGGATTGCGCTTACGTTGGCGCTTCCGAGGACGTGATGTGGATGTAGCTGAAGTCACGCTTCAACCGGCCTTCTACTACTGCTGCGGCTGGCCAGGGTTGTTCTGGCCAGGCTGCGGCTGGTACGGCTTCTGCGGCTGAGCCTGCGGCGCCGGCTGCTGGTACTGCTGCTGCGGTTGGTACGGCTGCTGTGGCTGGGCCTGCGGAGCCTGCTGGATTGCAGCCTGCTCCTGCTGCTCGTCATCGTTGCGCATTTCCTTAACTTCGGACTTGAAGATACGCATGGAGCGGCCGAGCGAACGAGCGGCATCCGGCAGCTTCTTTGCGCCAAAGAGCAAAACAAGAACAACCAGGATAATGATGATTTCCCAGGGACCTAGGTTCGGCATCCGCTTAGAGACCTTTCAAATGAATACAAATACAAGTGGCAAGTTGCCACATTGTGCGCGATAGAAGCTCTAGTTTAAGCTTTGTCGTTTCGACCATACTCTGCCAAAGCTTCGGAAGCTCGCGCAACAACGGCGTTTTTCAATTTTAGGGGCTCAGTGACTTTTACGCTCGGTATACGGCGGAGCACAAAGGAGACTGTTGCTGCCAGGTCGGACATGGGCACGTCAGCGGCAAATTCCGACTGCCTTAAGCCTTGGTCAGAGACCGGTTCGGTATCCTCTTCTTCTCCCTCATCTTCGGTGAAGAAGACCGGTTCATAGTCTGCAATCCACGTAGCATCGGCGTCGATAAGCACACTCGCCCATTCGGACGTCCCCGTTTCCGCACCAAAGGCGTGCGGATCACGGATATCGACGGGCTCTGGGCGGTGGAAAGCGGCGGGAATGTCGAGGACCTCGGCGGCCTCCAGGCGGTCGACACGGAAACTCTTCTGATGGCTGTCTTCCTGCGCCCGGTCGACGGCGCGGAGGTATGTTGTGGACTCAACTGTATAAACGTTGACACAGTCAAGTTCACGGACTGAAACCTGCCCTGAGGCATTCCGGTAACGCACCTTCAGCACTTTGCGCTGATGCAGCGCGGAGTAAATCTGCTCTGCAAAGGCAAAGGCCTTGCCATCCTCTGCGGCGGTCGAATCGATGATGGGAACGTTCGTTCCCAGGGCACTGCGGAGCTTTGTCGCGGCCGTCTGCGCGGCCTCGGAAGAGGTGGCGGCTGCGGAGTCCTCGATGGTTTCCAGGATGAGCAGCAAGGTCGCGGTCTCTTCGGCTGTGAGCGCACGCGGGTGGCTGAGCACCGTTGCATGAGGGCGAATACGGACGTCAAAGCTGTTGCGGTAATCAACTTCAAAAGCCCGCACTCCGAGGAGTCCCGGCTGGTCAATATCGGCAATCTGCTCCACGATTGCCCGAATTCGGGCAAAAGGGATGGCCAGCTCGGTTGCGGCCTCTGTCATTGAACGGTGCTGGGAAAAATACGGTACGACCGCCAACAACTCGTCGACGCTGACAGTCGCGTCTAGCTCTCGGGCTGCATGCACTGTCATTAGTTGCCCTCCAGAGTGTTCTTCGTACCATTCAATCCGCTATGGCGAGCGAGTACCTGCTCCAACCGAGCAATAATTTCCGACCGTGCCTCTTCAGGTGATTCCACGATCAAATCCGGTGCGTAACTCAAACCTGTGGACACAATCTCGCTCACAGGTGCCGCTGGCAGCTCGTAGCGGCCCTCCCCCAGCGCTGTTGCTTTCATTACGACATCAGCGCAGGTATTCGGGGTAATACGAACGACCGCCTGATACGTCTTCCCACCGCGGTGCAACATCTCTTCCGCAATCTGTTGCAAGTCACCATCGGGCATTGGCTGCGTCGCCGACGTTCCCGTATCCGACACATCGCGGATACGGCTGAGCCGGAACATACGCGCCGCCTCACGCTGCGGATCAAAACCCAGCACATAGAAGCGTCCGCGCAGGTTAATCAAACCCCAAGGCTCCAGCGTGCGCAGTTCATCATCCACGCCGTACTGGCGGGCGTACCACATTTCCACTGTCCGCCGCGGCGAAGTCATTGCGGTCAGTAGCGTGCTGAAATCCGCCCGACTCATATCCACCGCATCGGCTACCACCACCGACTCATCCGGCTTCGCAATGGCGCTGCGCTGCGCAAACGACGCGAGCTTCCGCCACGCCGCCACAGCCGTCGAACTCAGTTCCTCCGAACCAAACGCCGCATTCGCCGCCTGGAACACCACTGAAGCCTCCGCTTCAGTGAACTCGGGGTCGTGCTGGGGCCACCGCAGCCTGTTCAGACGCAGGCGCTTGACCTTATCGCCAGTGCTTGACGACGAAACCTCCACCGGGACCCCGGTGGTCAGGAGTGCTGCGGTGTCCGCACGTAAGTATCGAGCCCGAGATTCTTCGGAAACACGGGAGTAACCCTCGACATGTTTGGAGATCCACGACTCGCTTACCCATCCGGTGTCGTCGGCAAGCGCCAACAGCAGCTGAACCTGGCGTTGGTTCTCACTGATCGCGGCGGTTCCGGGGCTTTCCGATACAGGTGGGACAGACACGACTGTGGGGCTCCTTTTCCTGGGGCGGTTTCCTGGGACGGAACTAGTTTTCCTGCTGCGTATCCGAGGTCTTCTTCGCAGCTGTCAGAATCTCAATCATGTCGTTGACCTCATCGTTTTCCGTGGCAAAGGGGTCGCCGAGCATCGTGGAGACGGGATCATCGCCGGAAATCTTCAGGTGTGTCCAGTCCACGACGGTCTTCAAACTGGATTCTTCAGCTGCAACGAGGAAATCACCGCGCAGCTTCGCACGAGTAGTCGGCGGTGCGGTGCGGACTGCCTCAGCGACCTGCTCATCGGTAATCCACCGCGAGGCAATGCCACGGGCTTCCAGCGCGCGGAAGATGCCGCGGCCGGGACGGATGTCGTGGTAGGCCAAATCGATTTGATGAAGTTTGGGGTCCTCCAGAGTCAGACCGCGGTCCAAGTAGCGCTTCATTAGCGAGTACTTAATGGCCCAGTCAATGTCGTGCTCAATGAGAGACCAGTCACCGGTTTCCACGGCATCCAGTGCGCGACCCCACAGCTCGACAATGCGGCCCATTTCCTCGTTGGACGTGCCGGCACCGGCAATGCCCTTGTCCTCGTTGACCATGTTTTCTTCGCGGACCTTCAGCCACTGCGCCGCAGCGTCCAGGAACTCGCGCTGAATCTGCAGCGCGGTGGCAGTTTCGCCACTGCGCAGTGGAATCTCGGCCTTGCCCGTCATATCGCGGCTCACCGCACGGATGGACTTGATTTCGTTGGCGACCTCGAAGTCCGGCAACTTCACATCGGCTTCAATCATCTCCAGGACCAACTGAGTGGAGCCAATCTTGAGTGCAGTCGTCGTCTCACTCATGTTGGAGTCGCCCACGATGACGTGCAAGCGGCGGAATCGGTTGGAGTCCGCGTGTGGCTCATCGCGAGTGTTAATAATCGGCCGGGAGCGCGTCGTTGCACTGGAGACACCCTCCCACACATGATCCGCGCGCTGCGAGAAGCAGTACTGAATCGGATCGTTGTGATACGGCGAGGTTGGGTACGGCAGGAAAATCTTCCCCGCCCCGCAAATGAGCTGTCGCGTAACCAAGAAAGGTAGCAGCAGCTTGGACAGGGACTTCAGCCCCAGTTCACGTCCAACCAGGTAGTTTTCGTGACAACCGTAGGAGTTACCGACGGTATCAACGTTGTTCTTCAGCAGGTAGACCTTGCCACCGATGCCCTCGTCAGCAAGCTCTGCTTCAGCCCTTTCGGCGAGTTCGTTCAGGATGACCTCGCCCGAGCGGTCGTACGCGACCAGCTGCGAGACCGAATCGCACTCAGCGGTGGCGTACTCCGGGTGGCTACCGACATCCAGGTACATACGACCAGCATTGTGAGTGAAAATGTTGGTCGCCCCGTACTTGGCGATCACCGGGCGGAACATGTAGCGGGCAATCTCATCCGGCCCCAGGCGACGCGAGCCATCCAGCGTCAGAGTGATGCCGAACTCGGTCTCAATGCCGGTGATGCGTCGGGTCAACGCCTGTGCTGGTACCTGCTGGTCAGTCACTTCTTACTGGCCACCCTTCTGGACGTACGAACGCACGAACTCCTCGGCGTTGTTCTCCAGCAGACCATCAATTTCATCCAACAGGTCGTCGGCAGCTGCAACGTGCTCCTGTGCCTGACCGCCGCCAGCGACCTCGCCGAACTCTTCCTCGTCGCCTCCGCCGGAACCGCCGCCGAAAACCTGAGTGTTACCAGCCATGATATCGCTCCTTCAAGAAATCAAACTTTTGAGTATTACTGCTCTATTACTGCACTGTGCGTGCCTATTGCTCGCGGATAGCTCCGAGCGTACGCAGATGCTCGACCACCTCGGCCACTGTCTCCGCCGACTCCAACATGTCACCGCAATCTGCGGCAGTGAAACGGTCAACTTCATCCAGCGTAATGTAGGCCAGCGTAATTCCAGGCGACTCCACGTTACGAGTACGCCGATACACCCCCGAAGTGTCCACCACTAAGCTGGTCCAACTGCCCGCGACGACATCCTTGCCAAAGCGGCGCAAAATGCCACCGCGCACATACGCACGCGTGGATTCCGGCGCGTATTCAACCGCGCGGTTGACTTCTTCCTCGGTCACGAGCGTGCGCATCGAACCGCGGCGTACCAGCGCATGGTACAGGCCACGAGTCGGATCAATATCCGAGTACTGAATATCAATCAGCGCCAACTTCGGGTGATCCCAGCCCGCGCCCAGGCGGGTACGCAAGCCCTCCATGAGGTTGTATTTCGCCACCCAATCCAGCAGGTGGGCTGCCTTGCGGGGGTCGTCGGCAAGCACGTCGAGCACTTCACGCCAGAGCTTGACGACATCGCCCTGCTGATCGTAGCTCTCCACGCGACGCAGGTACTCGTACTGCATTTCCACCGCGGACATCCAGGTGACATGGTCCGCCAGCTGCAGCTTCTCGGTGCAGGTTAGGTCTCGGGAGACCTTATGGACCGCCTCGACGGGGTTGCGGAGCTGCAGATCGTCGAAACGCACGCCGTCCTCGATGGCGTCAATGACCAAACCTGTGGTGCCCAGCTTGAGGAAGGTGGCGACCTCACTCATGTTGGCATCACCGATGATGACGTGCAGGCGGCGGAAGCGATCGGAGTCGGCGTGTGGTTCATCGCGGGTGTTGATGATGCCGCGGTTCAAAGTGGTCTCCAGTGAGACTTCAGTCTCGATGTAGTCCGCGCGCTGCGAAATCTGGAAGCCCGACTCCTGTCCCGTCTGTCCCAGACCAACGCGACCAGCGCCCGTGAACACCTGGCGGGTGACGAAAAACGGCGTCAGACCGGCGACAATGTCATCGAACTCGGTTTCCCGGGAGAAAAGGTAGTTCTCGTGGGCGCCATACGAGGCACCCTTGCCATCGACATTGTTGCGGTAGAGCTTGAGCACCGGGCCGGGGTTGCCTTCGGCATCGGTGGCTTCTGCGGCAAGCTGAGCTGCCCGCAGCATAATCTTGTCACCTGCACGGTCAGCGATGACCGCTTCGCGGGCAGTTGCCGTCTCCGGTGAGGAGTATTCCGGGTGTGCGTGGTCGACGTAGAAACGGGCACCATTCTGCACCAGCAGGTTTGCAGCGCCAACGGCGTTTGGATCCACAATCGGTGGCTGGTGGTAGCGGCGCAGGTCAAAGCCACGGCTGTCGCGCAATGGCGACTCCGGTGCGTAGTCCCAGCGGATGCGCCCCGACAGGCCCTCCTCCTGCTCGTGCGCGAAAGCCAGCACGGCCTGCGTGGAGGTGAGAATTGGGCTGACATCCGGGTTGTCCGGGCTGGAAATGCCGTACTCAATTTCGGTGCCGAAGAAGCGGCTCGGCTGTGCGGGGTTTGCAGCAGAGTCAGCAGCGGACTTCGCAGCGGAATTAGCCATGGCGAATCACCTCGACCGAGGCAACGCGCGCCGCGGGACGACCGGAGATGCGAGCCCACTCATCCGGGTTCGAGGTGTTCGGCAGGTCCTCGTTCTGCGCGAACTCCTCCGCCACGGCGGACAGCAGATGGTCCAAGCTAATGCCCGCCTCGCCACCGGCGATAACCGACTTGATGGCGGACTTCTTCGCGCGGTCGACGATGTTGGAAATCATCGCGCCGGAGTTGAAATCGCGGTAGTACATGACCTCGCTGGTGCCATCTGCATAGCGGATCCGCACGTACTCATTTTCTTCCGTCTTGGCGTACATTCGCTCAACAACCTGGTCAATGAGGTGTGCGACATTTTGCTCCACCCCATCGCGCGCTTCCACCTCAGCCGCGTTGTACGGCAGCTCCGGGGTCAAGTACTTGCGGAAGATATCCTTCGCCGCAGCCTCATTCGGGCGCTCAATGCGGATCTTCACATCCAGGCGTCCCGGGCGCAGAATTGCCGGGTCGATCATCTCCTCGCGGTTGGTGGCACCAATCACGATGACGTTTTCCAGCCCCTCTACACCGTCAAGTTCACTGAGCAGCTGCGGGACCACAGTGTTTTCCATATCCGAGGAGATACCCGAACCACGAGTGCGGAAAATCGAGTCCATCTCATCGAAAAAGACAATAACCGGCTTGCCGTCCTCAGCGATGTCGCGAGCGCGGTCGAATATCAGGCGAATCTGACGCTCCGTCTCGCCCACGAACTTGTTCAGCAACTCCGGGCCCTTGACATTCAAGAAGTACGATTGAGCTCGCTGCGCCTCCGCCTCGGTCTTACCTCGGGACAGCGCAATCTTGCGTGCCAACGAATTAGCCACAGCCTTGGCAATCAGCGTCTTACCATTGCCGGGAGGACCGTAGAGCAGCACACCCTTCGGCGGACGCAGGTTGTACTGCTCAAACAGTTCGGGCTGCAGGAACGGCATCTCCACGGCGTCGTGAATCTGCTCAATCTGACTGTCCAGACCACCGATATCCGTGTAGGTGACATCCGGTACCTCTTCCAGCACCAGGTTTTCCACCTCGGACTTCGGAATGACCTCAAACGCATAGCCCGACTTGCGATCAATCATCACCGAGTCCCCCGGCTTCGGCGACAAGTCCCCAGCCAGAGACACCACGAATTCCTCACCGTGAGTATCCGAGGCCAAAATGCGCTCCCGATCCGGCAGCACCTCACGAACATTGGCGATATCGCCGCTTTCCGGATAACCGCAGTCCTCCACGATTATCGAGCCCTCATTCAGGCGCACCTGCGCGCCCGGCCGAAGCGCCCGCTCGTTAATCTCCGGCTGCACCCTCAGTCGCATCCGGCGGTTTCCGGTAAACACCTCTGCGGTGCTCTTCTCCGGTCCCGGCTTAAGGAAAATACCGTACGTGCTAGGCGGCTCCAGCATGTCCTCCATGTCTTGGCGCAGTAGCTCTAGCTTGTTACGGGAGTCCCGCAACAGCTCAACCAGGCGATTATTTCGAATGCCGAGGTTGTAGTTCTTCTGCTCTAGATCACGGATTTTGTCAGACGGCGTTGTCATGTACCCCAGATTACCCATTGGGTCCGCCGCTGTTGTCGCTTGGTCGATTTAGACCGTATGTCGTATCACGCTTTACGACGGCTACACCTCCCAGCGCGAAGCGGCGGTCTTACAGCTTCTTTTGATTTCGTCGCTGTGGACGCGGAGGCACCGTGCCGTCGGCAAGCCTGCGTGCCCACACCAGGAACGCGGTATGCGCCTGCATACGGTGCGCCGGGCGGACGGAGAGATCCTGAACATTCCAGTCGCGGACCAGGGATTCCCAGGCGCGTGGTTCGGTGAAGCACTTCTGCGCGCGGATGCCTTCCATGACCTTCATTAGCTGCGGAACGGTGGCAACATAGACCATGAGCACGCCGCCAGGCTGGAGCACCTTCGAGACGGTGTGCAGGCACTCCCACGGAGCGAGCATGTCCAGAATGACTCGGTCGACCGGACCGCCGAGCGACTCGACGGAGGCTTCGTTGAGATCGCCGAGGCGCAAGTCCCAGTTGTCGGGCTTGTGGCCCATGAAGTCGACAACGTTGCGTTCGGCGTGCTCGATGTGGTCCTCGCGGACCTCGTAGGAAATAAGCTGCCCGTCAGCGCCGATGGCGCGGAGCAGGTTGAGGCTGAGTGCGCCGGAGCCAGCGCCGGCCTCCAACACCCGCGCACCTGGGAAGATGTCGCCCTCGACGATAATCTGTGCGGCATCCTTCGGGTAAATCACCGCAGCGCCGCGCGGCATGGACAGGACGTAATCGACCAGCAAGTGACGCATGGCCAGGTAGACCGTGCCTTCGCCGGAGGTGACGGTGGTGCCTTCCTTGGCGCCGATGAGGTCGTCATGGAGGATGGTGCCGCGGTGGGTGAAGAACTTGCCACCCTCCTCGAGGATGACGGTGAAGTGGCGATTCTTCGAGTCAGTCAGCTGGACTCGGTCGCCGACCTGGAATGGTCCGCTTAATGCCATAGGTGTGTGGGCTCCTTTTGGGGTTTGGTTGGGTCGGGTTTTGTTTTGGTCGTGGCGGGATGTGTCGGGTGCAGCCAAATCCGGGCAGTACTCTAACCTGGCTAGTATGCCCGACAATGCCCAAAGTTCTAAGTCAGCAGTTCAGCCTTCCCGCCGCTCTAAGTTGGCGCTGTCGCCGTCGAGAGCTAATGACTACCGCCAGTGCCCGTTGAAGTACCGGTTCCGTGCGATTGACAAGATTCCGGAGCCGTCGACCGTCGCGCAGGTCAAGGGCACATTGGTACATGCTGTGCTCGAACAGATGCATGCCTGGCCCCGTGAAGAACGCACTTACCCAGCGGCGGTGAAGCGCCTGAAGCCGACCTGGGAGGACATGCGTGCAAAGGACGAGGAACTGATTGAGCTAGTTCCGGAGAGTGATTACTATGACTTCCTTGTCGAATGCCGCGGCCTGCTCAAGGGCTACTTCATGATGGAAAATCCCATGGGGTTCGATGCGGCCGAGATGGAAAAGTTCGTTCAGCTGGTTATTGATCCGGATGCGGATCAGACCGTGCCGTTGTCGGTGCCACTTCGTGGTTTTATCGACCGCGTCGATATCGCCCCGACTGGTGAGGTCCGCATTGTCGACTACAAGACGGGCAAGAAGCCTTCTCCTCGCTTCCAGGATGAAGCACTTTTCCAGATGCGTTTTTATGCGCTGGTGTGGTGGCGACTCACCGGTCATATCCCGGAACAGCTGCGGTTGATGTACCTGAAGGTTGCCGATGACCTGGTGCTGAGCCCCAACGCGACAGAATTAGAGGCTTTCCAAGCGGAGATTGCCGACTTGTGGTCGGCGATCGTGCGCGACGGTGAAAACGGTGACTTTGTGCCGAAGAAGTCCAAACTCTGCGGGTGGTGTTCTTTCCAGGAGATGTGCCCTGCCTACGGCGGGGTCACGCCGGAGTACCCCGGCTGGCCAGGCGCCGTCGGTGACGGTGGCGCTGAGTAAAAGTTGCGGATGGCGGTGGCTCTCGATGGCGGTGGCTCTCGATGGCGGTGGCTCTCGAGGGATGTTAGCTTTCGCGGGTGCCGCCGTCGGCGGGAACGGCGCCAGTAAGAGTTACTGATTAGGTTTATAACGGGTGAATGAAATTAACTGTTCGGTTTTTGTCACAAACCTAGTCAGTTTCTCTATGCGGTGTTTTAGGTAGACCCCCACTACAACAGCACGCTGCCGAAAGCGAAACCAAACGCGACGGCCAGGGCAATACATAAGGTGCCCGGGATGATAAACGAGTGGTTAAACACGTATTTGCCAATTCGGGTGGTGCCGGTGTCGTCCATCTCCACCGCGGCAAGGAGCGTCGGGTAAGTAGGCAGCACGAATAGCGCGGAAGTCGCTGCGAAGGAAGCAACAGCAGTGATGGGAGAAACTCCCACCGCGAGCGCAGCGGGCATGATGGCCTTTGCAGTGGCCGCCTGCGAGTAGAGCAAAGCGGCCGCGAAGAAGAGCACGATTGCCAGCATC
This sequence comes from Corynebacterium sp. HMSC074C03, assembly GCF_001838285.1. NCBI lineage: Bacteria > Bacillati > Actinomycetota > Actinomycetes > Mycobacteriales > Corynebacteriaceae > Corynebacterium > Corynebacterium sp. HMSC074C03. The sequence goes on along the minus strand of NZ_KV836244.1, from coordinate 2,810 downwards.
CACGGCATCGTGGTCAGTAGGCTGCCGGACGCGGTCTTAATGTCGTCGATGTAGTGGTTGATAATTGTGGTTCCCAGCCACGCCACACCGAGAACGCAGACGCTGGCGGACATGCCCGATTTAAACACTGGGGTGTTCAAAATCGTTGCCGCGTCCAGCTTGCAGGCAAGCACGATAACGGTAGCGGCGGTCAACATGATCGACATGATCGCCTCGTTTCGTGGAAGCGTGGGATCAGCGATGAGACCGACCTGCTCAGTGCTGATGGTCGCGTAGACCATCACTGCGAGAATCGAGAGAAGGAAAATCGCCACCGACCACTTGGCCGACTTGGTTGGTATGTATTCACTCATCTGGCCACGTGGCTTAGAGACCAACCCCTTTTCCAAGCGGCTTTGATACTCCGTATCGTCGTCAAGCTCTTTGCCTAGGTGATTCGTGACAAAGGCGGTCGGAAGGATGGCGAGGAACGTCGAAGGAATGAGAATCGCCAGGAGTGTGAGGTAACCAACGCCGCGGGGTTCCATGAGCGAAGCCATGAGCACTACAGCCGCTGAAATGGGTGATGCCGTAATCGCCAACTGAGATGCGATGACCGCCACGGACAGCGGGCGGGACGGGCGAACGCCTCCTTCCTTGGATACTTCGGCGATAACTGGGAGGGTGGAAAATGCGGTGTGGCCGGTGCCGGCGAGCAGGGTCATCAGGTAGGTGACAACCGGGGCCCAGTAGGTGATGTGTCGCGGGTTTTTGCGCAACAACCGTTCGGCAATGTGGACGAGATAGTCCATGCCTCCGGCCCTTTGCATAGCGGCAATTGCCGCGATTACCGACATAATGATGCCGATGACATCGAAGGGGATGTCATCTTTGGTGACCGGGACTCCGGTGATGCCAAGCGCCAAAACGCCCAGCCCACCGGCGAATCCGATAGCAATTGAACCTAGACGTGCTCCGAGGAGGATCGCTGCTAGAACGATAAAGATTTGGACGGCAACTAACATGTGTATCTGCGGAAAGTCACTCGTTAGGCTTGTTGCCGCTTAGGACCAATCGTCGAGGCGAGACTCCCCTGCCACGTAGCGCTTACCCCGATATTCCGGGTGCATGAGGTTCTCGGTGCTCAGGACGTGGTTGAGCTCCTTCTCGTCCATCAGCTCACGTTCAAGGACAATGTCGCGGACGGAGCGGCCGGTGCGAGCGGCTTCCTTGCCGACCATATCGCCCTCGTGATGGCCAATGACCGGATTCAGGTAGGTCACGATACCGATGGAGTTTTCCACATAGCCGCGGCACACTTCCGGGTTAGCGGTGATGCCGGTAATGCATTTGTCGCGCAGAGTGTCGGTGGCGCTGCGCAGTAGTTCAATCGACTCGAAGAGACATGCGCCGATGACAGGCTCCATCACGTTTAGCTGCAACTGACCGGCCTCGGCTGCCCAGGTCAGAGTCACGTCGTTGCCGAAGACCTTGAAGCAGGCCTGGTTCGCGACCTCCGGAATTACCGGGTTGACCTTTGCCGGCATAATCGAGGAGCCAGCGGCGCGCTCCGGCAGGTTGATTTCATTCAGTCCGGCTCGGGGACCCGATGCCAGGAGGCGCAGGTCGTTGCACATCTTGGAGATCTTCATGGCTGCGCGCTTCAGGCATGCATGCACGCTGACGTAGGCGCCGGTATCGCTGGTGGCTTCAATTAGGTCCTTCGCAGAGGTCACCTTGAAGCCACTGACCTCACGCAGCGCCTGGGTCACGGCCTCGCGGTAGCCCGCCGGCGCATTCACACCGGTACCGATAGCGGTTGCTCCCAGGTTGATTTGCAGCAGGCGTGCCGACGCAGTTGCGATGGACTCCTGCTCTTCCTCAAGGTTGTGGGCAAATGCGTGGAAAACCTGTCCCAGGGTCATGGGAACGGCGTCCTGCAGCTGCGTGCGGCCCATTGTGATGATGTCGTTGAATTCATCACCCTTAGCATGTAGGGCCTCAACCAGGGAATCGAAGTGCTTCTGCAGGCTCAGCAGCGACATGTGGATAGCAAGACGGAAACCCGTTGGGTAGGCGTCGTTGGTTGACTGGCACTGGTTGACATCATCGTTGGGGTGAATGACGTCGTATCGGCCCTTTTCCAGACCGAGCAGTTCCAGAGCGAGGTTAGCGATGACCTCGTTGGTGTTCATGTTGAGACTGGTGCCAGCTCCACCCTGGAAGACATCGATTGGAAACTGATCCATGCAGCGTCCCTTTTCCAGGATTTCATCACATGCGGCGACGATGATGTCTGCAACATCGCTGGGCAGCGTGTGGACGCGCTGGTTGGCAATGGCCGTGGCCTTCTTCACCATCACCATGCCACGAATGAATTCGGGCACATCGTTGATGGTCTTGCCTGAGATTTGGTAGTTGTCGATTGCGCGCAGGGTGTGGATGCCGTAGTAAGCCTCTGCCGGAACCTCCATCGATCCAAGCAAGTCGACCTCGGTACGCGTTGCGGACATATGGACATGATCCCTTCTCGTAGGCGCAGTCTTATGAACCACAATTCGTGTGAACCACAATTCGTGGTGCTGCTTGGTTACACCGTCAAAACTACAGCGCTGGCGCAGCTGCCGCTTTTCCGGCATAAGGGGACTATGTCAGTACGGCTAACGCCGTGCGCACGCTTAGTGCTAAGCCTACTACCTACGTCGAGGTAGGTGGATGTGAAAATGCAGTGGACAGCTCCCGGCGTGAGATGGTGCCCCCGCTCGAGGTGGCGTCCCCGCTCGAGATGGTTGGTCCTCCCCCGTTACCTTGTGAGTGTCCCCGATAATGGG
>NZ_KV836243.1:0-10569 GCF_001838285.1 Corynebacterium sp. HMSC074C03 | reverse complement strand
CCCATTATCGGGGACACTCACAAGGTAACGGGGCTTAGGTAGGGGCTTTTATAGGAGCTTTGTTGGGGCCTTGTTGGCACAACGGGCTGCAAATGTGAAACTGTGCAAGCTTATAGCACTTTCAAGCCATTTTTCGGGCAATTTTTGCTATAAACGCAGTCAGTAACTCACATTGGCCCGCTGCCGCCACCATAAACGCAGTCAGTTACTCGCATTGGGGCTAAGTAGGGCTAAGTAGCAAAAGGTGCCCACCCGGCGACACGCCGAGCGGACACACTTTTTGCTACTTAACCCACTATTTATTTTGTGGCTATGCAGTTCGCGACTTACTCTGCTAGCTGCAACCGAGCCTGCTGAGCTGCGGCCACCAATACTTTCAGTGAAGCCGTAACCTCGTCCCAACCTCGGGTCTTTAGACCACAGTCCGGATTAATCCACAGCAGGTTGGGGTCAACGCTTTCAAGCGCATCTTCCACGAGCTGGTTGACTTCTCCGTCCGTCGGCACGCGAGGCGAGTGGATGTCCCAGACACCTGGACCAATCCCGCGAACGTATCCCTCATCTTTCAGCGCTGCGAGCACCTGCATACCGTTGCGAGCTGCTTCGATGGACGTGACATCGGCGTTGAGATCATCGACGGTGTCGATAAGCTCATTGAAGTCCGAGTAGCACATATGCGTGTGAATCTGAATGTCGTCAGCCACACCAGAGGTAGCCAGACGGAAGGAACCTACGGCCCACTTCAGGTAGGCGGGCTGGTCCGCTTCATTCAGGGGCAGCAACTCGCGAATGGCTGGCTCATCGACCTGCACGATTTGCGCTCCAGCGGCCACGAGATCTGCAATCTCATCGCGCAAAACCAGCGCAACGTTATCCGCAGTGTCACCGATGGGCTGGTCATCACGGACAAACGACCATGCCAACATGGTCACCGGCCCGGTGAGCATTCCCTTGACGGGAAGGTCAGTCATGTCTGCCGCTGCCTTGTACCACTGCACCGTCATCGGCTCTGGCCTGGTGATATCACCGTAGAGAATTGGCGGGCGCACACAGCGGGAACCATAGCTTTGGACCCAGCCATTGGTGGTGGCAAGGTAGCCGTCCAGCTGCTCCGAGAAGTATTGCACCATGTCGTTGCGCTCAGGTTCGCCGTGAACCAGCACATCGAGCCCCAGTTCTTCCTGCTGTTCAATGGCAGATCGAATTTCAGCGAGCATTGCCGACTCGTAGTCAGCTGGGGTGAGCTCTCCCGTGCGCAGCTGCGCACGTGCACGACGAATGCTATTGGTCTGCGGGAAGGAACCGATTGTGGTGGTCGGCAGCGGAGGCAGATTGAGGGTCTCAGCCTGAGCCGCCTGGCGAGCCGCAAACGGGGAACGGTTACGGTCGCTATCCTCGATTGCCGCCAAAGCTTCACGAACTTCAGGCTTAACAATCCGCTTCGACTCTGCCCTCGATGCCAGTGCTGCCCGGGACTCCCTCAACACCTTTAAATCCGCGGCATCGAGTTGGCGGTCATTCAACTTGGCATCAAGCGCCCTCGCCAAAAGGGTCACCTCGGCAATTTTCTCATCGCCGAAGGCCAGCCACTGCAGCACCTCGGCATCTTCTTCGCTCGGGTTTTCCGAGGCCAGGGAGTACGGGACATGTAGCAGCGAACAGCTAGTCGACACCGCGATGGGGCCTCGGGCTGCCAGCTTCTCCAGCGTCGCCAGGGCTGCATCCAAATCGGTGCGCCACACATTACGACCATCGACAATGCCCGCAACCAGCAGTTCCTTGCCGGTCCAATGCGGCAGCTCGGAGCTACCTGCTACCAGGTCGCAACCAATGGCCTGCACGCCTGTGCCAGAAAGGGTTTCCAGCGCCTGATCACCATCACCAAAGTAGGTCTGCACCCACAACTTGGTATTCGCAGACTCCGCCACGCCGGCCAACTTCTCGTAGGCCTGGCGAGTCCTAGCAAGAGTCACTTCATCGAGGTCAGTGACCAATACTGGCTCATCGAGCTGAATCCACTCAAAGCCCTTATCCTCCAGTTGAGCGATGATTTCCGCGTACGCATCGGTCAACTTTTCCAAAAGGCCAAGTGGGTTCGAATCATCGTCGGTACGCGACAGGCTCAAGTAGGTCACAGGACCAATCAAATGAGGGCGCAGCATGGTGGTGGCGCCATTGTTTAAGCTGCAGGAATCATCCAACCAGTCAGTGAGGTCAGAGGTAAATTCAGTATCGGCTGACAGCTCCGGAACAATGTAGTGGTAATTGGTGTCGAACCACTTGGTCATTGCGGATGCCGGTTGCGTCTTCGTACCGCGAGCGGCGGCGAAGTAGTGGTTGATCCATTCCGGTAGGTTGGAACCGTCCGTTTTCGGGACATTCTGGAAGCGGGCTGGAAGCACTCCGAGCAGCGCCGATGTATCCAGCATAGAGTCGTAGAACGAGCGCCCAATTGTCGGAACCGAGTCGATTCCTGCCTTCAGCGCTGCGCCAATGTAGCTATTGACAGTGTTGCGCGCCGTCGCGGCCAGCAGGCCGCCGGTCGCCGGGTCGCGCCAGTAGTTTTCCAGAGCTCTTTTGAGCTCACGATTACGCCCTATCCGCGGAATGCCCGCGAGGGTTGCGTGAATTGCCATGATCTCGTGATTTCCTCGTCAGTCGTGATCAGCATCGGGTATGAAATTGCACAACCGGCAGGCATTCGGACTTGTCATCACTGAAAAGATTGGTTATCAACGCGTCGGATAAACCAAAGTTCTGGCGGTGATGCTTACCGTTGCGGGACAGTTCCGGACTTGCACCGGGATTCCCCTGCATAACTCGAGGGCCTCATGCGCGCTAGGCTAAAAACACACCTTGCGCAGAAAACGTGCGATATGCAGCACTTTCCTTTATGAACCCCTTCGAGGCGGCTGTGGATGTGAAGTATATCGCAATATACAAATATCTCATTCACTTAGCCCCTCCCCAAGCCTTTGCTTTGAGCTCTCCTGCTGGGGCCAAAGTGATTAAGCTCGTAGTCATAAAAGCTATTTATCCCACCTCTTTGCAAGGAGTGACCTCGAGTGACACAGGCTTCCGGACCTTCCCTGAGGGGCGCCAAGATTCCGTTCGATGGCCCGGTCCAGTCAGGCGTTGAACAGCCCGGCCAAGCACATCTCCGCCTCGTCGCATTCGATTTGAAGGACGGCATCGACGCAGCAGATCTGAAGGAACTGTTCTCCTCGCTTACCGACGTTGCCCGCCGCCTCACCCAAGGCCAGGACATCGAGGGATATCTGGAACCGGAAATGGTCGCAGCCACTGCAAACCTGACTATCACAGCCGGTTTCGGTGAGCGCATCTTCGACGTCCTCGGCAAACCAGAGCGCAAGCCGGCTGGTCTGCACGATATCCCGTCATTCCAGCATGACATGCTCCGCCCTGAGTGGGGTCAGTCTGACTTCGCCCTGCAGTTGTGCGGTGATGACCTCGTCACCGTTACGGCCGCGTCCCGTCTACTGGAAAAGAAGGCGGCTCCGTGGGCTCGCGTGAAGTGGTTCCAGAAGGGCTTTTCCTACGCCTGGGGTTCGCAGCCTCACGGCGCTACCCCACGCAACCCGCTGGGTCAGCTCGACGGCACCGTCAACCCGTCCACTCCGGATGAATGGTCCGAACAGGTGTGGATCGACTCCAAGGACAAGGCGATTAACAACTCCTGCGTGATGGTTGTTCGCCGTATTGCGCTCGACTTGAACAATTGGGAGGAGCTCAGCACCGACGAACGCTCCATCGTTATCGGTCGTGACTTCCACACCGGCGCTCCTCTTTCCGGCGGCAACGACGAGTTCGATGAAGAGGACATGGACGCCGTCGATGACCAGGGCGAGTACCTCATCCACCGCCAGTCTCACTTGGCACTGTCCCGTGAGCAGGATGGCCAGCCTGACGACGCCCTGCGTCGCCGCGCCTATGCATACGAAGACCAGCCCGGTGAGCCAGCTTTCCCATTCGAAGGACCGAACGTTGGACTGGTCTGGGTTGCATTCCAGAAGAACCCGGACAACCAGTTCAGCGCAATCCAGGCCCGTTTGGATCGCGGCGATTTGCTCAATGAGTGGAACCGTCACATCGGCTCCGCTGTGTATTGGATTGCCCCTGGCACCACCCCAGATTCCTACTGGGGTCAGGAGTTGATTGAGGGGTAAAGGCTGCAAGCTGGCAGGCTAAAGTCTGACGGACTAAAAAGCTGGCGGGCTGCAAATGTGAAACTGACCCAGTTTATGACACTTTCGAGCAAAATTTCTGGCCGTTTTTGTCATAAACTCAGTCACTAACTCGCGGTGGTCCCGGGTCCCCAGCCACAGGAGGATTGGCCCGCCGCCGCCCGCCATAAGAAAACGCCCGCCGAGTGCCTGAGCACTCCTGCGGGCGTTACTTCTAGACAAGAATTTTGTCAGTCACGAGCCACCGAATTAGTCACCAATCTGGTCGCGGCCACGCTTAACAATCTTCGGATCCGGAGTACCGACCAGCTCGTGGTCCTTCTCCGTGTACTCAAACTTGCTCAGCACATAACGCATCGCGTTGATGCGGGCACGCTTCTTGTCGTTGGACTTAATGGTAATCCACGGGGACTCATCGGTATCCGTGTAACGGAACTGCTCTTCCTTCGCGCGGGTGTAGTCACCCCAACGGTCCAGCGATGCGAGGTCCATCGGAGAGAGCTTCCACTGACGTACCGGGTCGACCTGGCGAATAGCGAAGCGAGTGCGCTGCTCCTTCTGGGTCACCGAGAACCACAGCTTGGTCAGCGAAATACCGGAGCCCAGAATCATGTTCTCCAGCATCGGAACCTCACGCAGGAACTCTGCATGCTGAGACTCAGTACAGAAACCCATCACGCGCTCAACGCCCGAACGGTTGTACCAAGAACGGTCGAAGAAGACGATTTCGCCAGCGCACGGAAAATGCTCAATATAGCGCTGGAAGTACCACGAGGTGGACTCACGCGGCGACGGCTTTTCCAGAGCCACAGTTCGAGCACCACGCGGATTCAGGTGCTCGTTAAAGCGCTTAATGGTACCGCCCTTACCAGCGGCGTCACGGCCTTCGAAGAGGATGATGTGCTTCTGACCAGTTTCCTTGGTCCAGTTCTGCCACTTCAGAAGCTCAATCTGCAGCTTCCTCTTAATAGACTCGTATTCCTTGCGCGTCATGCGCTCCTCGTACGGGTAGCCATCGCGCCAGGTATCAACCCGCTCACCGTCTGGAGTGACCAGTACCGGATCGTCCTCATCAGAATCATCGACGACGTAACCTTCGGTCTTCGCCAAATCGACGATGTGGAATTCCTCTTCATTCTTGTCAGCCATACCCCTTATCCTACTGAATTTCTCTACCACACGTCCCCCATGCGGGTGCCCTTACCTGCAATTTCCCAGCAGTTAACGTTCCGTCTTACCGAAATTGAGGGGGTGGGACTGCACGCAGCGACCGTCGATAAGCACTGCGCGTACAATAAATGCCATGTTGTTATCCGAGGCTCTTGCCGCACGATCCGAAGTTTCCGACCGGCTGGCTGAGATTAATCGCCGTCTCGCGCTGGTGGCGCAGGTGCAGGAAGGCGATACGCCTGATGAAGATCCGCAAGCACTTATTGCCGAAGCCGAGCGTCTGATGGCGCGCTTCGAATGGCTGGTGCGCTCGATTAACGCAACGAATTCCGCTACTGCCTTCGAGGACGGAACGCTTAGCGACGCACTCGCGAAGCGCGACCACCTGCTAACACGGCGGCGGTTCTACACCTCCGCAGCCGATCAGGGCTCGGGTCGGCGGGATCGATACTCAGCTTCGGAGATTCGCTATGTCGCCACTGTGGATATCCGGTCGCTGCGCCAGAAAGCCGACAAGGCGGCGAAGGAATACCGGGACTTGGATACCCGTATTCAGCAGGCGAACTGGTCAACCGAGCTTATCGAGGCCGCGAATAAACCGGCCGAATAGCAAGCACGGTTCGAAAGCGAAACCAGAAGAATTTCACATTTTGATAAGTCGGTAGTTGCATCCAGATTGTCGGCGAGCGCGACGGCCTGTCTCTGGCCTTAAAGGGACACCTAAAGATCTCACCTGTACTGAGGCAGCAGGATTAATAACAGACAGTCCTCGTCATTGCGTACATGGGTACAGATCATCGGTTATTTTTCACTACCAAGCGCTGAGGCGTCTGATGCAACGAGGGTGGGTTCGGGGACTTAAAACTTTCTCAAGTTACACAGCAAAAAGCGCCGCTGAGGATTTCCCTCAGCGGCGCTTTTTAGGCTAACTCAAGCAGTCGGGACCTCTTTTAGAAGCCCATGCCGCCCATCTCGTCGCCACCCGGCATTGCCGGCATAGCCGGTTCCGGCTTGTCAGCGACAACGGCCTCGGTGGTCAGGAACAGGGCTGCAATGGAAGCAGCGTTCTGCAGTGCGGAGCGGGTAACCTTCACCGGATCGTTGATGCCAGCTTCCATCAGGTCGATGTACTCGCCGGTAGCAGCGTTCAGGCCTTCACCCTGCGGCAGGGAAGCAACCTTCTCGGTGACGACGCCGGCCTCGAAACCAGCGTTCAGAGCAATCTGGCGCAGCGGAGCTGCGAGAGCCGCACGCACGATGCGGACACCTGTTGCCTCGTCGCCGGTCAGACCCAGCTCGTCGTCAAGCACGTGCGAGACCTGCAGCAGTGCGGAACCGCCACCTGCGACGATGCCCTCTTCCACAGCAGCCTTTGCGTTACGGACGGCATCCTCAATGCGGTGCTTGCGCTCCTTGAGCTCGACCTCAGTTGCGGCGCCAGCCTTGATAACTGCAACACCGCCGGCGAGCTTAGCCAGGCGCTCCTGCAGCTTCTCCTTGTCGTAGTCGGAGTCGGAGTTCTCGATCTCAGCGCGGATCTGGTTGACGCGGCCCTCGATAGCGGACTGCTCGCCAGCGCCCTCGACGATGGTGGTCTCGTCCTTGGTGACGACAACCTTGCGAGCGCGACCCAGCAGCGGCAGGTCAGCGGTCTCGAGCGACAGGCCGACCTCCTCGGAGATGACCTGGCCATCGGTCAGGATAGCCATGTCCTGCAGCATTGCCTTACGACGGTCGCCGAAGCCCGGAGCCTTGACAGCGACAGACTTGAAGGTACCGCGGATCTTGTTGACGACCAGGGTGGACAGAGCCTCGCCCTCGACGTCCTCAGCAATGATCAGCAGCGGCTTGCCGGACTGCATGACCTTCTCCAGCAGCGGCAGCAGGTCCTTGATGTTGGAAATCTTGCCGGAAACCAGGAGGATGTACGGATCCTCCAGAACGGCCTCCTGGCGCTCCATGTCAGTGGCGAAGTAACCGGAGATGTAGCCCTTGTCGAAGCGCATACCCTCGGTCAGCTCCAGGTCGAGACCAAAGGTGTTGGCCTCTTCCACGGTAATGACGCCTTCCTTGCCGACCTTGTCCATAGCGGTGGCAATCAGCTCACCGATAGCCGGGTCAGCAGCGGAGATACCAGCGGTAGCAGCAATCTGCTCCTTGGTCTCAATGTCCTTAGCGGACTCCAGGAGCTTCTCGGTAACAGCCGTGACAGCCTTCTCGATGCCGCGCTTGATGCCCATCGGGTTGGAGCCAGCAGCAACGTTGCGCAGACCCTCGGAAACCAGAGCCTGAGCCAGAACGGTAGCGGTAGTAGTACCGTCACCAGCGACATCGTCGGTCTTCTTGGCAACTTCCTTGACCAGCTCAGCGCCGATCTTCTCGTAAGGATCCTCAAGTTCGATTTCACGTGCAATGGAGACACCGTCGTTGGTGATCAGCGGTGCGCCCCACTTGCGCTCGAGGACTACGTTGCGACCCTTCGGGCCCAGCGTAACCTTGACAGCGTCTGCCAGGGTGTTCAGACCCGTTTCGAGACCGCGGCGGGCCTCCTCGTCAAATGCAATCATCTTAGCCATGAGGTTTGAAGAATCCTCCGTCTATTTATGTGGCACTTACATTGGAAGTTGACCCAGGCGCCCGCGACGGCATGTGATTCGAGGGAAGCGCCGCCCTCTCCATCACCGGAGTCAACACTGTACTTTTTAACGACTTTGCAACACTTGTTTCAGCCTGCGCTGCAGTATGTGCTGCAGTTTGCTGCAACTCGCATACAACGCACACATACACAAGGTGTGAAGTTGTTTTTATTAGCACTCAATTAGAGCAAGTGCTAATTCACTTTTTTAGCACTCAACCCCATCGAGTGCAAGGTTAAGCGCCGCAACTCCCAACGCCAATACCACTCCCGACGTCACTCCCAACGCCATCATGCCTGTGCGCCTACACTGTCGCACATGAGCATTATTGATAAGGAACTCACGGGCACCCTGCGAGACCACATCTCCAGCCAACGCGAGACCATCCGCACTCAGCTGACCGAGCTGGTCGCTTTCCCATCCGTACACGGCACCGAAGAAACCAAGCAGGCCTGCATCGACGCAGCCCAGGCGGTTACTGACATGTACGCAGAGCTGGGTATCGAGCTAGAGGCGCATCACACCATCGACGGTTCGATTGCACTGTCGGGTTTCATCCCCGGGTCGTCGGAAAGCGCGAAGACCGTACTGCTCTACTCCCATTACGACGTCCAGCCGGCGGGCGACGAATCCGCTTGGACCGCGGATCCGTGGACGCTCGATGAGCGCGACGGTCGCTGGTACGGACGCGGTACTGCCGACTGCAAGGGCAACGTGGTCATGCACCTGGCTGCGCTGCGCGCGCTGCGCGACGACGCTCTTGCGGGCCACGTCGACATGCCAAACATCAAACTCATCGTGGAGGGCTCCGAGGAGCGCGGGTCGGCGGGCCTGAACAACCTCATCGCCACACAGCCAGAGCTTTTCGACGCCGACGTCATCCTCATTGCGGATGTCGGCAATGCCGAGGTTGGCCAGCCGACGCTCGTGACCACTCTGCGCGGCACCGCCGATGTGGAAGTACGCGTCGATGCGCTGGAGCAGCCGGTTCACTCGGGCATGTTCGGCGGCGCAGCCCCGGATGCGCTGGCGGCACTGATTCGCATGCTCGACAGCCTGCGCGATGAAAATGGCTTTACTTCTATTGATGGACTGGACTGCTCGCAGCGGTGGGAGGGCCTGGACTACTCGCCAGAGACTTTCCGCGCTGACGCCGGCGTGCTCAATGGAGTGGGCCTGATTAGCAACGAGGACACTTCCGTCTCCGATCTGACCTGGGCGCGCCCGTCGGTGATTGTGACCGGCATCGACTGCCCACCGGCAACCAATGCTGTCAACGCGATTTCGTCGACCGCCATGGCGCACATTAACTTCCGCATCCCAGGCGGCGTTGATCCGGCTGAGGCGCAGGACGCGCTGGAAAATCACCTGCGCGCACATGCTCCGTGGGGCGTGAAGGTGACGGTCGAACGCGACGAGCTGGCTAACCCGTTCCGGGCCAACGTTGAGGGCAAGGTTGTGCAACTGGTCGCTGACAGCCTGTCGGCCGCCTATGGCAAGGAGACCGCAAGCATGGGCGAGGGCGCCTCAATTCCGCTGTGCGCCACCCTGCTGGACGCCGTACCAGGTGCTGACATCGCGCTTTACGGCGTGGAGGAGCCACAGGCTCGCATCCACTCGGCTGATGAATCGGTCGACCCGAACGAGATTCGCGACATCGCTATTGGCGAGGCGGTTTTCCTGGCCTCTGTCAACGGAATTTAACGGGGACAGCAAAGAATCCACCAAAGATATTGATTGAATGACTTGTGTCACATCTTTTACCTGTAGTAAGGTTCCACCCATGCAGCAGAACATTCTTATTCGAGTAGCGAAGGCTACGAACCCCGGTGGAGGCCGACAGGACTGACCCCTCCACACGGGGTCTCTGGCCGCAACTTCTCAAAGCACTTGGTTGGTCCGCCACTCACAGCAAAAGCAACTAAGCAAAGGACCAGAAAAGAATGTTTCCCACTCGCACCCAGAAGAACATGTCCACTTCGACGACGTTCACGGGCAAGCGCCCTTCGTTGGAGCACCAGGACGACGGCAATGTGCGAACTTATTCCGACGATCCATTTAGGGCTCGATTCGGACATCGCCTGCCTCGAGGCTTAAGGCAAGAAGCTCGTGGCATGAACTGGCAGAAGTTCAAGGACACCTACTCCCCCACGAGCGGCCCGGTTCAGATCAAGAATTTCGAGGCAACCCGCGGCACCCTGGGGCGCTGGAATTTCAACGCTGACTTAACACTGACCGACAAGGACGACCACACCCACACCTTCACCCAGGAGATTACCGCTATGGGGCCGGTGTCGGCTTGCACTAATCTGCTGGCTGATGCAGGTTACCGCGTGGAAATCGTGGAATTCCACCAGTTCGAAATCTTCGAAGCTACCGCTACCTTTGTCTATGCAGGTCACAACAATGACCATGTGTGGACCATGGGCTTCGGCCAGACTCCGGAGGCTTCCGTGCTCTCCGCTTTGGTCTGCGCTGCTAACCGCCTGCATGGGTAGGACGCGGATGCTGCTCGTTTAGTAAACGGGGGGTGTCCCTATGTTTTTGTCAAGTGCCAG
>NZ_KV836242.1:0-11701 GCF_001838285.1 Corynebacterium sp. HMSC074C03 | reverse complement strand
CGTCTTCCGAGGCGATGATGAGCGACTCCATGGCACCGTCCTCCGATGCCATGATGAGCGAAGACAAAATGATGGAAGAATCCAAGTAGCACATGACCCAGGTGTTAGATTTGGAATCTGTGGATCCTGACCGTCTCTTAGAAAGCGTGCGCGCGGGCGATAAAGTCGCTTTCGCCGAGCTTTACGACGTTCTGGCCCCACAGGTTCTCGGTCTCACCACCCACATCTTGCGCGACCGGGCCCAAGCGGAAGAGGTCACCCAAGAAGTCTTCGTGGAGGTATGGCTAAGCGCCCACACCTTCGACCCACACCGCGGCAGCGCCAAGTCATGGGTACTGCGGCTAGCCAAATCGCGAGCCATCGATCGGCTGCGGAGCTGACGCAGCTCCCAAGCCCGCGACACCGACGATTTCAACAGTCAACTGACCACGTGGGTCGCTGCCGCTGAGGACGAAGCTCAACAGCGACTAGAGTCTGAGGAGCTACAAGAACTCATTGATTCAATCGGAGAGCCCCATCGAAGTGCGCTCATGCTCGCGTATTTCGGGGAACTCACCCACCAAGAAATCGCCGATGCCACTGGCGTCGCTCTCGGAACAGCCAAAACCCGGGTACGCGACGGGTTGCAAAAGCTTCGCAAGGCCGTGTCGTTGAAAGGAGGCCTGTGATGGATAAAGATATCGAGGGCCTCTTCAATTCCGCAGCCACGCCGGTCACTCCGCCACCGGAGCTCAAACGCTCAATCATGGAGCGTATCGACGCTACCGACCAGGTCACAGACTTCGACACCGCGCGGAAGAACCGGTCCTGGCGACGTCTCACAACCGCCGCAGCAGCCGCCGTTGTGCTCATCGCCGGTGGCGGGTTCGCGGTCACCCAATTCACTGTCGACGAGTCACGCGAATCCGTGGCAGCCCAAGGCGTCGACGAAATGCACGCAATTATGGAGGCCGACGACGCGCGTCAAGGTCAGGCTGACGCGATGGGCGCGAGCCTCGACATCGTGATCAGCTCTGACATGGGCAAGGGCGGCGCCATGGTCAACGGCCAGCCAGCTCTCAACGACGGCATGGGTGCACAAGTGTGGGCAGTCATGGCTGACGGCGCCGTGGAATCGGCTGGAGTCATCGGCCAAGAACCCCACGACGACGTGTGGATGCCGCTGCCCGGTGGAACTGCTTCAGTTCTGGTAACCGAGGAAGTCGCCGTCGGCGCGGCGCAACCCACCGGCACGGTGCTGGCCAACGTGACGCTCTAGTGCCGGCTGCCTCCCTTGGCGCGCTTCAGGCCATTCGCGTTCTAAAAACCACAAAGCCCCGACCCAAAGTGGATTTAACGAGGTGGCAGGCCTAGCGTTAGTGCTATGACGTTGCCAAAGTTCGGTCCCGCTTGGGCCGGCGCTTTAATGGGAACCTCGATTGCGTCGAGTTTGACTGGGTTACATGGATTTCATGTAGCCCAGCTCGTGTTTGCGCTCATCGCGGCGGGACTCCTTGTTGTGTTCACGGTCGGCGTGCGCAATGAGCCGCCGCGGCACCAGAACATGGCGGCGTGGGGCATGTATTCGATGGGCCTGCTCGCGTGCGGCTCGGCGTGGACGGCACTCACGGGCAACGATGCGTTCCAGCTGATCAGCTGGTGGATCGGCGCGCCACTGGCCATCATCGTGTGCTTGTGGCAACTCTGGGGTTTGTGGAAGCAGTCCGCGCACTACACCGAGCCTGCGTTCCCGTGGGGCTTGGCGCTCGTGCCCCCGATGGTCGCCGCGACATCCGGCGGGCAGCTGGCCACCCATCACGGCGAGTTTTATCACTACGCGGGTGAGCTGTGCTTCTTCCTCACGTTCTTCACCGCGATCCCGCTTTTCCTCTACTGCTACTGGTCCCGCACGCGCCCGCGTGGCGCCGCCGCGGGTACAGCGTGGATTCCCCTCGGTGTTATTGGCCAGTCGACGGCAGCATCGACATTGCTTTTCGACGCTCACCTGTACGGCCTCATCATGTTCACCCTCGGCGCACCGTGTGTCCTCTATGCCATGTACTGCTTCTACGAGGCTGTCCTCCACTGGGCGCCCTACGGCCCTGGTTGGTGGGGCTCTACCTTCCCCGTGGGCACCATGTGCTTGGGTGCTTGGGACGAAGGCTGGCACACACTTTCCTTGGCGCTCCTCGTGTTCTTGCTCCTCCACTGGGGTGTCTGCGCGGTGCGCTTTGGCTCCTGGGAACTAAGCCAATCTGGTGCGAGGTGAACTAGCTATCCGCGCTTCTCCGATGCCGTCGTCGTGGTGGTCCACGACTCGGCATAGCGGCCGCCCTTCGCCAGCAATTCATCGTGCGTGCCCCGTTCTGCGACCGTCCCGTCCTCCGAAAGCACGACGATGAGGTCGGCATCGCGGACGGTGTGCAGGCGATGGGCGACGACGATCACAGTGTGATCGCCGCGCAACGCCTCCATCGTGCCGACGATCGCCCGCTCAGTGGCCGCATCCAGCGAGGACGTCGGCTCGTCGAGAAGCACCACCGGGGAATCCTTCAGAAGCGCCCGGGCGATGGCGAGGCGCTGCCGCTCACCTCCCGACAGCAGCGTCCCCTCCTCCCCCACCGGGGTATCCCACCCGGAAGGCAGCAGCTCCACGATGCGGTCCACCCCGGAACGCCGGGCAGCCTCGCGCAAGCGGTCCCCGTCACCGGGCCTGGAACCGAATCCGGGGTCGGCGAAGACCACGTTGTCCCGCACGGACGCGTCGAAAAGAAACGTCTCCTGGAACACCGGGGTCACCAGCGCGTTCACGCCGTCGGTGCCGATCCGAGGCAAGGGCACCCCGCCGATGAGGATCTCCCCCGAGTCCGGATCATGAAAACGCGACAGCAGCCGCATGACCGTCGTTTTGCCCGCCCCCGACGGTCCCACTACGGCAACCAGCGCTCCCTGAGGCGCACGGAAGCTGACGTCGTCGAGAACCTTCTTATCTCCGTACCCGAAGCTCACGCCGCGGAACTCCACGTCATGCCCGTCGGGCAGCTCCGGTGCGGCAGGTTCAGGAAGAGCGGGGATTGCCCGCAGGTCACGCAACGCAGCCAACGTGTTGCGGCCCGCACCGAAACCGCCGGACAACGCTCCCGCCGTGGTGATCGGTCCGGTGAACTGGACGAGCACGATGAGTATCGGCGCCAAATGCGCCGGCGCCATCCCGCCCGTCGCGGCGACTGCCACGGCGACGATCACCGCCGCCGTGAACACCGCATGGACGACCGAACTCAACCGTCCGATGGCCGCCCCCTGCGTCGACGTCGCCTTCGCGAACGCATCGTGTTGGGCCCGGATTGCCTCATCCACCATCGCGTCCGCCGCCGAACCGTCGCTCGCGGCGCGAATCGCCTGCTGGCAGCGGGTGAACTCGATCAGCCTGCCGGAGACGGCAGCGACGGCGTCAGCATGCGCTTCGTCCGACTCCCCGCCGACCCGGCCAATGGCCCGGTAGGCGAAGAAGAGCACCGGCGCCGACGCGACGAGAACCAAACCGACGCGCCAATCCACCGCCAGAATTCCGAAGGCGATGACGGTCGGCGCAACCACCGCGGCGATGACGGGCCGCAGGATCACGTGCGGCACGGACGCCGCGAACGCGATACCCGACGACGCCATCTCCGAAAAGCGGCCGGCCGTGGACTTGGTGACGTACCCGAGTGGCAACGTCAGCACCCGTTCGCCCAGGGAACGCAGCAGGGACGACAGCACCGCTGCGGAATTCGCCCTGCCGACCGTCCCCGCGGCGAGGGACAGCACCGCATGGGCGGCCGCGAGGCCGGCGATGACGCCGGTTAAACGCCACGCCGTCGCATCATCTCCCTCGGCCAGAGCCGACAGCAGCGGCAGCAGTGCGACGAACGCCGCTCCCTGGGCCAGCGCGGCAAGCGCGGCCAACGCAATGAGCCACGCCAGCGTCATTCTCGAGCGCCGATCTGTCATCGACCACAAGTCCCGAATCATCGGTTCCCTGCCTTTTCATCGTCTGATTCAGTGCCCCGCGGGGCGGATGGTTCGTCGTCGAGCGCGAACGCGCGCCACAAATCCCGGTAGCGGCCACCGCGCGCAAGCAACTCGTCGTGGGTACCCGCCTCCGCGACCGCTCCCCCATCGAGAACGAGGATGCGGTCGGCGTTGCGGATCGTGCTCAACCTGTGCGCGATCACAATCACCGTCCGCGAACGGGCCAAACGCTCGATTGCGGACTGGATGAGGGCCTCGGAAGCCGGATCCGCGTAAGCGGTTGCCTCGTCGAAGATGAGCACCGGCGCGTCCGTGACGATCGACCTAGCGATGGCCACGCGCTGCGCCTCACCACCGGAAAAGGTCACGTCGACGTTGACCACCGAATCCAGACGCTTCGGCAGCGCCGCGATGACCGCATCGAGGTTCGCGAGCTTCGCGGCCGCCATGATTTCGCCGTCGGTGGCGTCTCTCCTGGCCAGCCGGATGTTCTCCCGCAACGGCAGCGTGAGCAACTGCGGATCTTGGAACACCACCGACACCGAGCGGTGCACGTCGCGCACGGCAATGTCGCGAAGATCGGCGCCGCCCAGCAGCACCGAGCCTTCGACGGGGTCGTGGAAACGCGCCAACAGCCGGGCGACGGTGGACTTTCCGGAACCGGAGGACCCCACCAGCGCAGTGAGGGTCCCCGGTTCGAACGTCGCGGACATCCCGTCGAGGACCCGCGGCCCATCGCCGTAGGAGAAGACCAGGTTCCGGACCTCGAGCGCGCCTCCGCGCACGGGCACCGGATCGGCGGGCTCGGCGATCGGCGGCGTGCCCAGCACCTCCGCGATGGACTTCAGGGCGGCAATCCCCGCGATGATGGGTTCGGAGTTCATGGCTACCCGCACGATCGCCGCGGAGAGTCCAAGGCCGAGAACCAGCCCGGCGACGAGACCTTCCGGTGTGCCGCCCGCGGCGTCCCGCAGAGCGAGGCCGGCGCCGCACACCACTGCGAGGACCGTGATCGGAGACGTCACCACGTCGATGAGCCCAAGATAGATGTTCGACTGCCGGGACCAGGCGGACCACGCGCGGACGAACGACGACGCCGCGGCATCGTAGCGGCCCGAGCCCTGGTTGGCGCGTCCGAAGGACTTCATCACCGGGATGCCGCGCACCAACTCGATGACCGCGGCCGTCACTCCTTCGGAGGCTCGCTCGTAGTCGCGCTGAAGGCCGGCGCCACGCGACATCATTACGCCCATCAGGGCGAAGGTGACCAGCACCGGGACGACCGCCACCGCCGCGATCCGCCAATCCACCGCGACGAGCGCGATGAGGGAAAGCAGGGGAACCAGCACCGCCACCACGGTCTCACCGACGGTGTGGCCCATGAGCTGGTGGACAGCCGCGACGTCCTTCTCAACCGACCCGATGATTCCCGACGAGCGCCGGGCGTCTAGCCAGCCCAGCGGCAACTTCCGGATTTGGGCGACCAGCCGGCGCCGGAGGTGGAGCTGCAGGTCGTTATCCGCCCGGTGCGAGAGCATGCCGGCGGCGCCGTCCGCGGCCATGCGCACCGTTGCGGCGACGACGATGACAGCCACGGCCAACCACGTCCGATGCGCCGGGGCCTCCGGGTACGTCATCGCGATGTCGATGATGCCGACCAGCGAAGCGACGGTAGCCACCGACGACAGGACGGATAACGCGACCACCGCACGCATCCGAGTCCGGATCGGGGCGAGCAGCGACCACGGGCCTACGGTCCCGTCCACAGCGCTCACTTGCCCGCCTCCCCGATCGCGCTCTTCTTCGCGAGAGTGCAGAAGTACACCATGCCGGCGCGTGAGGCTCCGCCCAGCTTCAGCCCGTTGGCTTCGGCGAGGTCATCGAGCTCGCTGCCCCGAAAAACCCGGTGGCCCATCTTCGCCATGACGGCCATGTCGACCCGCTCGTTCACGCCGGGATCCTCGGCGAACGTCTGCACGTAAGCGATGCCGCCGTCGGCGAGCAGCCCGGCGACCCGGCCGAGCGCGGCACCCGCATCCTTCATTTGGTGGAGCGCGCCGCACACCCAGATTTCATCGGTCCTGCCGGGCTCTCCCGCGAGCGGCGCGAGGACGTCGGCGACGTGGAATTCCGTCCGGCCCCGAGCCCTTCGACGGCGGCGTCCATCGGTTCACGCGCATAGCGGCTGAGGAACCTCGGCTGGACCTTGTCCTGGTAGGCCGCGAGGAGTCTGAGGTTGTTCTGGACGATCTGGGCAATCGACTTCATCTGGTTCTGTCTCCGGGGTGTGTGGGCCGCGTCCACGCGGCGGTTTCGGGTTAGGTGCTCGGGTTCGCGGGCCGTCGTCGGCGGTGCCGCCCCCTCTCGGCCGACTCGTCGACTCATTGGTCGCTGTGGTGGGTTCATCAGACACAAGCGGCACTGTGTTGCCCTCTCAGAAGATAACAACCATTCTTGCGTTAGGTTAGCCTAACCTAGTATTTGGGTCAAGCCCCGTCTCGTGCGTTTGATGGACATTGCTGAAACCGAGATCACGCAAAACCAGCACACCATTGAGTAGCGCGTGGACGAAGACCAAGGATGGGCGTAAGAATCCGCAGGCGTTATTAACAATTTTCTCGCTGAATCAGCCTGTAAAACCGGGAAATCCCCGTACTCAGGGGACGATCACTACCCCGCTGGAGTGGGAGCAGAAGGCTTCTCCGGATAAGCGCTCTGGCAATGGCCCGAAACCGAAGGTGCGTCCTGAGCACCCTTCCGTCGTCTTCGCGGCGCACGTGGAAACCGCTGCGGGCCTCGAGTTGCCTGCCGACTTTATTTCCCAGTTGGCCAGCGCCGCTCACGAGGTCGACGGCATCGTCGCGCGGTTCGCCGAGGCGCTGGACAAGGTTGTCTCTGCCTAGCCGAAGGTCAACGAATACAGTTTCACGCCTGCCGTGGGCCGGATGCGCAGCACTCCCTCGGTGGGCGTGTCGCCTTTCGCAAGGTCGAGGGTTCCATCTGTGACCGGGAACGACTTTGTCGCACCGTCCGGATACTCGACTTCGATCTCTCCTTCACCCGAAACCACGAGCTGGACCCACTTGGCGAAGACGTTGATGTCCAGGTGTCCTCCACTGGTGGTCTGCACTGATTCCTCCTCGAGAATCCACGTCCCGTTCAGAGTGAACATGCCGCGCTCTGGGGCGGGCGGTTCACCGAAGTCGTGCTCGCCGTCGGTGTAACCGGGTTACTTGGTGTACTCGGCGCGCGCAGTGCCGAGATACGTTTCCGGGTTGCGGCCCTTTGTACCGCCTGCTGCTTCGCCGCCTTCGACCGGTTCGGGGAGGTTGACTTCGGTGTTGGCGTCGACAAGCAATTCACGCACGAGCTTTTCTGTCTCGGCGTAGCTTCCCTCCCCTTCCACGATCTGCCGGACGTTGCCGTGCTTGTCCACCAGGTAGCGGGCTGGCCAGTAGCGGTTGTTGAAATTCCTCCACGTAGCAAAGTCATTGTGGGCCAGTCATCAGATGGACTAATCAATGTTGACGAACGGTTGAAGAAGTTGAAGGCGGGTTCGCTGACGATGATGCGCACGGACGATTTGACACCTACGGATGAATTGTTAGGAGTAATTGGTGTTGATTAAGCATGTTGCAACCCGTGCTTACAGCATGGTTTGTTCGACGTATCCTGGCAAAGATTGGGACGTAGAGGTATGTGTACACCCAGACGGAACCGTTGCAGTGTTTCCAGGGGAGAACGCAGATGATGGGGATAGCGCCGCGCTGGTGAAGTCCGACGGCACGGTGGAGCTACTAGGAAGTTCCCCTGTTGATTTAACAGCTTTTGTTGAAGCTGGGGACTGGGTAACCACTCAATAAAACTGACCGCCAACCAATATGTCTCATACTCACCTCCGTTACCACCAAGGCGTGGAACACACCCAACACCCCACGGAGGAGACAAACCACATGTCGGATGAAAACACCACCCCCGCAGACCTCGCATGGGGTAACCTCAATTTAACCGTCTCTGTGACCATGAGAACGCGGGTGTGAACGTGAACTGACCCGGCTTATCAACTGGGCTACATCCGCTGTGTTGAAGTACACAGCTGTGCGGGCGTTCACTAAGACGATGATTGAGAAGTGGGTCAGAGTTAAGGCAGCAGGGTGTGTTCGATGCCGTCTAGGATCACATCGATGACGAGGTCGTAGTATTCCTCGGACATCGCTTCTTCTTCATCAGGGTGTGAGAGAGGCTCCAGGTAAGAGTTGACAATACTGGTCAGTCCAACAGATTGAGCCATCATAGGCTCAAGCCTGACAAGCATTTCGTGCAGGTTGTGGCGAGGCTGGATTTGATTGGATGCGCGCAGGTTTCTCGCTCCGATCGTGTGGATGATTGAGTTCGCGATAATTGTGTAGGCCACAGGCGAATTGTCACCAAACCCAGCTTCTTGTAGTTTGGCCCAGGCTCCATCGATCATCGGCAAAAACTGTTCGGTGAACTTGCCCCGCGCGAACCTGTCGGTAATCCCCGGATATGCTAACAATGCGGGGCGTAGATTGTGAGCCATAGCTCGAAACCAGGCTTTCCATTCAAGGTCCGGGTCGGGAACTTCAATCCCGACACATACCCGGTCTACAACAGCATCACAAATGGCTTCCTTGTTTGGAAAATAATGATAAATCACTGAGGGAACCACGCCCAGTTCACGGGCAATGTCCCGTACTGACCATCCCTCAACGCCACTGATCGCGCTTAACTGTACAGCTTGTTTGACAATCAGCTCGCGTGATAGCCCAGCCCTTCGCCCCGTTAGCACAGTGTTCATAAGGTGACCCTAACTTATTCCTTGACCCTTACTAGAACACCATTCTACAATATCCCTAAGTGAAACAGTGTTCTAGTAATGGAGTGTAGTGATGCCCGACCCTCATAGTAATAAGCCGACACAGAGCTCTATTGATCCAGCAGCGCAAGCGAACCTGGTAGTGGGAATCGTTTTTCTCGCCTTTATGGGGCAAATGATTCTCAATCCGATCATCGCGCCACTGTCACGACAGATGGGATTGCGGGAATGGCATATTGGCGCCACTATCTCTTTGGCAGCGATTGTACTAGCGAGCTTGAGTGCTTATTGGGGGCGAGCTTCCCAACGTGTCGGCGCTAAACGTGTACTCGCTGCTGGGCTTGTGATCGCGATCATCGCTTTGAGCGCCTTCGGTATTGTCTCCTACCTGGGGATGAACCAGGTAGTTGGCGGTGTCGGACTAGTTTTTGGTGTTGTGATCACTCGTGGTTTGCTCTATGGTGGAGGGATTTCAGCGATCGCCCCGACCGCGCAAGCCCACCTGGTCACGTATGCTGCCAGCGAGAACGGGCGGGTAAAAGCACTGGGCATGATTGGAGCGGCTCAAGGGATGGCCTCCATTGTTGGAGGTGTTACTGGAGGTGTGTTAGCCGCTGCTGGTGGCCTGCTCTTGCCCTTGGTGGTCATGCCCGTTGTGATGGTGATTGGTCTGGTTGTTCTCTTGGTGAGTTTCGCACCTCAAAGCCGAGGGCAACTTTTTGCAAAGCCTCAACGGATTCGCTTCACTGATCCGCGTGTAGCTCCCTGGCTAGCAACTGGTCTGGTGATGTTTCTTGTGTTTTCTTCTGTTGCTACGATTTTTGGATTCACTGTCCAAGACCGCTTCGCCCTGTCGGCAACTGCGACCGCAGGTATTTCCGCGATTTACCTGACCATCATGGGCGTGACCATGATCATTGCCCAAGCGGTGATTGCTCCAAAGACAGGGTGGGGAGCAGCGAAGCTTTTACGTACTGGTCTGGCCATTACACTAGTTGCAACTGTGCTCATTTGGCCTACCTCCTCGCACGCTTTACTGGTTGTCGGGTGTATCGTGCTGGGGGTAGGTATGGGACTGGCGATGCCCGGGTACAACACTGGCCCAACCTTGAAGATGAGTGCAGATGAGCAAGGCGCAGTGGCTGGCATCATCAACGCTAATAATGGGTTGGCGTACGCGATTGCCCCGCTGGCTTCGACCGCCCTTTACGGGTGGAACCCGCTGGCACCCTTCGCCGTCTGTATCGCCTTGATTGCAGTGGTCGTCATCTACGCCCACACCGTACCCGCACTACGCCAATAACTATGAGCGTGCCTGAAGTAGCCGTTCCATCACGTTATCCGCAGGAGTCGGCCCCGAGTAGTCCACCAGCGAGTTGTCTTTGACGACATCGAAAATCTCGTACCAGAGCGTATTCGCCTGCTTGCTAAACGACTGAGACATGGCCACGAATGGGGACGCGATAGCTGTTAGGACCACGGATTTAGTAACGCTGTGGTGAGTATCCAGTAATGGTTTATTGTCCTGCGCCACCGGGTAGTGGATACCTTCCTTTTCTACGGCGTTGCGGACATTGCCCAGGTCGTGCTCGAAAGCGTACTCAGGGGAATGGACGCCGACGACGGTGAGGCCGGAATCTCGATAAGTGTCGTAAAGCTTCGTGATGTGCTCCCCCGCACGCTGACAGTTGATGCAGGCGTACGCCCAGAAATCAACGAGCATGACACCACCGTCCTGCGGGCTCGGCGGCTGGTCGGCGTTGATCCAGTTCGTCAGCCCCGCGAATTCCGGTGCCGGGCCACAATCCTGCAGCTGCGCGGGGTCGGCGCGGCGGCACGACTGCAGTGAACCGCTCCCAGTTGGTCCGACCTTGTTGAGAGCGTCATTGGCCAAGTCTGAATTCTCAAAACGGTTCGACAGCGACGACGTCCAATTCGGCAGCGCACGCTGGATCGCCGCCGGCGCGTCGAGAGCAAACGCCGCAGTGAAGACCAGGATGAGCACGCCGATGGCCTTACGGTGGCGCCGCACCGCGTCTACCTTGTCACCGATCTTGTTGCTCGCCAGGGCGAACACTAACAGCGGCAGCGCGGGCCCAATCGCGAACGCAACAGTGAGCA
The DNA here is from genome assembly GCF_001838285.1 of Corynebacterium sp. HMSC074C03. Taxonomy (NCBI): domain Bacteria; kingdom Bacillati; phylum Actinomycetota; class Actinomycetes; order Mycobacteriales; family Corynebacteriaceae; genus Corynebacterium; species Corynebacterium sp. HMSC074C03. The sequence goes on along the minus strand of NZ_KV836242.1, from coordinate 753 downwards.
CCACCGTGTTCCAGCCGATATGCCCAGTCGGGCCCGCCACCGTCACCGCTGCAAGCACCGGGCCCGCGCACGGAACGTACACCGCGCCAAGGGCCAGACCGATGAGAAAACCTCCCTTGCCGCGCGTTTTCTCCTGCAATGCCGTGGGGCGCGGAAGCGCGTCAAAGGGCTTCTGCAACACCTCCCCCACCGGCGGGAAAATCATTCCCAGCCCCACCCATGCCAGCAACACCACTCCCGCCCAGCGCAATACTGACTGTGGCAAATGCAGCGCACTAAGCAGAATCGTACCCAGCAGCGCGATCGCGGCGAAGCTCACGACCAAACCTGTCACCACGTGCGACGGTTTACGCCCGACGCTGACACCCAGCACCACCGGCAACACCGGCAAAATGCACGGCGACAATGCCGTGATCAGACCTCCGATGAATCCGACAAGAATCACGCTGATCATGAGTTTCCTCTACTTTCCGGTTGCCTTTCCTACACCCAGCACTACGGAGTGAGCACCCGCACCGGATTGGTCCAATCCGCATCAGCCCCCGGCTCCGTAGTACTCAGTGACGGGCCAGAAATACTGCGCCTGCGAACCGACAAAGTGAAGGAGACAAAATGTCTATCAACCGCGCAATCGCCGGCGTCAGCGCCATCGTCATCGCCGCCGTCGGCCTCGTTGCATGCAACGACTCCGGGGAGAAGATGGAGGACAAGATGGACGGCTCCATGGCCCCGTCTTCCGAGGCGATGATGAGC
>NZ_KV836241.1:0-372 GCF_001838285.1 Corynebacterium sp. HMSC074C03 | reverse complement strand
CAATCGGTTTTTGCGCGCCCAGGTTGTCGATCTGCTCAACCGTGGTGCCTCACCGCGTCAGGCCAGTGACAGGTTGGCTGCGCTGTGGGGTGATAATACGTCCATGACTATTAGCCATGAGTCGATTTACCAGGCCCTTTACGTGCAAGGGGTAGGTAGCTTGCGCAAAGAACTTGTGTTTGAAAAGTCCTGCCGGACTACCCGGCCAGGGCGTAAACCCCGCTCGCTTTTAGCCGGGGTGCCTAAACCACGTGGAAAACGCTGGACCCATGATGCCAATATTTCACTTCGCCCAGCGGAAGCCAATGATCGTGCCGTGCCCGGTCATTGGGAAGGGGATTTGATTATTGGCGCAGATGGCACCAGTGCTTT
>NZ_KV836240.1:0-295 GCF_001838285.1 Corynebacterium sp. HMSC074C03 | reverse complement strand
TGATGCGGTAGTGATAGTCCGCGGTGTCTGCGGGCTAGTTCTTTTATGGGGGCGTTGATGCCACCTTCGAGGCTGTTTGTTGTTGCTGCAAGGTTGTCGGGGTCGATGGTTGTTGGTGGGGGTTGCAGGTAGGTAAACAGCAGGTCTCTGCGGTGCAGAGATAGCAATGATTGATAGGCCGCTCGGACGCGTTGGTGGGTGTAGACCTTGGTGTAGGCGCCGGTAGCAGGGTCTTTGATGGTGGTTTTCTCGTTCATCCATTCCCGGTAGGTGTGGTCGAATTCGTGCAGGTGGG
>NZ_KV836239.1:0-421 GCF_001838285.1 Corynebacterium sp. HMSC074C03 | reverse complement strand
CGCGTGCCTTTGTCCCGGTGACAACGATTCAAGCTAAGCGTCAGTCGAGTCTTCCTGACCTGGTCAAGCGCGTGTTTGATACTGGTGATCTCAACCGAGTGTGGATGTCGGATATTACCTACCTACGCACCAGCGAGGGATGGTTGTACTTGTGTGCGGTCCGCGACGGCCATTCCCGCAGGGTGCTGGGCTGGGCGATGGATAGCGTTCAAGATACATGCCTGGTCGAACGGGCCCTGCGGATGGCATATACACTGCGCGGTGACGTTCCTGATGGGCTGGTGTTCCACGCTGACCGCGGAACGCAATTTACCAGCGAGAAGCTCTGGGAAGTCTGCCATAACCTGGGCATTGCTCAGTCTGTGGGGCGTACTGGTGTGTGCTTTGATAACGCGATGGCTGAGTCGTTCTGGTCGACGCT
>NZ_KV836238.1:0-135462 GCF_001838285.1 Corynebacterium sp. HMSC074C03 | reverse complement strand
TTTTTGTCATAAACGCAGTCAGTAACTCGCATTGAGGACTAAATAGCAAATGGTGCCGGCCCGGTGACACGCCGACCGGTCACGCATTTTGTCTATTAACCTTTATCTACTGTGCGTCTGACAATTGCTAGACAACGACTAAGGGGCTCCAACCGAGTGGTTGGAGCCCCTTAGCTTTTGATCACCAGTGAAGACCGCCAGTGAGGATTACCAGTGAGGACCACCTGGTGAAGCGGCGTTCTCAAACACGCGAATTCACCGCGGTCTCACAAGACCATAGGTCTGTCCAAAACTACTTGAGGGCCTCTTCCAGCAGTGCCTTCTGCTCAATCTGGTGGACCTTGGCCACACCAGTTGCGGTGGAGGACTGTGCACGGCGGGAAACGCGAGTCAGCTTCGGCATATCCGGCAGAGCCTCTGGGAGGTTCAGAGCCAGGAATGGCCATGGGCCCTGGTTAGCCGGCTCATCCTGGACCCAGCGGACTTCCTCAAGATCCGGGTAAGACTCGAAGAGGTCGCGGAGACGGTTGTGCGGCAACGGGTGCAGCATCTCCAGGCGAGCGATTGCGATGTCGTCGCGCTTGTCCTTCTTGCGCTTCTTCTCCAGCTCCCAGTAGATCTTGCCGGAGCAGAGCAGCAGGGTCTTGATGCCGGACTTGTCCTTGGACTCGAAGTTCGGGTCATCGATGACCGAGCGGAACTTGTTCGGGTTAGTGAAGTCCTCGACAGCGGACGCTGCCATCTTGTTGCGCAACATCGACTTCGGAGAGAACACAACCAGCGGACGGTGCAGGTCGGACAGGACGTGGCGACGCAGCAGGTGGAAGTAGTTAGCCGGCTCGGACGGCTGAGCAACGGTGTAGGAACCCTCGGCTGCGAGCTGCAGGAAGCGCTCGATACGTGCCGAAGAGTGGTCCGGGCCCATGCCCTCGTAGCCGTGCGGAAGCAGCAGAATCAGCTTGGAGGTCTGACCCCACTTAGCCTCGCCGGAGGAAACGTACTGGTCAATAGTGGTCTGAGCGCCGTTGGCGAAGTCACCGAACTGTGCCTCCCAGAACACTGCTGCATCCGGGTTACCCAGGGTGTAGCCGTATTCGAAGCCCATGCCTGCGTACTCGGTCAGAGCCGAGTTGTAGATCATGAAGCGGCCACCGTTCTTGGACTTACCGTAGGCGTCGATCGGGTTGTATTCCGAACCGTTCTCGGAGTCAATCAGAACTGCATGGCGAGAGGTAAAGGTACCGCGGCGGACATCCTCACCTGCGAAACGGACGTCGATGCCAGCACCGGTGAAGGAGCCGATTGCCAGCAGCTCGGCCATACCCCAGTCGATGCCACCTTCCTGAGTCATCTCCGCGCGCTTCTTAGCGACCGGCGCAACACGTGGGTGAATCTTGAAGCCCTCAGGAAGGTTGACGTAAGTCTGACCAATCTCGACGATTTCAGCCTTGTCGATGCCGGTCTTGAGGCCATGCGGCAGCGGCTGGGAGCCTGCAATACCGTGCTGCTCGCCCGGCTTTGCGTCCTCAGCTGCGCGGACCTCGTTGAAGACCGCTTCCATCTGGTCGTGGAAGTCTCGGCGTACTGCTTCGTACTCTTCCTCGGAGATATCACCGCGACCGATGAGGTCCTCGGTGTACTGAGCGCGAACGCTTTCCTTCTCGTCGATGATCTTGTACATCAGCGGCTGAGTCATGGACGGGTCATCGGCCTCGTTGTGGCCGCGCTTGCGGTAGCAGACCAGGTCGATGAAGACGTCCTTGCCGTAGCGGTTACGGTACTCAACAGCCAGCTGGCCGACCCAGACGACAGCCTCCGGGTCGTCACCGTTGACGTGGAAGACCGGGCAGCCGTATGCCTTGGCGATGTCGGTTGCGTAGTAGGAGGAGCGACCGGAGTCCGGTGAAGTGGTGAAGCCAATCTGGTTGTTCACCACGATGTGGACGGTACCGCCGACCTTGTAACCACGCAGGGACATGAGGTTCAGGGTCTCCTGGACAATGCCCAGGCCGGCGAAGGAAGCGTCACCGTGCAGCAGCAGCGGCATGACGGAGTAGCCCTCTTCGCCCTTGTTGATCTTGTCCTGGCGTGCACGAGCAAGACCCTCAACGACCGGGTTGACGGCCTCGAGGTGGGACGGGTTCGCGGTCAGGGTGACGTCAATCTCGCCCTCGCCGAACATCTGGATGTGACGGCCAGTAGTGCCCAGGTGGTACTTGACGTCACCAGAACCGCCGACCTGTGCCGGGTCGATGTTGCCTTCGAACTCAGTGAAGATCTGGCGCAGTGGCTTGCCGACGATGTTTGCGAGCACATTCAGTCGACCGCGGTGTGGCATACCGATGACGACCTCATCGAGGTCAGCACCAGCAGCGGTGTCGATAGCGGAGTCCATCAGCGGAATCAGCGACTCTGCACCCTCTAGGGAGAAGCGCTTCTGACCGACATACTTGGTCTGCAGGAAGTTCTCGAATGCCTCGGCGGCGTTCAGCTTCTGCAGGATGTACTTCTGCTCAGCGTGGGACGGCTTCGGCTGGCCGCCCTCAAGGCGCTCTTCCAGCCACTCGCGCTCTTCGCGGTCGAGAATGTGAGCGTACTCGGAACCGACCTTGAGGCAGTATGCGTTGCGCAGGCGAGAAAGCACCTCGCGCAGCGTCATCGTCTCCTTGCCGCCGAAACCACCGACGTTGAAGGTGCGGTCCAGATCCCACAGGGTCAGACCGTGCTCCTCGATATCGAGGTCAGCGTGGTTCGGAGCGGAAGTATTCGGCTGGTCAGAACGCAGCGGGTCGATGTCCGCCAGCAGGTGACCGCGGGAGCGGTAGGCCTCAATCAGACGCATAACGCGGGTGTTCTTGTCGATACCCGTGTTCGGCAGGTCCTGTGCCCAACGGATTGGGGTGTACGGGACACGCATGGTCTGGAAGATGTGGTCCCAGAACTTGTCGTCGACAAGCAGGTTGCTCATCGTACGCAGGAACTCACCGGACTCTGCACCCTGGATAATGCGGTGATCGTAAGTAGAGGTGATGGTCACCAGCTTGCCGATGCCCATCTCTGCCAGACGGTCAGCGGAAGCACCAGCGAACTCAGCCGGGTAATCCATGGAACCGACACCGATAATCGCGCCCTGGCCCTTGGTCAGGCGCGGGACGGAGTGACGAGTACCGATGCCGCCCGGGTTGGTCAGGGAAATGGTGACACCCTGGAAGTCCTTACCGGTCAGCTTGCCGTGGCGAGCACGAACGACGATGTCCTCGTAGGCGTCGACGAACTGCTTGAAAGTCAGGGTCTCACACTCACGGATAGCGGCAACTACGAGCGAACGCGAGCCGTCCTTAGCCGGCATATCAATGGCCAGGCCGAGGTTAATGTGTTCCGGGGTAACCAGAACCGGCTTGCCGTCAACCACCTTGTAGTTGTTGTTCATATCCGGGTGGAGCATGACAGCCTTCACCATGGCGTAACCAATGATGTGGGTGAAAGAAATCTTGCCGCCGCGGGCGCGTGCCAGATGATTGTTAACCAGGGTGCGGTTTTCAAACATCAGACGTGCCGGCATATCGCGAACCGACGTAGCAGTCGGCATCTCCAGGGAGACATCCATGTTCTTAGCGATAGCCCGTGCGACGCCCTTCAGAGGCTCCTCGCCGGATTCAACAGCCGAAACCTTGGCTGCTGCATCCATCGGGGACTTCTTCGGCTTCGGAGACGCCGGCTTGTTCGGGGTCTTGGTTGGTTCGACCCCCTTGGACTCACGACGTCCGGTTGCCTTAGCTTCCTCCTTCGTGGCTGCTGCGGGCTTTGCCATATCGGAAAGGTCCTCGCCCTTTTGGGACGGTGTGTGGGTTGCGAAGAATTCGCGCCATTCCTGACCCACAGACTGTGGATCCTTCTGGAATTGCTGGTACATCTCGTCGACCAGCCATTCGTTCTGGCCGAAGCTCATGTCGCTGCTCACGGCAGGTACTCGCCTCTTTTCGTATTAGTTTTACTAACTCACGTTTATTCTAATGAGCGCACGCGTCAAAGTGTCATTCAAGGATAACGAAAATTCTGAATTACTACACCGTCGCGCTCCCCATATGGTACTTGCTCCAGAGCTCTGCGTATTGGCCACCCGCCGCGAGAAGCTCATCATGGGAGCCGTCCTCGACAATACGCCCGTGATCAAGTACCAATATCCGGTTGGCTCGAGCAGCCGTAGCCAGGCGGTGGGCCACAATAATTGCCGAGCGTTGACGCGACGCACGGTCAGTGGCTTCGAGGATTGCCGACTCTGTTGCAGGGTCGAGTGTCGCGGTGGCCTCGTCGAGAAGCAGCAGTTCAGGACGCATCATTTCGGCACGAGCGAGTGCGATAAGTTGACGCTGTCCGGAGGAGAGCCCTCGGCCATCTGGGCCGACGGGGTGGTGGAAGCCGCCGGGCAGGCTGGCAATGGTGCTGAGAGCACCGACGTTCTTCGCGGCCTGCTGAATTTCAGCATGACTGCTGTCCGGTAGACCGTAGGAAATATTTGTTGCTACTGTCCCCGAAAACAGGTGTGATTCTTGGGGTACATAGCCGAGGGTGCGTCGCCAGTCGTTAAGAGGGAAGTCGCGGATGTCAGTTTCGGAGGCTCGCACCACGCCGCCAACTGGATCGTAGAAACGGGCGAACAACTTAATGATTGTTGATTTTCCGGCACCGGTGGATCCGACAATTGCGACTGTTTCTCCGGCAGGAATCTGCAAATCGAGAGCATCGAGGACCTGAGGGCGTTCGTGCTCAGAGTTGGTGGCGGGGTAGGAGAAAGTCACCTTGTCTAAGCGCAGGTCGCCAGCGGCTGCACGGGACGCGTCGTCAGTAGTGCCGTGATCTGCCATGGGGGCGGTCTGTAGGAGGTCACCAATGCGATTGAGACCGACCTTCGCCTGCTGGTAGCCGTCGAAAACATGGGACAGCTGCTGAATCGGGCCAAAGAGCATTCCCAGGTACAGCGTGAAGGCGACGAGTACGCCGGGCGTCGTAGTTCCCGCAGCAACCTGTTGGGCGCCGACAGCCAACACCGCAGCTGTTGCCAACTCAGAGACGAAGTTGATGCCGGGGAAGAATAAGGCCACGGCCAGCTGTGCTCGCTGACGAATTGCGCGGTACTTATCGGATTCCTCGGCAAAGGAAGATTCGATATCGGCGACGCGGTGGTACATCTGAATCTCGCGAAGCCCACCAATGGTCTCCTGGAAATCAGCGTTGACGAAGGAAAGTTGCTCGCGTGCAGCCTTGTATAGGCGCGAGGAGATTCGGCGGAATACCAGGGTGGCCGCCACAATGATGGGAAGCGTCGCCAACGCCACCGCGGCGAGTGACACCTGTGTGGCAAGCAACAGCACTGAGACACCGAGCAGAGTGAACGTGGCAATCGCGCCCTCTGCCAATCCCGTTTGTAGGAACGAGGACAGCGCGTCGATGTCGGTTGTCATCCTCGTCATGATGGCACCCGAGCGATTGGCCTCGAAGTAGTTAATGCCAAGCGACTGCAGGTGGCGGTAGCAGCGCACACGCAGGGCATAGAGCAGCCGCTCACCAGTGCGCGCAGTAATAACAGCATTTGTGGCTACGGCAATCCAGCTGATGAGGACTGTCGCCAAACCGCCTGCGGCGCAGGCCCACAACACGGCTTCATTGTGCTCACGGATGCCGTGGTCAATGGCGTAGCGCACGAGCATGGGGAACGCGAGATCGGCAACGGCAATGAGGGCCAGCAGCGCAATGACGCTTATAAATAGGCCGCGGACGTAGGAGAGCAGCCGGCGCAGAGAAAAAGGCTCGGAGTTGTCGAGTGCTCGAGCTGGTACACGCGGTTTTTCGCTAGCGGGTGGGAGGTTTCGCACACGCTCGAGAAGCTCTGGCGTCGCAGGAGCATTGGCGAGAGCCGCCCCCATGCCGCCACGCCCGCCGCCGCGCCCGCCGCCGCGGCCACCGGGACCACCAGGGCCACCGGGTCCACCTGGACCGCCTCCGGCTCGGCCAACCCCGCGGGTCATTTGAGAAGTGGCGCCTCCGGGAAGCCGCGCAGAGGTGTCTGACGTGGAGTCGTCGGAGGTTGGTGCGGATTCGTCGGGCCAGAGTTCCTCGGGGCTGGGGTCCTCACTGTCGATGGGGTCGAGAACGAGGTTTTCGATTTCGGGGTAGGCACTCTGGTCGATGTCCATCAGCTCGGTGAAGCGCGGATGAGAAGTAATCAGTTCGGCCTTGGTTCCAATGCCGGTAATGGCACCGTCTTCGAAAATGGCGATGTGGTCCGCCTGCTCGAGAGTGGAAGATCGATGCGCCACGATGACGATAGTCGTATCTGCCAGCTGTGAGGTCAGCGCGTTGAAGATTTCCAACTCAGTTGCAGCATCGATTGCTGAGGTTGCGTCATCGAGAACCAAAATTCGAGGACGGGCGAGGAATGCCCGTGCTAATGCCACGCGTTGAGCTTGTCCGCCGGAGAGATTATGCCCGCGCTCGCCGATGGCTGTGTCCCACCCCTGAGGCAGGTCGTCGACGAAGTTGACCTGGGCGGCGGTCGCTGCGGCGATAATCTCTTCCTGGGACGCCGCGGGATTGGCGAATGCGATGTTCTCACGCAACGTGCCCGCAAATAGATAAGGAGTGTCCGGAACGACAGTAATAGCGTCATATACGTCGCTGGAGAGAATGCGCGCGGTATATGTGGATGTGCCGTGGCTGGGCGCATCGATAGTGATAGTTCCCGAATCCGGCAGATAGTGACGGCCGAGTAACTCCGTGGCGATAGTCTTTCCGGACCCCGGTGGGCCAATCAACGCTAAGGTCGCCCCTGGCGCGACGGAGAATGAGACATCGTCGATAAGCGTGCGTCCGCCACGGCTGTGGGTGACGTGGTTGAAGCTGATGCCAACGGGGCCGTCGGGGAGAGGAAGCGCGTCGGTGGGTTCGGGGTTGTCTGGTCGGGCGTCGATGACGTCGGAAATGCGGTCGATGCTTGCCGACGTCAGCTGTATCGAGATGACCATGTTGGAGACCAGCCGCGACAGGGCAGTCAGGCTGGTGAGATACGTGGCAAAAGCTACGAACGTGCCTAGGGTGATGTGTCCGTGAATCGCTAGCCAGCCACCGACCGCGATATTTCCGACGAGGGACAGTTGCGGCAACGACTGCAGCGCCGGTTGGAATCGAGCGCTGAGTTTTGCCGCTCGCAGGCGGAGAGAATATAGCAGCGACGAGTTACGCTCCATCTTCGCAACTTCGTTGTCACCCTGCGCAAACGCCTTGACAACACGGATGCCGGAAACGGTTTCCTCGACTTGTCCGGCTATCTCGCCAGCTTGCTGTTGGGCAGCCCAGGTTGCGGCATGGAGTTTGTCACGCGAATTCACTGCAATGTAGACAATCGCTGGCACCACGGCGAGGCCGACCAGCGTCAGGGGCAGCGAGAGGGCGAGCATGATGCCGATAGTGATGAACAGCTTGACGACGGACCCCAGCGTCAACGGCAACATTGCCAGTAGTCCGGACACTGCCTGGAGGTCGGAAATTGACCGTGACACAACCTGGCCGGTGTTGACGCGATCCTGTGCTGGACCATCGAGGTTTTGTAGGGAGCGAAGGATTTTTAGTCGCAGGTCGTGCTGAACATCAATGGAGAGTTTGCCGGAGAAGAATCTTCGCCCCGCCTGGGCGACGAAGCGCACCAACGCGATGGCCAGAAATACGGAAATGACTGCCTGCAATGGAGTTAGCGAAGGCAGTAGGCGCGCGGGGACACCGCCATCGGAAGAGCCCGTTGCCACATCGATAGCATCTCGAGTGAGAAGCGGAAGTACGGACTCCAGCCCGACAACGATTAGCGCTGCAACAACGACACCATAGAGCGGTAGTGGCCTGTGAAGAGACTGTTTCCACAAGAACTTCATGGGAGAAGTTCTGAGGGGTTTGCTCTGGGCCATGGTGGGTACCGCTCTTCCATTGAAAAACGTCGCTGAAGGGTAATCGGGGTAAGAGGAACTACTTATTCTTCTTTTTCTTCGGCCACTTCAGCGCCGAGGGAATAGAGAACCTCGATGACTTTGAGTCCTTCTTCGAGTCTGCAGAGGGGTTGGATTTAGCCGGTAGCTTTCGTTCAAAATCCGACCAATCCTGGGGAAGTGGCCCCAGAGATGCGCGAGTGGAGCTGATAAGAATGCCACCGAGCTTGCGGTTTGCGGAGGCCCCAACCACGGCGCCAATTCCAAATGGCAAAATCTTACCGATGATGGCCAGACGAGCGTTCTTCATCAAGCGCTTGCGTGCCTCGCGAATCAGCAGGCGGTTTGCTGCACCCAGCTGCGGAACGCCAAGCCGTGGCAGTAGGGAATTCACGGAAGTTTTGGTCTGCTTCCGCAGCGATTCCTCGCCAAGCAGGGAGGCCATAATAGCTGTCCCTTCAGAACCGCTCATGGCCGCAAGAATCAGCGTGCGACGGCGTTGTGGATCGGTGATGTCAATATTGCGCAGGGTTGCTGAGGCCAGTGTGTACCAGGCTGATGCTTCCAGGAACAGCAGTGATTCACCGGTAACCGCAGCCAAGCCCGTAATCATGCCGACGCCGGGAAGAACTGCGCTGCCGCCAGCTGCACCACCGGTGCCGGTGACCAGGTTCAGGTAGTGGGAATCAATACGTTCCTGTACCTGCGCCGGAGTTTCATCTTTTTTGCGCTTGTGCAGGGAACTGACGTACCCGGTGATGGCAGATGACTGCCAGCTCATGGTCTTATCCAGGGTTTGGATAAGAAGGGTTCCCAGTTTTCCGGCATCACGTTCGATTGCTTCGGGGGTTGAGTTCACTGCATCAGTTACTGTGCGAGTTGAATCCTTCTTCGTCTTTTGGAACAAAGTAGTAGACCTCCTAAACGGGTCCGTTGAGAGCCATATGCCCATATAAACACTACTGAGCTGTGGGGAAATTCCGTAGTCGGTGGAAAAATAGACAGGTGTACGGCGATTAAAACAGTTGATAGAAGGACGAGACTGGTGAACGATGTCATGCGGGGTGCCGCATTGGCTCCCGAGTACTCCCAGCTTTTGGCGGACTTTCCTCGGTTTTCCGCAGATGTCATGCCTCACGACGGCGCTGCGGAGTGGCACCTTTCTACCGAAGCTGTAGCCGCCGGAATTGAGGCCGGGAGAAGGCTGTTTCCGATGCCCGAGGTTGAGGTGGATACCCGTTTCCAGGCCCAGTTGTGGTGGTGGTCCATGTGCGGAGCATTGGTAGGGCCATCGCTGGCATGCGTGTTGGTTTCCGATCGAGTTCCAGTGTGGCAGTGGTCTTCTTGGTTCACATTTCTCCGAGATGACTATTGGGTCGGGTTCCAAGCTCAACAGTTTGAAAGCATTTCTGCTGAGGATGCGGATGAGCTGAAGGATTCCGGCGAAGCACTGGCCCATTTCTTGGAGCCGTTGGCTCAGGTTGTTGGAGAAGTCGGGGAAATCAAGCCTGCTCCTCTTTGGGCCGTGGCTGCCGATGCCGTAGCTAATGCCGCAATATCCGCCGGTAATGAGCTGATGGAGCCCTGGCGCGGAGCGCTTATTGGCAAACATGTCGTTGAGGGAATACAGCGAGTACATAAGGTCCCTCTTCCTCGTTTCATGGATTCCTGTGGAGGCGAGGTGCGCCCCTGGGACGAAGCTGCTGCTGAATCGGGAGAAGAACCGGACTTCGATGTAGTTACTCACCTGGAGAGAGCTACTTGCTGCATGATTTATCACAGCCCAGACGCCGATCTGTGTGTCTCGTGTCCGAAACGTTCGCGTGAGGAACGCCATCAGCTCTGGGCACGCTACTGAGCGCTCTGTTTTCGAGAATCGACAGCTGACGGCCTGCCCCTCAACCGGCCGCGTTGGCGGCTTTGATGTAGCACGCGCACTGCCGGCGTGATCTTTCGCAACAATTGTCGGGGGCATGAGCCGCCCCATGATTGCGCGTTTGTCGCTACGATTGGCTGCGGGTAGAGGCCAATTATCTTTCAAGGGAGGATTCCACCCATGAGCTTTTTCGAGCAGATTGCTGCGGCACTGGACCGCGAGGGCATTGAAAGTCGTGTCAACGATGACACCCTCTTCGTTCCCATTACCTCTGACCTGGAGGTTCAGTTCGTCACCATTGATGAGGACATCCCGGCTGCCGAAGTTTACGTAGCCGCTGCCGATGTGGATGATGAGGACGACGAGTTCGAAGCTGTTCTGGTCTCCGCTGTATTCTCCGTCGAAGACGCCGTCGCAGCAGTCGCTCACCATGTAGCTACTGACCAGGTTGTTGGCCTGCTTCGCACTCTGCTCGATGGCGACGATGACCGTATTGCTGACCTGGAGTTTGAACAGGACCCCGAAGAGGCAACTCTGGTTACATCCGAAGTTGGTACCTCCTCGTTGGTGCAGGTTTTGGTAACTGCCCACAACAACGAGCCCAGCGCACACGTCCGCTTCATCTCCCAGGACGCGAACTTGGACGACATCGTCGACCAGGCCATCGCAGAGTTCTGGGACTCGGACACCGAAACGGTTCTCACCGATGATGACCGTCGCAAGATGTTCGCTGACCTCTACTCTGATATCCAGACCTTGCGCAATGAGGTTCTGACACTGGGCACCTTCAAGGACTTTGACAAGCTGATGGATGTCCTTGCGCTCGTGGTAGACCGCGCAGAGGAATGGGAAGATCAGCTGGCACCCGTCGATGACGGATATGCAGAGTACATCTACTCTGATCACGTTGCCTCCTTGGACGAGGATGATGACGACGAGGACGATGATGACCTCTACGACGATGGCGACTATGACGACGAGGGCGACGAAGAAGGCGACGACAGCGAGTAGCTATACTGCGGCAGTGCTGTGACTAGTGCTAAGCCGCTGATGAGCGAGAAGAAAAGAGCTCGCTAGGACACGGCAGTGGCCGCGCGTCCCTGGTGCCGATCCAACTATAACGGCGCCCGGGGAGTGCGAGGTCAGTGCCGTTTTCGTGTATCTTGCTGCAGTCCTGCGCACGATGGAGAGCCTCGGCTACAGCCCGAGTGCGTCGGCGGTTTTCTTCCCGTGTCCGATTCGAACCGCCAATTCCGCGGAGGACTACCTCCGATGAGGATTCCACCTTGACGGAAACGGAGTACATGAACATGGGCTCATCCTTCAGGACGAAGTATTCCGCGTGCACGTCGGCAAGCTGAGAGACCAGTGCGCGAGGAAGCGCTATCCGTGACGCTCGGACGGTGACCACAGGCCCGTCGGGAAGCGAGAAGGAGTGATCCAGCGCGCCGGGCGAATGCCTACGGCCGATGGTGGGGTGGCAGAGGATTGTGCGGATGAGGTCGAGGTCTTCGAAACATTCTGCACGGTAGGTAGCGGATTGTGGGGGAAGAGCTAGGCGGCGATGAAGGGGAAACTCGTCTGCTGTGTTCATGGCTCACAAGTTATCGAACACCCCGGACTCATATTTTCGAACGGATAGAACGCGTGTTCGAAATAAGATTAGCATCAGTCGGCTACCCAAGTGGGGGTAGTCAATTGGCTAGGTGCCTGGTGTTATTGCAGGGACGCATGGGGTTGTGGAAACGATTCGATAACGACTTTTGTAAAAGCCCAAGAGTCTGAGAAAACACTATTTCCGGGGGTGGGGTGGTGGATTAGTGTGAGTGGTGGCCCTAAAGAAAAACTAAACATTTGAAAGATTCGTCTCAATGAAGCACGCAAGAAGTCGACTGGCGGTATCGGCTTTCACAGCACTTTTGTCCTTGGTGGCCCCGGTCGCTGCACATGCTGTAGTGGTTGGTCCGGGTGACCCGATTCGAACCCCCATGGAGGGAAGTCCGTGGGATGGGTATCGAAATATCAACTCGCCGATGTGTTCGGCGGGTGTTCCGGGGACGGTGACGGACCGCAACGGGGAGAAGCATCGGGTCATGTTGACCGCAGGGCACTGCCTGAATGATGCTCCGGATATAGGTCTGCCAATCGTCACTGGTGAGGTGTATGTGCCAACCACTGAAGGTGATAAGCGCATAGGTACCGCAGGTGCCCATCGTTGGGAATTGCCGCAGGAAGATGCCGGACTGGAGTCGTTGCCGGCAGGCTTTAATGGCGCGGACTACGGAATAATCAACCTTGATCCGGACGTAGAGACTACCGGCGCAAGTTGCTCCATTGATGAAAATGGTCAGAGCTACGGGGAGCCGGTAGTGATGACTGGCATTCAGGACAATGAAGACCTGCCGCGTGGCGAAGTCTCCTTCGATAATCTTGGCAAGCCTATCTGCAAGGACGGTATGCGCACCGGACGAGCCTGTGGATATCAGGTATTCCGAGCTCGAAACGGCATCTGGACGGTTGGTATTGGCGTTGATCACGGTGACTCTGGCGGAAATGCCTACGACCCGACCACAAATGAAGTTATTGGCGTGAATTCGATGACCTTCGGTCCGGTCTCGCGTGTGATGCCCGCGGATATTGCCATCCAGGAGGCCTACGGCATTCCCGACGGTCAAGTAAACGACCACTTCGAGGTATCGGATTCCACGGCTCAGCGCGACTCCACCTATCGTACCTTCAACGAGGATATGGCGGCGGATCAGGAGTATGCCCGGGCGCAGGATTCACGGGATTCACAGGAAGGTTCTGTACCGCAGCTAGTCGATCTCGTGGACCAGCTGCCACAGTTGCCGCAACTCCCTGAGCTGCCACAATCGCCCCAATTGCCACAATTGTCACATCTGTCTGAGTCGCCTCAGTTGGCAGAAATTCAGCTTCCAAGCTTTGAGAGCTAGCACCAGTCTGAGAATCTGACAAAAATCACCCCCGAACCGTTAAGAGAGCCAGAATCATCCAAGGCGGATGGTTCTGGCTCTTGCATTGCTGTTGAGCAAACTTTTTGATGTCTAATGAGTGTGAAATGAAGGCGAATCACCGGTTCCTCGACTGAGAATTTCACCCTAGGTTTCATTTTTGGAGAGCTTTGTAAAGGTGTCCCTAATACACTGAGTGGGACAAGTTTTCTGTACAGAAATGGAGTAGCGCACACTATGGCCAGTTCGAAGAAGGTCGCCACACTCACGGCTGCACTGTCGGTAGCTGTAGGTGGCTTTGTGCCCGGAATCGCGGTAGCTGAGGCTGCACCGGCAAACTCGGATGTTGTCATCGGCCCGGGCTCGCCGTTGCGAATGCCGTTCCCGAGCAGCAAGAACATCGACGGACGTCATGTTCAGTCCCCGATGTGCTCTCTGGGAGTTCCTGGCACCGTTGTCGACCAGAATGGTGTTTCGCACCGTGTCATCATGACCGCCGGTCACTGTGTTGTGGCGAAGGATCTGGATACTGGTGAAGAGGTCACCGGCCAGTTCTTCATCCCAACCAAGGATGGCGACAAGCTGGTCAACAAGGACTACATGGGCACCGATGTCATGCCGGAAGAGAGCGACTTCGACGAAAACACCACTATGCCGGAGTTCTTCAACGAGCTCTTCAATAGCGGTGACTACGGCATCATTGAGGTTCAGGACGACATCAAGACCACCTCTATGTCCCACTCTGTGGATGAGTTCGGCAACGTCCATGGCGAGCCGGTTCAAATCGTCGGTATCGAGGACAAGCGCACTCTCGACCCGATGGAGATTTCCGTTGACAACTTCGGTGAGCCCGTGTGCACCGACGGTTCCCGTACTGGCCGCGGCTGCGGCTTCCAGGTCTTCCGTGTCCGCAACGGTGTCTGGGCCATCGCTCCGATTGACCACGGCGATTCGGGCGGAAACGCTTACAACCCGGAGACTCGCGAGGCCATCGGCGTTAACTCCATGGGTATTGGCCCGCTGAGCCGCTTCCAGCCGATTGACGTTGCTCTTGAAGAGCAGTACGACATCCCGGACGGCCAGGTCAACGAGCGCTTCAAGGTAGAGACCTCCACCGAACCGCAGTCTGAGTTCCGCACGATTGACGAGGACGTCCAGTACACCAAGCAGCACGTCCCGCAGGAAGAGCCGGATCTGGGTCCGATTGGCGAGCTGCTCCCAGAGGGCGTCGAGGTCCCACCGGAGATTGCTGACATCATCTCGGAGAGCCCAGCTCTCCCGGAGCTGCCCATTCCGGAGCTGTCGTCCCCGCAGCTGTCGGGTTCGACCGCTCAGGCAACACAGGCTGTCAGTAACCTCTCCTCGCAGGCGGGTCTGCCGACCCTGTTCTAATCAGGTCACCGCAGTCTCGTAGATAGGGCGTTCGCTTTACGACGCTCCGTTTAACCCCCTATTCCGCCATGGTGGCGGGGTAGGGGGTTTAGCTTTAGTATTTTGGCCACAAAATTATATAAGATAAACGCACCGGCATACGAGAAGAGGTATGCAGGAATAGAGTGATAGGAAATTTTTTGCTATGAAGAGTTTTTCGACTGAGTTAGGCTATGACGATTCTGATGTGGAGTCAGTTGTAAACTACGCCGAAAAGATAGTCGGAAAATCTCTTCGAGAGGCACTTGGCGTCGAGGATTTGGATGATCCGAGGGTGAAGAGAGGGGCATTCGGTTCCGCGCTAGAGACACTCTATTTCAAGATTCCGGCTAATAGTAACTCAGAAGCGGACTTTACAAAAATAGGCGTCGAATTAAAAAGTACGCCGATGAAATTGACTAAGAAAGGTGAATATTCCGCAAAGGAACGCCTAGTCCTTTCGATGATTGACTACTTTTCACTCCCTGGGGAACAGTGGGCTGAGTCGCATCTGCTGGCCAAGATTCGCCGCATGCTATTAGTGGCATACCTTTTTGAAAAAGAGAAGAATCCTGTCGATTACCAGGTTCTTCTCGCGAAGCTCTGGGAGCTGTCGCAGGATGATATTGTCCAGCTTCGCAGTGACTGGGAATTGATTCAGGAGAAGGTTCGACAAGGGCAAGCGCACACCATTTCATCTGGTGACACGATGTACCTGGAAGCCTGTACTAAGGCAGCGAATAGCACGATTACGCGGAAGCAGCCATTCTCGGATGAGCTGGCGAAGCCGCGGGCATGGGCCTTTAAGCGGAGTTATATTGATGTCATTCTCAATGGCATGCTTAATGCTCAAGAGATTGAACGAAAGCAATCAGAAGCAGATATGGATTTGCTTGGGCTGGTAAAGAAGCGCTTCGCGCCGTATATGAATCGTACCCTTACTAGCTTGGCTGAAGAATTGGGTTACAGTAATACCCGCCTTCCTAAGCATATTGGCAGTCTTATTGTTAAGAGTATTCTCGGGGTGGACAGGGAATCTGAAATTGCTGAGTTTGTGAAAGCAGGAATCGTCCCTAAGGTTATCCGTTTGAAGAGAAATGGAAAGCCCAAGGAATCCCTGTCTTTTCCAAGGTTTTCCTACCATGATTTGGTGGAGCAGGATTTCGAGCAAAGCGATTTTAGTGAGCAGTTGGCGCAGAAATACCTTTTTGTTGTCTTCTGTGAAGATGAGTCGAATCTTGGAGAGTTTCGACTAGCTGACGTACTGTTTTGGCAGATGCCTGACTCTGACTTGGTGGAAGCACGTGCATGTTACGACCTGATGCGGGAGCGTGTAATCGACGGGCGCGCTAGCGAGTCAGTTAAGAGTACGGAGAACCGTTGCTGTCACGTTCGACCGAAGGCGCGAAACGCGGCAGATACAGCTGTTACTCCGCGGGGTGAAACTGTGGTCAAAAAGTCTTTTTGGTTGAACGCGGGGTACGTAGGTGACGAGATTAGCCGGGTTTTAAATTCCTAGATATTTAGAAATAATGTTCGAAAAGGCAGCGGTTTTGGTTGATTATCGGCCAGTTTGATCCGGCCTCTGTGTCATGGTTAGAATCATTCTGACGTATCAGAACACAGTAGCGATTGGAGAAACGTGTCTGATCAAACCATCCGCGTAGCCGAATTGTTCGCTGGAGTAGGTGGCTTTCGCCTCGGCTTAGACGGCTATCAGAATCAAAGCGACGGTATAGCACCGCTTCCGGCGGCAGGACCATTTGAGACTGTGTGGGCTAACCAGTGGGAACCACCAGGGACTCCAGCTCGCCAGTTTGCATGGCGCTGTTATGTAAACAGGTTCGGGGAAAACAGCTGTGTGAATGAAGACATCAACGTTGTTCTCGACAATGCGGAAGCTGGGCTGTTCGAAATTCCTGATGTAGACATGATCGTGGGAGGGTTCCCGTGTCAGGACTACTCAGTTGCAAAACCGCTGTCGCAAGCAGGTGGGATAGAAGGAAAGAAAGGTGTCCTCTGGTGGGATATCTACAGGTTCCTTAAGCTGAAGAGCCCCAAGTATGTCTTGTTGGAAAACGTAGATCGATTGCTGAAGAGCCCTGCTACTCAGCGAGGTCGCGACTTTGCAATTATGTTGTCGTGCTTCGGTGACCTCGGCTACTCCGTCGAGTGGAGAGTGATTAATAGTGCTGAGTATGGTTTTCCGCAGCGACGTAAGCGGGTCTACATCTATGCAGTTAAGAATCCCGGCACCTGGGATTTAGAGCAGCGCGCTAAGGATGGCATCATGGCCGCGGCTTTACCAATTGAGGAACCTCAGCATTTCACAGAAGTTGTGATTCCAGAGGATCCATATGAAGCGACAAAGACGTTTTCACTAGGTGCCAAGAAGTCTCCATTCGAAACTGGAGGCATAATGCAGAACTTCAAGGCGCTGACATTTTCTGTGGTTGAGTCCTATGATGGGCCTCGACAAGTTCTTGGGGATGTCCTTGTTGAGGAATCTGCTGTTCCAGATTCTTTCGTCATTCACCCGGATGAAGTTCATAAGTGGGAGTATCTGAAGGGGTCAAAGCGCGAAGAACGAGTCAATAAAAAGACTGGTTTTACGTATTTGTACAGCGAGGGGAGCATGTCCTTCCCAGACTCGTCGGAAAAGCCCTCTCGAACGATTTTGACTGGTGAAGGCGGAAAATCAGCCTCACGTTTCAAGCATGTGGTTAAGGTGGATGGAAGACTGCGCCGTCTAGTTCCAGATGAATTGGATGCTCTGCAAGGATTCCCTAAAGGATGGACGGACACAGGAATGACCGACGGCCACCGTGCCTTCTGCATGGGTAATGCGCTAGTAGTCGGAATTCCTCATTTGATTGGCAAAGAGTTGGCTCGGCGAATTGAAAGTGAATCGGGCGACTCTGACTAGAGGTTTTAGAAAGGATCGTTACCTTGTCAGCTTCCCGTTCGCGCGACCTGCTTCGTCGTAAAGCAAAGTGCGAATCCCAGCCAGACATCACGTCGGAGGTGGGAAGTAAACCACAAGGTTCGGGTCCTCAGCCGACTGAATTAGACCGAACTAAACAGCCGATCCCGCGAGAGATTTGGATTCTGGTCAGCGCCGCGTTCATCATCGCGCTGGGCTTCGGGCTGATTGCTCCGATTCTTCCGCAGTACGCACGCAGCTTCGATGTGGGTGTGTTCGCGGCCAGCTTCGTGGTCAGTTCGTTCTCCATTTTTCGGCTAATCTTCGCGCCGGCATCGGGCTCACTGGTAGAGAAGCTCGGATATCGACGCACGTACCTGACCGGAATCAGTATCGTTGCGTTCTCCACTTTGCTCGTCGGTGTTGCGCAGACATATTGGCAACTGCTGGCGTTTCGTGCACTCGGCGGCATCGGCTCGACGATGTTCACGGTCTCGGCAATGGGGCTGATTGTGCGGATTTCACCGCCAGAGATCCGCGGTAAGAGCTCGGCCGCCTACGGCACAGCCTTCCTACTGGGCAATGTCGTTGGTCCAATCATTGGTGCTGCGATGGGTGCTTGGGGCATGCGAGTGCCGTTTTTCATCTATGGTGGAGCGCTGATTGTGGCAACGATTGTGGTCGGTACCTCGCTGAGCGCGGAGCACCTTCGCCACGTAGTGCCCAAGCGCACGACCCCTGTGCTGAAGTTCTCCGAGGCAATCCGCGACTCGGCATATCGAAGCGCACTAGTCGGAGCTTTCGCCAACGGCTGGTCGAACTTCGGCGTGCGCGTAGCAATTGTTCCGCTCTTCGCGGCAGCGACGTTTTCCCATCTTGGTAGCCACGAGCCTGGCAGTGATGGGGCAGTAGCTGCCACTGCCACAGCTGGTTTCGCGCTGACGGCCTTCGCACTCGGCAATGTTACGGCGCTGCAGTTTTCCGGCCGTTTGTCCGACCGCATCGGCCGTCGTCCACTGCTCATCACAGGCCTGTTTATCAATGGTGTATTCACTGGCGCAATCGGATTTAGCAGCGGCGCCATTCCGCTACTGATTCTCTCCGTCCTCGCGGGCTTTGGCGCTGGCATGATTAATCCATCGCAGCAGGCCGTGCTTGCCGACGTCATCGGCGCCAACCGCCAAGGTGGAAAGGTGCTCGCCAATTTCCAAATGGCTCAGGACTTCGGAGCGATCTCCGGCCCGTTGATTGTTGGCGCAATCGTGGATGCCGCAGGATTCAAGGCCGGTTTCTTTGTTTGCGGTGTCATTTCGCTGGTCGCAATGGTGGGCTGGATCTTCGGGCGCGAGACTCTACCAGCCCACTCATCGAACAGCGGAGCCAAAGCGAAAACAGCTTAAGCAGAAGCGGATTCGCTAGCTTCCTCGCCTTTATCGAGCTTTCGGCAAATAGCCACATAGATAGCGCCAGTAATGTTGTGCACCACCGCGGCCACCGCGCCCGGAAGCGCGGCCTCCGGGGTAAAGAACTTTTCCGCCATACCGGAAGACAGACCCGCGGATTGCGTGCCGACCTCCACGGCCACCGTGCGCTTGCCCGCAGTCGGCATCCCCACCAACTGGCCTGCAAAGAAGCCGAGCACGTAGCCCAGCACGTTGTGGATGATCACAGCCACAAACACAATGAGGCCAATGTGCGCCAGGCTCTCCGCATTCTTGGCGACGGCACCGAAGACCACGCCGCCGATACCGAGGATGGAAATCCACGGCAGAATCGGGAGGATTTTATTAATAAACGAGTCGGCCACAAACCGAATGATCAGGCCACCAATCACAGGCAGGAGGACTGTCTGGCAGAGACTCCATGCCATCCCGAGGCCGTCGACCTCCGTGTGCGCGTCGGCAAGCACGAGCATGAGAAATGGCGTCATGATTGGCGAAACTAGCGTCGACACGCTGGTCATAGCGACAGACAGCGCGACATCGCCGCGCGATAGGTATGCGATGACATTCGACGAAGTGCCGCCCGGGACAGAGCCCAGCATGAGCAGACCGACGGCTAGTGCCGGGTTGAGGCCGAGGACTTTCGCCACGGCAATCGCTAGCAGCGGCATGATGACAAACTGCGCGATAACGCCGAAAAGAATCGCCAACGGGCGCTTAGCGACCTGCTTGAAGTCCGGGATAGTCAGGGTGAGGCCCATCGCGAACATGATGATCATCAGGAAGTACGTGATGTAATCCGTCAGCGGAGTAAATGGGGCGGGGAAGAAGAATGCCAGCGCCGAACCCGCCAAAATAAAGCCCGGGAATCCGAGAACTTCAATCATTGCTGAGAGCTTCGACGGTGCCGTATTTTCCTGCCCGCCATTCCCAGAAATCTCCTCGGGAGAATGTGGTTTTAGTGGGGACTGTCGGGGCGAAGACGGCTGCGTTTCTGGTGTGTTGTTATTGCTGGACATTCTCTAGCGACCTTGGGCCTGTACCTTGCAAAATTGCAAAAATCCGCCGAACGGTGGGTGTTCCACGGCGGAAAATAGCTGATATGTGTACAAACTTGTAAGGAAAATGTTAACTACCTCACCCCATATAATTGCAAAATAGGCACCCCGAAGTGGGTGCAATTCACTCGCTTGACGACGGCCCCCATTGTTGTGACCTTACTGACGGGAAATGGTTTTTTGACCGACGGTGGCGTAATCTGGGCAGTCGGTGTGAAATCCTGACGACAACGTCGCAGAGAATCTGGCAGCGGTATAAATTCGCTGGTGAAACGCTTGAAAGTGCATAATGCATGATGGGCGCCCCTCCTCGGAAGTAAAAGCTGAACTGGTTTTGGGCGCAATTTTTCGAAGTATGTGCAAGAGAAGCGATGTCATCGCAATTCCGACGTGAGAGCACTGAAAAACAAGAACGTAAATTGGGCGGGTCATGTATGTGCGACCCAACTGTGAGTAATCAACTGTTGAATATTGAGTGTGCGGGCGAAAAGGCCCAGGAAGAGCCCCAAATGGCTAATAATGAAATGAATGGCAGCGTCGAGGAGAATCGCGAGGATCAGCGCGAAAACCAGCGCGAGGACGCAATTGTGAAGGCCGAGGATGTAGTGGCCGAGGAAGCGCCAGTGGCCGAAGAGAAGGCCGCTGAGGAAAAGACCGAGAAGGTAGAAAAGACTGCCGAGGCCGAGAAGAAGGCCGAAAAGAAGAAAGACAGCAACGGCGAAGAAACCGTCGGCTTCGATGAGCTTGAGCTGCCGGATGACATTGTCAATGCAGTTCGCAAGGTTGGGTTTGAGACTCCGTCCCCAATTCAGGCTGCAACTATCCCGACTTTGATGAGCGGCCGCGACGTTGTCGGCCTGGCTCAGACTGGTACCGGTAAGACCGCGGCGTTCGCGCTGCCGATTCTGGCTCGCATTGACCGTTCCGTCCGCGCACCGCAGGCGCTGGTGCTCGCTCCGACCCGTGAGCTGGCACTGCAGGTTGCGGATTCCTTCCAGTCGTTTGCTGATCACCTGGGCAAGATTCAGGTCCTGCCAATCTACGGTGGTCAGTCCTACGGAGTGCAGCTGTCGGGTCTGCGTCGAGGTGCGCAGATTATCGTCGGCACGCCGGGTCGTGTCATCGACCACCTGGAAAAGGGCTCGTTGGACATCTCGGACCTGCGCTTCCTGGTACTGGACGAGGCCGATGAGATGCTGCAGATGGGCTTCCAGGAGGATGTCGAGCGCATTCTTGCCGACACTCCGGATGACAAGCAGGTCGCACTGTTCTCGGCTACCATGCCGGCTTCGATTCGTCGCCTGTCCAAGCAGTACCTGACGGAGCCGGAAGAGATCACCGTCAAGTCCCAGACTCGCACTGCGGACAATATTCGCCAGCGCTTCCTGATGGTCAGCCACCGCAACAAGCTGGACGCGCTGACCCGCATCCTCGAGGTCGAGGAATTTGAAGCGATGATCATGTTCGTGCGTACCAAGCACGAGACCGAGGAGCTCGCCGAGAAGCTGCGTGCCCGCGGATTCTCCGCTGCTGCCATCAACGGCGACATCCCGCAGACTCTGCGTGAGCGCACGATTGATCAGCTCAAGGACGGTCGCCTGGACATCCTGGTGGCAACCGATGTTGCTGCTCGTGGCCTGGACGTTGACCGCATTTCCCATGTGGTCAACTACGACATTCCGCA
Source organism: Corynebacterium sp. HMSC074C03 (assembly GCF_001838285.1). NCBI lineage: Bacteria > Bacillati > Actinomycetota > Actinomycetes > Mycobacteriales > Corynebacteriaceae > Corynebacterium > Corynebacterium sp. HMSC074C03. The sequence goes on along the minus strand of NZ_KV836238.1, from coordinate 114,124 downwards.
CGACACCGAGTCCTACGTCCACCGCATCGGTCGTACCGGCCGCGCTGGCCGCTCCGGCGAGGCACTGCTCTTTGTCACTCCGCGTGAGGGCCGCCTGCTGCGCTCGATTGAGCGTGCAACCAAGTCGCAGCTGCACGAGATGAAGCTGCCGACCGTCGATGAGGTCAACGACTCTCGCAAGCAGAAGTTCGCTGATGACTTGACTGAGGCGCTTGCTGATTCGCAGGTTCCAGTCTTCCGCGAGCTCATCGAGGAGTACGCAGAAGAGCACGACACCCCGCTGGTTGATATCGCCGCTGCTATCGCTGCGCAGGCACAGTCGGGCGACTTCCTGATGAAGGAGCCACCGCGTGGCCGTCGTAACAATCGTGACCGTGATCGTTTCGACCGCGACCGCAACCGTGGCCGCGATGGCCGCTCCCGTGGTGAGCGCGGTCAGGGCAAGCGTGCTGACCTGGTCGAATTCGAACGCGAGGGCACCGCAACCTACCGCATCAGCGTCGGTCGTCGCCAGCACGTCCGCCCGGGTGCCATTGTGGGCGCCATTGCCAACGAGGGTGGCCTGTCCTCCAAGGACTTCGGACACATCGACATCCGTGGCGACCACACTCTGGTCGAGCTGCCGGCTAACCTGCCGCAAGAAGTCATCAACAACCTCTCCGATACCCGCATTTCCGGCCAGCTCATTGGGCTGAAGCTTGACGACGGCACCTCGGTCGACGACAGCGATGACTACCGCGGTGGCCGTGGCGGCTACCGTGGCAATCGTCGTGATGGCGGCCGCGGTCGCGGAGGATACCGTGGTGGTCGTGGCCGCGATGACCGTCGTGGTGGCTACCGTGGAAACTTCGATGACGGTGACGGTTTCGGCGGTCGTGGTCGCGGTCGCGATGACCGTCGTGGTGGCGGACGCGGTCGCGGTGGCTACCGTGGTGACCGGGATGACCGCCGTGGTGGTTACCGAGGCGGACGCCGCTAGACCTGTTAGGCAGGCGAGCAGGGGTCGTCGTCAGGCGACCACCGTCCGTGGCGCTGACCTAGAAAATAAAAAACTGCCGGTGCGCATGTACTTCCCAGCCCTAAAAGTCGGGCCGAAACGTACAGGCGCACCGGCAATTTTATTGTGTCTGAGCGTGTGCTCTAGATGAAGAACATCAGGATGCCGGCGACAACCCACAGCAGGGAGAAGATGCCGGAGAACATGGCCAGCTGGCCCTTCTGCTTGTCCCAGTCGAGCTCGTCAGCCTTCTTGCGACGTTCGATGAACTCCGGATCGTCAACATCCTCGTCTTCGTCAGCGATGCCGAGTCCGGCCATCATCAGACGCTGACGCGGAATGATCAGGAAGAACAGCAGTGCCCAGGCGATGATCGCCAGCAGGATTGCGGCGTGCATTGCCCCGGACTTCATGTAGTTCGACAAATTGGTGAACATGACACCGAAGCCGAGCAGCGGCACGAGCAGCGACCACATGCCGTAGGTGCGCGAAATGGCGTGCATGGTGCGCGCGGCGCCGACCGTCCCAGCCTCTCCGCCACGGGCTGCAAGCGCGAGCTTCGGGAACATCGAAATTGCGACAGTCACCGGTCCAAGCAGCAGAATTGCCGCCAGGACGTGAACCATAGAAACTACGTTTTGCACGTATTACCTTTCCACGACTGAATGTAGGCCTCGCGTTCAAGCGAGGAGTGGCCTGGAATTTCTTAATTAAGACCAGTCCTTAACTTAACGTGCTCGAACCTTTTTCTCTATTTCGTGCCTTTCCCCGCGGGAATCCCACACGCAGCTGCCAGCGCCGTCCAGTCTGCCGAAGATACGGGCAGGTCCCATTTAATAGCCACCGCTAAGTAACGCTGCGAGTAGTCACACGCCTTCGCATCTTCGGGAAGCCATTCCGCCGGGCTGGCATCTCCTTTATCCCTGTTGAGCGCACTTCGGGTGGGCACGAGGTTGGCCTCGATATCGTTGCCAAATTGCCGACGCCGCTCGGCATCCCAGGCGTAGGCTCCGAAATCCCACGCCGCTGCCAACGGATAAATGTGGTCAATATCGACCTCATGTGCACCCACCGGGTCACCCGTGTAAGGGTCGGGGATTTGGCGCAGGGAGCCGTCGTCAAGCGAACATACAGAGCCCCCGAACCACGTCGCCAACACTTTATGGCGTGTATTGCAATCGGCAGAACCTGCCCAGACGTCGAAGCGCTCGCGCTTGTACCCGGTGACGGTGGGGCGGTCGGCGACGACGCGCACAGTGCGCAGTTGCTTGACGACGGCTTCCGCGTCCGACCCAGCGGGGGAGGAGGTGACGAGAACTCGCGTAAGCGCAAAGGACGAGACAAAGGCGGCGGTCAAAACGGCCAGGATGGCAAATAAAAAAAGGCGCATACCTAGTTGGGCGCGAAAAATACTTTTTCGGTTCCCTTGTAGGTATGCGCTGGGGCTAGCCTGCGGGGCTAGCGGAGGCCAAGCCTAGATCGAAGCGTTAGACCAGAGCCTGCTTTGCTGCGTGGTCGAACTCTTCCTTGATCTTCTCGTTCGGCTCCTTGGTAGCCAGCGTGACGATGATCATCACGACAGTTGCAGCGGCGAAGCCCGGGACGATCTCGTAGAGAGTGTCGCTGAGCGAGCTCATGCCCCATGCGAAGGAGACAACCGCGCCGGTGATCATGCCGGCTGCAGCACCTGGCGTGTTCAGGCGCGACCAGTAGAGGGCGGCCAGCAGCACCGGGCCGAATGCCGAGCCGAAGCCAGCCCATGCGAAGCCAACCAGATCCAGAATGGAGCTGTTCGGGTTAGCAGCGATGATCGCAGCGATGATGGCGATCAGCGCGACGGCGACGCGGGAGAGCGTCATGTAGGTCTTCGGACGCAGAGACTTGTTGACCGTTGCCTTGAACAGATCCTCAATCAACGCGGAGGAAGACACCAGCAGCTGCGAGGAAATCGTGGACATGATTGCAGCCAGAACCGCAGTCAGAATCAGGCCTGCAATCAGTGGGTGGAACAGGATGCGGGTCATGTCCAGGAAGATGGTCTCGTAGGAAGAGGCATCAGTGACAGAAGCATCTGGGTTCGTAGCGAAGAAAACAGTTGCGGTCAGAGCCACGAGGACCGAGCCGAGCATGCAGAGTGCCTGCCAGCCAACGCCCCAGCGGCGGCCCTCGGTTGCGTCCTTTGCGCTACGCAGAGCCATGAAGCGAACGATAATGTGCGGCTGGCCGAAGTAGCCCAGACCCCAGCCGAGCAGACCGATAATCGTAATTAGCGGAATGCCAGCGAACGGATCGAAGAAGGTCTCAACCGGCTGTCCCTCGCTGCCCGGGTAGGGGTTGTTAGCAGCAAAGCTGAAGATGTCCGAGGCGGAGTTGCCGTTGTTGATTAGGTAGATAATGCCAACGGTCGGAACCGTCAGGAGTGCGATGAACATGATGATGCCCTGGACCGTGTCCGTGTAAGACACAGCCAGGAAGCCACCGAACAGGGTGTATGCGACAGTGATAGCCGCAACCAACAGCATGCCGACGAGGTAGTTGCCACCGAACGTCGACTCCCAGTAACGGCCACCTGCCACCATGCCCGAGGAGACGTAGAAGGTGAAGAACAGCAAAATAATCAGGCCTGCGGCAACGCGCAGCACCTTCGACGTATCGTGCAGACGATTCTCCAGGAACGACGGCACGGTAATCGAGTTACGAGCAATCTTGGTGTAACTACGCAGGCGCGGTGCGGTGAACTTCCAGTTCAGCCATGCGCCTGCGACCAGGCCGATCGCAATCCACGTTTGGTTGAGACCCGAAAGGTAAATCGCGCCGGGCAGACCCATCAGCAGCCAGCCGGACATGTCCGATGCACCCGCTGACAGTGCCGCGACGAACGGGTGTAGGCCGCGGCCGCCAATCATGTATTCGTCATACTCTGCAGTCTTTTTCCATCCGGTCCAACCGATGTAGACCATCAACAGCAGATAAATGACTAGTGCGATGATGAACCATGTGTGTTGGTCCACAGGGCAACTCCTCATTATTTATTAGTCGTACAGTCGGACTCGCGCACTACCTAGCGCGTCAAAAAGCATTTTCGGCGCATAACTCAATTTCGCTTAATCAAGTCTGCTTGACGACGTTCACAGCGCTGCGGCAGCATCGAGCCCAAAAGTGGCCGACGTCCACGGTGGAACCTGCGGTTCGCGATCCAACACAGCTTCAGCTTCCGGACTATCTTCGACAGTCAGCGGAGCCTACTGGCACATGCGAACCATGGCAGAAATACTGCACGAGTCACACATTTTTAATTCTTGTGGCCTATACGACGTTTTCATGTGATGCGCTGCATTGCAAAATAAGAAGCGTTGAAAAAAGTTTTAAAAATCGGTTAAGTGCGACAAATTACCTGGGAAAAGGGGTATTTGGGTAGAGGGGGAGTAATTTTTGCAAGATATATAATTCGAACATGCGTGCTAATATTGTGGTGTGGTGGAAAAGCTGATCCGGGGTGCGTGGCAGAATCTTCATTGAACAAATATCTGGGGGCGAAGTCGCCAGGTGATTAGACGGTGATGACTGAGCAAGCAGTGGGGAGGAAGTAATGGACCAAGTTGCTAAGTCGGCGGTGCCGTTGCTGCTGCACGCGGTCTGGAAGGATGATTCGGGTCTTCACCTATGGGTGGAGCGGCCAGAGGGGCGCCGGATTATTGCGGACGTGGATTTGCTGGAAGTCCCGGCGCATCAGCGTCGGCTTTTTGCAGTGCTGGACCAGGGGAGTCGAGCGCAACTGACGCTAAAACTGCGCACACCGAAGGGGCGGGCAGTAGAGAAAGCGGTACCCACATGGGTGTTCCCGCCATGGGCTGCGGTGTCAGCACTGGTGCAATTGAAGGAGGAAGTTTCCTCGGCGGCGATGGCGCCGGATCTTCGGTTCTTTGTGGATGTTGTACAGGGATTGGATGCTTTCACACGCTCTGGGCGGGCATTGGTGGCGCTGACATGGGAAGACAATGAGTGGTGGCCGACGTGGCGGATGTCGGAGGGGCTGAGTGAGATTGCTTGGCAGAGTCAGGTCATTTCCCGTACACCACCGGTATTGATTGATAATGGAGGTGCCACAGTGGCTGAGGATTTCATCAATCGGATGTTTCATTGGGTCACCAACGCGCTCCTGGCCGATTTGGATGAACCGGCAGAACAGCGCCAGAGTTTCGTGCGGTCGTTGTTGCAGTCTCAGTCCCTGGGGCGTGCGACGCCGGGGGTGGCGCAGTCACTGGCAAAGTGGAGGCTGTCCGCCGATGGTGAGGATGTTCGTCTGCAGCTAATGGTGCAGGAACCTGTTGGTTTTGAAGGCCAGCTGGAAGACTTGCCGGATGTGGATCTTCCGCAGCTGTTGGAGTTGCGGGATCGAGCGGATGAAGAAAGCGGCTCAGTAACTCGCTTCAATCCTCGTTCAGCTGCGGTGGAACATGAGACTCTATGGCCATTGCGGATGTACTACCGCATCGGTGTCGCAGCTCCGGAGCGCCTGAATCCAGAAATGTGTCGCCGGTCCGTGCTGTCGCTGCTTCGCCCGCAGCTATTGGCAGCACAAGAGGCATTCCCAACGCTCAAATACGCGAAAGCAGCGGGCCACCCGGGATTGGATCTGCTGCTGACCTCAGAGCAGCTGATAGAGCTTATGACTGATGGCATCTCGCAGCTGGCAAAGGTCGATATCGATGTGATGCTGCCGCCGAACTGGAAGTCAGTGGAGACCACCCTACAGTTGCACACTGAAGTCGTCCAGTTAGATCCGACGGGGCCTGCTGGGCGCCGTTCGGAACCGAAACTCGGATTTGACCAACTGGTTGATTACGAGTGGAAGCTGGCCGTGGGGGATGCCGTACTGACGGAAGCGGAAATGCGTGAACTCGCTGCATCGAGTACGGGGCTAGTGCATCTGCGAGACCATTGGGTGCACGCGAACCCAGAGGTAGCTAGGGAAGCCCTGAAGTTTTTGGTGGAGCAGACTAAGGCCGGGGAGGAAACCGGTAAGGGGCAAGCCACCCTGAAAGAGCTGGTCTTCGATGGTGGTTTGGAGTCGCAAGCTCCAGCAGCAGTGCCAGTCGCCCCCAGAGATCCCTCTTGGCTCAAGGCGTTGGTGTCGAAGTACTCAGACGGTTCCACGGCCCTCGCAGAGTCGGTCGAGGTGCCACCGAGTTTTGTCGGTGAGCTGCGGGAGTATCAACAGCGCGGTGTGGAGTGGCTGGCGGATATGTCCAACCGTGGCTTTGGTGTCATTCTCGCTGATGACATGGGGCTCGGTAAGACTGTGCAAATTCTGGCGCTGTTGGAGTATGAGCGCTGCCGTCGTCAAGCGGATGCGACGGGGCAAGAGCACAAGACTTCGCTTCTGGTCGTTCCGACAGGTGTGCTGCGCAATTGGGCAGCAGAAGCGGCTAAATTCACTCCAGAGCTCAAGGTTGGACTGCTGCATGGTTCAAACCGGCCTCATGGTGAAGAACTACAGGAATTTATCGGAAAACACGATGTTGTTGTGACGACCTATGGTGTTGCTACCCGCGATGTGAACGAACTCGCCCAAGTGCAGTGGGATCATGTGATTGCTGACGAAGCACAGGCAATCAAGAACCCCAACGCACAGGTATCCAGAGCGCTGCGGAGCCTGGGCTCGCGACACAACATCGCCATGACTGGTACTCCGGTGGAAAATGACTTGGGCGAACTACGCACCATCATGGATTTTTGTAATCCAGGCATGCTGGGCTCGGCGAATGCATTTCGCAACAAGTTTGCGATTCCCATCGAGCGTGACGGGAATGCGGAAATGCTGCTGCAATTGCAGTCGATTACAGCGCCTTTTATCCTGCGCCGACTCAAGTCGGATCCAGCTATTGCGCCGGACCTGCCCAAGAAGAATGAGCAGGTGGAGATGGTTCCTCTCACGACGGAGCAGGCTTTCTTGTATCAGGAGGCCGTGAGGGATATCGAGGACAAGCTCAAGCGCTCGAAGCGGAATCGTTCTGGCAACTTCGGGCGAAAGAGCATCATCCTCGGCGGCATCATGAAGTTGAAGCAGATTTGCAACCACCCAGCGCACTACCAGCACGACGGCTCGGGGCTGCTTAATCATGGGCAGCATCGCTCGGGCAAGGTCGCACGGTTGGAAGAGCTCGTCGATGAGATTGTGCAAAACGGTGAACGCGCGCTTGTATTCACGCAGTTCGTGGAGTTCGGTAAGATGCTTGCCCCTCATTTCAGCAAGCGCTTGGGCGTGGACATTCCGTTTATTCAAGGGGCAATGACTCCGGCACAGCGCGAGAAAGTAGTGGCAGAGTTTAATGCCCCGGACGGTCCGCCAATCATTTTGCTGTCGACTCTCGCAGCGGGTGTCGGCATCAACCTGGTTGCCGCCAACCACGTCATTCACATTGACAGGTGGTGGAATCCAGCGGTTGAAAACCAGGCCACGGACCGTTCCTACCGCATCGGTCAGCGTAAAGACGTACATGTGCACAAGCTGGTCAGTGTTGGAACGCTTGAAGAACGCATCGACGAGCTGATTTTTGAAAAAGCAGAATTGGCGGATGCAGTTGTGCGCGCTGGTGAAACCAAGCTGACGGAGATGGATTTTCACCGTTTGCGGTCACTGTGGCAATTGGACAAGGACAAGATTCAGTCACTGCGTGAATCGATGGACGCAGCGGAGTCAAAGTCCGGTGGGGCGGTGACCGGTGGGGTGAACCCGGAGGCTACGGCATTGGATTCCGCAACCTCGGATGACGATTCGATTCCCAACAATGTGACACCGTTTAGGGTCCAGAAGAGGTGGTATTAATGGCCGGTGACGGAGACGTGACATGGGGCGACAATGTCATCTTTGCCGAGTTTGGCAAGGGCCCCTCTGGAAAGCGCGGTCGTAAAAGGACTACGGCGCGAAGCGCACCAGCAACCAGCTCGACGATTGAAAAGCTCCTGGCCACCCAGGACTGGGCTGGTGCATTTACCGGGCAGCAGCGACGTGGAACCTCAGCGCGTGTGGCGGTCGAGCCACGTACTACTTTTGCCCGGTGGGTGTGGGAGTTTATCATCCGTGGCGCCGATTCGGGTCGTGTTCACAGAGGCGAGAAGTACAGGTTCGACGGCAATGTGCTCGGGCTTCGAATCGCGGATGGTTACATCATCGGGGAAGTGCAGGGCAGCCAGCCGGAACCATTCTCAGTCTTTATTCGGTTCCCACGGCGGGAGCAGAAACAAACTGAAGACGTACTGCGGTGGTTGGTGAACAATCCGTCGGCCTTCACAGAGTTTGAGCACGGCGAGTTGCCGTATGAGCAGATGGAAATGCTGTTGTGCGATGGTGAAGAGCATATTTATAGCGAATGCACCTGCCCGGACCCGGCACCTGTGTGTAAGCACACCGTTGCAGTCGCCGCTCAACTTGTCGCTGATATCGACCGTGATCCGCTGTCGCTAATGCAGCTGCGCGATTATCCACAGCGCGAATTGCAACGCCGGCTTCAGGAACTAACACAGCTGCGAAACCGGACTGCGCCAAAGCGCCTCGGGCTTGGCGGCGCGGTTCGGGAGGATCCCACTAAAACCGCCCAGAAGTCGGATGACGCTGGTGGAAATGATGGCGGTGACAACGAGCAGAAAAAGGTTGCCGAGCTTTTCGCGGTCGAAGCCGACTACTGGGGCAATGATTTGGAACGAGTCAGTGTTCCTTCGCTCGAGGTTATTGACCCACTAACAGTTACCGACCGTAGTTTGCTGCATGAAGCATTGCAGCCAACCTGCGTAATTTCGAGAGAGACCATTCGTGCAGTCGCCGATTTGGAAGATTGTTGGCAACATCTGCAGGAATCGCTGAGCCTGGGACAAAAGGAGCACTAGTCATGAAATTCATTCACACCTCAGATTGGCAACTGGGAATGACTCGGTGGTTCCTAGAGCTCGATGGCGGTGAAGCCCAAGCTAGGTTTCACGAAAGTCGCCTCAACGCCATCGACCGCATCGGTGAGTTGGCGACCAGCGAGGGCGCTGAGTTCATCGTCGTCGCTGGAGACGTGTTCGATTCCAACACATTGCCGGACAAGGTGTTCCTGCGGGCTCTTGAGCGAATCGCCAAGCTACCCGTGCCGGTGTATCTCCTGCCCGGCAATCATGATGCGCTTGATGCTTCTTCCATTTATCGACGTAGTGCTTTCGAATCTTTGGAAGACCGAGGAGTTTACGTAATTCGCGACAGCGAGCCCATTTCCATCCGTGGCGGGGTGGAACTCATCGGTGTGCCAGTACACGGCAAGTATTCAGCAGACGACATCGTGGCGGAAATAGCCACGGAGCTTGAGCCGGCCGATGGAATCCGAGTGATGGTCGCACACGGCCAAGTAGAAGGCTTTGGTGCTGATGCGGGAGCCACCATTGATTTGACCAGCTTGGAACAGGCTATTGACCGTGGGGCGTTGCACTATGTGGCGCTGGGGGATTCCCACTCCACGAGCCAACTTGACCATGCTGGCAGAGTTTATTTCTCCGGCGCACACGAAACCACAGCGTATGACGACAAAGAACGGGATTCCGGCAATGCGCTAGTCGTCGACATCGCAGAGGACGACCCCGAAAAAGGCTCAGTCACCGTGGCCTCCCACCGAGTGGGGCAGTGGGCTTTTCATGCCATCGACATGGATATCACTGGCGCGGAAGACCTCGATGAGTTCTTTGCTGAACTGGACGGTATCGAGGCGAAGACAGACACAGCGGTGAAGTATTCATTGCGAGGAACCGTGACACTGTCAGAGTCGACTACCTTTGAAAACCGACTTGAGCAGTACCAACAGCTTTTCGCTGCACTTTATCGCCGGGAAAGTGGCTCCGATTTAACGGTGGTTCCGTCCGAGGGAGATATCTCTAATCTCAATCTCACCGGTTATCCGCTCATAGCTGCAGAAAAACTAACGGTCTTGAGTAAAGGGCGAACCGAGAGCGGTAGCCCCCTATCAGAATCTGAAACCACCGCAGCAGCTGATGCGCTTCGCTTGCTGGCCCGCCTAGCCGGAGAGAAGGAATAAATCATGCGTTTTCACGACATCGAATTACACAATGTACGTGCGATTGATTCACTCTCAATCACAGGGCTCGCCGAGCGTGGCGTGGTAGTGATTTCCGGTGAAAACGAGTCGGGTAAGACGACAATCGCCAAAGCTATTCACGTTGCACTGACGACAAAATGGAAGTCCAAGTCAAGCGAAGCGCTTAGTCTGAACAGTCACTCCAGCCAGGAAAAGCCGCAGGTTAAGCTCCGGCTGGAGCTTGACGGCTACGAATTTACGCTGGACAAGATCTTTGGTGGCACCAAGGACACCGGCACAATCGTCACCGTCCACTCTCCGACAGCCGAGGTTTTCAAAGATGACCAGGCGGAGGAGTGGCTGGCCGCCCGAATGCACAATGCAGATACCAAGAACCTGTGGAAGGTTTTCGTTGCTGAACAGGGGCAAGCACAAAAGACTCTCTCCTTGGGCGGTTATGCACAGGTCACTAGCGCACTGCAGTCGGCATCGGGGCAGCGCGCGGAAACCGCAGAAGAGGTAGGCCTTTTTGAAGCCGTTGAAGCCGAATACGGCAACTATTTCCAAAAAAATGGCAAAGAGCGCAAGCAGCTTACCGACGTAGACAAGGAGCTGGCGGAAGCCCAGCAGGTGCGCGACGAAGCGGCGAAAAAGGTCCGGGAATTCGAAGCGCTCAATGAGGAAGCTGCTCGTAATGAAGAAAGCCAGCAAACGCAGCGGGCATCGTTGCCAGAAGCCCAAAACGAAGTCGAGCACTGGGGCCAGGCGCTAGAAGAACTCGAAAAGTTCAGGGTTGCCGTGTCCCAGGCACAGGAGGTCTCTGCAGCGGCGAAGCAGCAGCTGGACTTAGCTAAACAGGCTCAGCAAGAGCGCGAAGCTTTCATTCAGCAGGCACAAGAAGCCAAGGATCAGCATTCTGCCGCAGAGAAGAAAGTTGCTGAATTTAAGGAAGCGTTCGATAAGGAGGTCGCAGCTTTAAAGAAGGCGCAGGAAGATCGCGATGCGGTTGTAAACACGTACCGCGAAGCTCGAAAGGCAGAAGAACTGGCCGCAGCTGAAGTTGCATTGGGAGAGAAGCGCGGCTTGGTTGAAGCCCTGTCGAAGCGAGTGGAAAAACTCGATGCGCTCCGCGCGCAATTGGCAGAGCACAACGAGGTAATTACTCGGAATTCCGTTACCGAGGAGGTAATGGAAAAACTGTTGACCTGCGAACGCGAAGTTGCAACAGCCACCGCTGTGCTGGAGGCGTCGAGCCCGAGTGTGCAGCTCTCGGCTAGTAGCGCACAGGAGGTCACGGTCGACGGCGAGAAAGTGGGGCTAGCTCCGGAGGCTGAGACAGTTCAACGTGCGGTTACTAAGCCGTTGGCCATCGAAGTCGGCGACGTCACGGTTGCTATACAGCCCGGAGACGGCTCAGATTCGCAGCAGCGCAAGCTAGAAAAAGCAGAGACATCGCTCAAAGAACAGCTTGAGGCGGCAGGCGCTGATTCTGTCGCGGAAGCACAAAAGGCACACACACGACGTCGTGAAGCGGAAAAAGCAAAATTCCAGGTGGAGACATCCATAACTGCGGTGTCCGACGGTGTGGAGTATCACCAGCTCACAGCAGGGTTGGACGATGCGAAGGAAGAAGCACGAGTACACGGCGAGCGGTATCGGGAACTTGCGGGCGAGGAAGCGCCGACGGAGATTGACTTGGTATCGGCAAAGTCCCGGCTGGAAGAAGCTGCAGTGGGGCGTAGGGATGCCGAGTCGGAGCGCGACAGTGCTGATATGCGCTTGTCGAAGCTGGAGAAGCGTCCTGCACACGCCAACTATACGAAGGCCAGCAGCGAGCTTGAAGGGGCTTGGTCCGTCCTGAAGGTCCGCGAAGATTCGCTCACGGCGACGCGAGAAAAAGCCTCGGATGCCGAGATCTTTGCTGCGGTGGAAAACCGAGGCAAGGACTATGAGGCGGCAGAAGAGCAACTGGCTGCGGCTCAGAAGGAACTGGCGCAGCGGGATGCCGACGACGTGGAAGCATCGCTCGCGGGCGCTAAGCAGCGACGGGATGCAGTTGAGAATCGCCTGGCTGAGCTGGAAAAGCGTCGGCAAGAGATTCGGGTACACTTGGACTATTTCGACAGTGCGAATGAGAAGCTGGCAGCTGCTGAGGGAGTAGTGGAGCGAACACAGCGAGATCGGAATTCAATGCGTCGACGTGCAGCTGCCGCCAAGACTCTCATGGAGGTAATGACACAGGCACGCGCGGCATCGCGGAATGCGTTGGCTGACCCCTTGCTCCGCAAGCTCGAAGAGTACGGTGGCGGTGTGTTCGGTGCGGGAACTCAGTTCACGATGAATGAGGACTTGCGGATTGAGTCACGGTCCAATGCCGATGGCAAGTTCGATGTCGATGAGCTATCTGGTGGAGCGCAGGAGCAGCTGGACATTCTGCTGCGCTTGGCCGTTGCCGGTGTCATGGAGGGCGGGCAAGGCGCTCCGGTGATTATTGATGATGCGTTAGGTTATTCAGACGAACACCGTTTGCGGCGGATGAATAATGCTCTTGCCAAAGCGGGGCGCGATATGCAGGTATTAGTCCTGACGTGCGATGAAGCCCGGTTTGATCGTGTGACGGGAGCGGAGTTTATGAAAATTCAGGATTTGGTTTCAAGATAGTAGGCTCTGTACATATGCAAGATGTTCCGTGGTTAAGTGATGAAGAGCAGCGGTTATGGCGCTCAATTCTGAACGCTAAACGGGCCGTTGACAGGTCAATCGACCTTCAGCTGCAAGATTCTCTCGATATTTCCACTGCAGATTTTTCGGTTCTGGTTGTTCTCTCCGAGGCTGAAGACAATGTAGTGCGCATGCGCACCCTGTGTGAATCCCTGGAATGGGACCGCAGCCGAATGTCGCACCAAATTACTCGTATGGAGCGACGCGGGCTAGTAACTAAGGAACGCTGCGCCTGCGATAACCGTGGTATCGATGTCACGCTTACTGAACACGGTCGAACTGTGATTGAGAAGGCGGCGCCGAACCATGTGAAGCTTGTGCGCTATGTTTTGTTTGATGTGCTCGGTGAAAATATCGACTATCAGGGGATTTCCGCTGTGCTCGATAAGATTGCAGAGACCGCCAATGCTACGGTCACCGATTCAGTCGACGGACAAGCAGAGTAGCCAGAAGTTTTTTGTGAGTGTTTTCTCATTTGTCTCCGCTACGAGGCTCTCACCATTAGCCTAGAGCAGTATGAACTCATTTGAATGGCTGAGTGATGATGAACAGCTCTTTTGGCAGTCGATGGTAGCTGCTTTTCGCGAGGTAGAGCGCAATATCGAGCGAAGCCTACGCACTCGAACCGGGCTGACGTTCGCGGACTTTACCCTGCTCATCGCTCTGCATGAGGTAGAGGATGGGATTCTGCATGTTGACAAGATTTGTGATCGACTGAAGTGGAACCATCCCCGCGCGCTGCTGCATACCAACAGGTTGGAAAAGCGCGGATTTATTCATACCGAAGACCACGGCGAAGACCCGGACTCGGATTATGTCGTAGTCTTAACAGGCGTTGGTCGGCACGTGTTTGCCGAGGCGGCGCCGGATTATGTAGACACTGTTCGCCAGGAAGTTATTTCACCGCTTGCTGATGAAGACCGCGAAGTGATGCTGAGGTGCTTCCAGTCGGTTCTCGAAAGGAAGTAAGACTTCCACGCCCTGCTAGTAAAACAACCACTAGCAGGGCGCTTTTTTCTCTACGTTTCAAGTTGTAAGGTAAGGCGTGCCTAAAGCAAAGGGGTGAGTGTTCACTTCTCTTTGTGCACCCTAAGTACCAAAAACTACGCAGAAATAAACAAGGCAGAAACAAGAACGCATGAGAGTCAATATTTTCGCCAAGGCTAAAACCGCGCCAAAGACCAAAACTCTGGCCGCAATCGGGTGTGCAGCGCTGAGCTTCGTCGCTACAGCATGCGGTGCGGACGCAGAGTCGAACGAGGCTGCCGACAACAAAGGAGAACTCACTGTCACTGATGTCGCAGGTCGCACTGTGACCTTCGACAGGCAGCCAGAACGGGTCGTGCTCGGTGAAGGCCGCGCCATGTTTGTCACCGCGATGCTTGACCAAGAAAACCCGGGTGACCACGTTGTCGCCATGGGCAGCGATTTGCATTCGGGCGCGCCGTCGTTTGAAACCAAGCTTTTCGAGACGAACCCCGAGCTAAAAGACATGCCGACCATCGGCAATATCGCCAAGGGCGATGTCACAGTTGAAAACCTCATCTCCCACGACCCAGACGTGGTCGTCATGACCCTTGACCACAAGAAGGCCGCGGAGCAGTCCGGTTTCCTCACCAAGCTCGATCAGGCAGGTCTGAAGTACGTATTCACCGACTTCCGGCAAAAGCCCCTGGAGAATACCGCCAAGTCCGTCGAGCTCCTCGGCCAGATCGTCGATGAGCAGGACAATGCCAAGAAGTTCACCGACTTCTACACTAAGCGCGTCAACGAGATCACCGAACGTGCCGCCAAGCTCGAAGACAAGCCAAAGACCTTCGTCTGGCGAGCAGCCGGTCTCAAGGATTGCTGCTCGACCGTCAACAAGTCCAACCTCGGTGACCTTGTCACAGCAGCCGGCGGTGAGAACCTCGGAGACAGCCTCCTCGACACCGAATCGGGCGACGTGACCGCAGAGAAGGTCCTGTCCGTCCAGCCGGAGAAGATCATCGCCACCGGTGGTTCTTGGGCGCTCGACCCGAAGAAGCCGGAAGTGCTGCCACACGTCGAACTCGGCTACACCGCCACCCCAGAGACCGCACAGCGCACTCTGGAAGGCCTGCTGAAGACGCCGGGCTTTGACACCCTGACCGCGCCGAAGAAGGGCGATCTGTACGCCGCCTTCCACCAGTTCTACGACTCGCCGTACAACGTCTTCGCCCTCGAGCAATTCGCCAAGTGGATTCACCCAGAGGAGTTCGCTGACCTCGACCCGGTCGCTGATTTCGCCGAGTTCCACAAGGACTACTTGCCCTTCGAACTCAGCGGCACCTTCTTCACCGCGCTGGAGTCGACCAAGTAGCCCATCTTCCACCATCGAAGAAGGAATCCGATGACTTACACCAATCTGCACGCTCCTGCGTCAGGGCTTGACGACGAACCCCGCGAGTCCACCTCCACCAACGGCAGTGGAGGTCAAGAGTCGCAGCCCGCCACCGAACAGCACGAGTGTCCGTCGTCAAGCGCGACCTACGACTCTGCGCGACAGTACCGACGACGCTCGGCACGGAAGATCGCCATCATTGCGGTGCTGGTGGGTCTGGCCGTGTGTGCGTTTGTGGTGGCGACGATTGTAGGGCCGATGGCACTGAGCGTGGGAGACGTCGTCCGTGGCATCGTGAGCCCGAATGATGTGGACGAAACCACTCGTACGGTGCTGTGGAAGCTGCGTCTGCCCGCATCGGTGATGGCAGTGCTGATTGGTGCAGCGCTGTCGCTTGCCGGTGCACAGATGCAGACAATCCTCGATAACCCTCTGGCGGAGCCGTTTACGCTCGGTATCTCGGCTGCAGCGGCGTTCGGTGGGGCGGCATCGATTGTGCTGGGCTGGGTGATTATTCCGCATGCGCAGTTCAACCTGGCGGCCGTGGCCTGGGTATCATCCGTCGTCGCTGTGGCGATCGTGGCGGCGGCGTCGGTATGGCGCGGCTCGGGTAAGGAATCGATGATTCTGCTCGGCATTGGTCTGGTGTTTCTATTCCAAGCGCTGTTGGCGCTGTTGCAATACCGCGCGACTACCGAGGCGCTCCAGCAAATTGTGTTCTGGACGATGGGCTCGCTACAGCGCGCGAACTGGGTGGCCAACGGCATCATTGCGGCGGCGCTGCTAATCGCTATTCCGTTCACCATCCGCTATGCGTGGGCGCTGACGGTGTTGCGGCTTGGCGATGCCCGAGCAAAAGCCGTGGGCATCAATGTGGATAGGCTGCGCATTGCGACGCTGATTGTAGCCTCGCTGCTGGCAGCAACCGCAGTGGCTTTCGCCGGCATCATCGGCTTCATCGGACTGGTCGGCCCACACATTGCACGCATGCTCGTCGGTGAAGAACAGCGCTTCTTTGCCCCGGCATCGATGGCGGCAGGCGCGGCGCTGCTTGCGGCAGCTCATGCGGTATCCATCACGGTGGTGCCGGGTGTGGCAGTGCCGATTGGCATCATTACCGCAATCGTCGGTGTCCCATTCTTTGTCGGCTTGGTTTTTCTGCGTAAGAGGACGGTGTGGAACTAATGGGCGTATTTCTCGATGTCAATGACGTAGTTGCAGGCTATGGCAAGCGAAAGGTGCTGCGCGGGGCGTCAATACGCACGCTGAAGCCAGGTACGGTGACGGGTTTGCTCGGGCCAAACGCTGCGGGCAAGTCCACACTGATGACCACGCTGGCGGGGATTCGAAAGCCAATGGCCGGGGAGATTGTGCTGACCCGTGACAATGAGCGGGTCGTCGGCTCCGAACTGCGCGATGTCGTCGGCTACGTGCCGCAGGATCTGCCGGCTAGCGCCTCGCTGACCGCATTCGAATCGGTACTGGTCTCTGGGCGGCGCGCCGGGCGACTGCGCGTGCGCGGCTCCGAGATTGAGCACACGGCAGCGGCTCTCCGAAAGGTCGGCATTGAGCACCTCGCCGACCGCTTCGTCGGCGAGCTCTCCGGCGGTCAGCGGCAGCTCGTCGCGGTCGCGCAGATGTTTGTTCGCGATCCCGAGGTCATGCTTCTCGACGAACCCACCTCCGCCCTCGACCTGCGTCACCAAGTGGAACTCCTAAAGCTCGTCCGCGCGGAGGTCGCCTCACGGAGCTCCTTGGCACTCGTCGCAATCCACGATCTGAATCTCGCCGCCCGCTACTGCGATGAGCTTGTCATGCTTCACGACGGCCACGTGGTTGCCCAGGGGAGTCCTGTTGACGTTCTCACTTCGGACCTTTTGGCCCGCGTCTATGGAATTCGAGCCCGCGTACTCGATGACGAGGGCGTGCCCGTGGTGTGTCCTATTGAGGAAGAGCAGGTTTCTGAAGCCGCGTAGTGGAGATTTGGCTGGGGCGCGGGGGCATTTCGCTAATCGCCCCAGCCAAGTGGTAACATCGTTTCTCGTTGCACTTGTTGTACTTGTGCCACACGCCCCCGTAGCTCAGTGGATAGAGCGCCGGTTTCCGGTACCGAAGGTCGGAGGTTCGACTCCTCTCGGGGGCACGTTCTATCCCTCAAGTGATTAGGTTTTTCCTGGTTGCTTGAGGGATTTTTGTTTTAGCGGCCACCTAGCGGAAACGTTTAGTTACCGTTCTTCCAGCGGAACAGCCTGGCGGAGGAATTCGAGTCGCCCATGACAATTCACCTTGGTGCTACTGGCCAGCAATAATCACAATCAGCGTGCGTGGCCCATGGACACCTTCGACTCGGGCAAGCTCGATGTCCGAGGTTGCAGAAGGTCCCGAAATCATGGTGATGGGAGCGGTGGGATCACTCTCGCGTAGACGGGAAATTGCCTCCGGGATGCCGTAGACAACTGTGGAAGCCGGCACAACGCAGATGTGAATATCCGGCACCAAGGTCAGCGCGCGGCGGCCAGAAGTGGCCGAACCGTCCAGAAAAATGGTGCCGGTCTCGGCGCAGGTAACAGCAGAGCTGGTGACAATCGCGTCGAGCTCGTCCAGCTCTTCGGCGGTGAAACCTGTATCGACGCGAATCTCGGTGGTGGCCTTACCCCCACCAGACTCCAACCCCGCAACCCACTCGCGGTCTAGGCCTTCGGGAATACCAATCAATGAAGCCCCGACATCAGCAATTGCCTTCTTCACAGCTTCATTGATTTCAGTTGCCGAGCTCCCACAGCGGCGCACATCGGCTTTGTAATCGGCGATGCGTTCGTCGGCAAGCGAAATGGTCTCCTTGGCCGTCAGGTCGGAGGAGCGTTCGTAATCGCGGGGGATGTTGAAATGTGTACCGGGCTCGCCGGTGACGATGCCTGCGTCAGAGGCCAAGTCACGGCCTTCGAAGGCGATCTTCTGAGCATTGCGGATACGCTCGAGGATTTCGCTTTTGGCAATGTTCGCGGATGCTGAGGAATGGGACATCGCTAGGCCTCCTTGCCGGACGTGTCGGGCTGCTTGTTGTCATCCGACAGCCCATTAATCTTCGTCGGAACCTGATTTGCCGATTCGCGAGACAGCTGCGCCGAGAAATCCTCCGAACCCCACAGTGAGCGGAACGGCTTCTTCGGCGGAATCGGAGTATCACGCACATCCGACCACCCGCTGAGGAAAAGTGGCAGGGTGTGAATCTCGCCGTCCTTTAACCCGAGTACGCGGGCGAGGGAGGTCATCTTAGCGCTCATGTCCCACAGCTTCTGATTGCCCATGATGAACCCGAGCGTGGCAAAGAGCTTGCCCTCCACCGGCGGGCGGTGCTCCGTGACCTTACGGTGTCGCAGCTCCAGCAGCGCCGCGGGGATGTCAATTCGCACCGGGCAGACCTCAAAGCAAGCTCCACACAGCGAGGATGCATAGGGCAGGGAGGCATTCGGATCATCGTAGGAGTCCATGCCGGTGAGCTGCGGGGACAAAATTGCACCAATCGGACCCGGGTAGACCGAACCGTAAGCGTGCCCGCCCACGTGCTCGTACACCGGGCAGATATTCAGGCATGCCGAGCAGCGAATGCACTTCAGTGCTTCACGCCCAATCGGATCTGCAAGGGTGGCCGAGCGCCCATTGTCCAGCAACACAATGTGGAAATTCTTCGGGCCGTCGCCGTCCGTGGTTCCCGTCCACAGGGAGGTGTAGGGATTCATACGTTCGCCTGTCGACGACCGTGGCAGCAGCTGCAAGAAGACTTCCAAGTCCTGGAAGGTGGGAAGCAGCTTCTCAATACCCATCACCGAAATCAGTGTTTCCGGCAGCGTGAGACACATGCGGCCATTGCCCTCTGACTCGACGACGGCCACCGTACCGGTTTCGGCCACACCGAAGTTGGCACCGGAAATCGCGACTTTGGCCTCCATAAACTGCTCGCGCAGGAACTTACGGGACGCCTCGGCCAGATCGGCTGGATTGGCTTTCAAATCCGGGTCGACTCCGGGGATTCCATTGAGGAAGATCTCGCGGATATCCTCGCGATTGCGATGGATAGCAGGAACCAGGATGTGGCTCGGCATGTCGTCGGCAAGCTGAACGATGAGTTCCGCCAGGTCGGTTTCGCGGGCGGTGATGCCGGCGTCGGCAAGCGCTTCGTTCAAGCCGATTTCCTGCGTGGCCATCGACTTAATCTTGACGACCTTTTCTTCGCCGGTCTCTTTCACCAAATCCGTAATGATGCGGTTTGCTTCGGCGGCATCCCGCGCCCAGTGGACGTGACCGCCGGCATTTGTCACTGACTCTTCGAACTGCTCCAGCAGTTCTGGCAGACGCGCCATCACATCGCGCTTAATGTGGCTGCCCGCGAGCCGCAGCTGCTCCCAGTCATTCTTCTCCGCTACGACATGCGCGCGCTTCTTACGAATCGAACGCGTGGCATGACCGACATTTTCGCGCATGCGAGTGTTCTTGAGTTCCTCGTGCGCCGCGGCCGTGAACCCGCGCGTACCGCGCAGATGCCCGACGTTGTGCGGCGCGCGTGGAGGAAGGGCTGGCATGCCGACGTTAATTGCGACCATTACTGCTCACCTCGCAGGGAAGCTTCTTGACGGTTGTCCACATCAAACGGGGTCTCTTTGGTGGAGGCCAGAATCTCGGCCATATGGATGGCATGCACGCCAGAGTCCTGGCGACGCAGCGCACCACCGATATTGAGCAAGCAGGAGGCATCGCCAGCGGTCACGAACTCCGCTTCCGTAGCGCGGATATTGGCTGTCTTGTCGGCAACCATTGCAGCGGAAGTCTCCGCATTCTTCACCGAGAAGGTGCCGCCGAAACCGCAGCACTCCGCCGCGCCGGGCAGCTCGCGCAAATCGATTCCATCGACTGCACTGAGTAGCCGCCACGGACGGTCACCCACTTTGAGCACCCGCAAGCTGTGGCAGGTGGAGTGGTAGGTCACTGAGTGGGGGAAGTAAGCACCGACGTCAGTCACACCAGCGACATCGGTGATGAACTCGGAGAGATCCAGCGTCTTGTTCGCGCAGGCCTGTGCCGCATGGGTTTGGGCACGGGTACCGTAGCGGCCCGCGATCATCGGATGCTGGTGGCGAACGGCGCCGGCGCAGGAACCGGACGGGGCGACAACGTAGTCAATCGAGGAATCCGCAAAAGCATCAGCGTAGGTGTCTAGCTGAGGAAGGATTTCCTTCTGGTACCCGGTGTTGACGTGCATCTGGCCACAACAGGTTTGCTGTGGCGGAAAGACCACATCACATCCGAGCCGCGTGAGGACTCTGGCTGTCGCACTCACTGCATCCGGAAACATCATGTCCCCGATGCAGGTCGCGAAAAGTGCTACTTTCACGGTCGCTCCAAAATGGGTTGAGGATAAGGCAATAATTTCCTACCTGAATGCTACGCCTAGGCCCGGATTAAATCTGTTCTCAACGCAAATTCGCCTGGATCGTGAAAATGGCTAGTTGCAGTCGGACTCCACGACCTGCAGATGCCCCTCAAATGAATCTTTTGGCGGCTGATGTTTCCACGACTGCGATTGACCTAATAGGATAGGCAATCGTGAATCCTGCTGATCTTGCTGTACTAGTCCGAAAAGTCACCGTCGAGGTTTTGACTTCCCACGATGCCGATGTCTCTATCGTGCCGGAAAACCCGACCGTCGAGCGTCCGCGTAACCCTGAGCACGGCGACTATGCAACCAATATCGCCATGCAGCTGGGCAAGCGTGTCGGTATGGTGCCGCGTGACTTGGCAACTGAAATTGCCACAGCACTCGGCGCTTCTGAAGGTATTGATGAAGCAACCATCGCAGGCCCGGGCTTTATTAACATCCGCCTGGCCTCCGATGCCCAGGGCAAGATCGTCGAGGACGTCTTGGCAGCGGGGGAGAAGTGGGGTCATGCCGACTTCAACTCCAACCTCGACGTGAACCTGGAGTTTGTCTCCGCAAATCCGACCGGGCCGATCCACCTGGGTGGTACCCGCTGGGCAGCAGTCGGTGACGCTCTCGGTCGTGTCCTGTCCGCCACGGGCGCCAAGGTCACCCGCGAGTACTACTTCAATGACCACGGTCGCCAGATTGACCGCTTCTCCGACTCCCTGGTTGCCGCCGCCCGGAACCAGCCGACCCCGGAGGATGGCTACGGCGGAGAGTACATCCAGGACATTGCTGCTGCTGTGCTGGAGAAGAACCCGCAGGCACTCGAGGGCTCTGAGGAGGAGGTCCAGGAGCACTTCCGCGCCATCGGTGTGGACATGATGTTCGAGCACATCAAGGAGTCTCTGCACGAGTTCGGCACTGATTTCGATGTTTACTTCCACGAAAATTCGCTGTTCGAGTCCGGTCAGGTGGAAGCAGCTGTCAACTCCCTGAAGGAAAACGGCAAACTCTACGAAGCTGACGGCGCGTGGTGGCTGAAGTCCACCGATTACGGTGACGACAAGGACCGCGTGGTCATCAAGTCCGACGGCGATGCAGCCTACATTGCGGGTGACATCGCATACGTTAAGAACAAGTTCGACCGCGGCCACAACCTGTGCATTTACATGCTGGGTGCCGATCACCACGGCTACATCGCACGTCTGCGTGCCGCCGCTGCCGCGCTCGGCTACAACGCAGACGGCGTCGAGGTGCTCATCGGCCAGATGGTCAACTTGCTTCGCGACGGCAAGGCTGTCCGGATGTCCAAGCGCGCGGGCACAGTAGTGACCTTGGACGACCTGGTTGAGGCAATCGGTGTCGATGCTGCTCGCTACTCGCTAATCCGTTCCTCCGTGGACTCCAGCCTGGATATTGACCTGGGGCTGTGGGCTTCGCAGTCCAGCGATAACCCGGTCTACTACGTCCAGTACGGCCACGCTCGTCTGTGCTCAATCGGCCGCCGTGCCGAAGAGGCTGGTGTGACTAGCGAAGATGCCGACTTCTCCCTGCTGGTAGAGGACCGTGAAGGTGAGCTCATCCGCACTATCGGCGAATTTCCGGCGATCATCAAGTCCGCTGCTGACCTGCGGGAACCACACCGCATTGCCCGTTACGCTGAGCAGCTCGCCGGTGTCTTCCACCGCTTCTACGATACCTGCCAGATTCTGCCTAAGGCCGACGAAGAGGTATCCGAGCTGCACCGTGCTCGTCTCGGCCTGGCTGAGGCTACCCGCCAGACGCTGGCCAATGCTCTGCAGCTGCTCGGTGTTACCGCACCTGAGCGCATGTAGTCGAACGCGCCCGTAAAACTACACCCCGTTGCTCCGCCCGGGTAACGGAGAAAGAGAGCTGTTTCGTGCCTATCGACGGCAATGGTTTCGAGCTGGGTGGCTACACCCGGCCCGATTCCACCCAATTTAATGAACTACCAGCGCATGTCTGGCCAATTACCGCCCGTCGTCGGGGTGATGACGAAGAGAATCCCGGTTCAGTGGAAATTGGCGGCGTGAGCCTGGTCGACATTGCCAAAGAATTTGGCACTCCGGTTTTTGTCGTCGATGAGCAGGACTTCCGCTCCCGCTGCCGCTCGATGGCCAAGGCCTTCCGTGGCGCGGAGAATGTCCACTACGCGTCCAAGGCTTTCCTGTCGAAGACCATTGCCCGTTGGGTAATGGAGGAGGGGCTGCATCTCGATGTCGCCTCGGGCAACGAGATGGCTATCGCTCTTGCTGCGGGCTTCCCAGCCAAGGACATGACCTTCCACGGCAATAACAAGTCCACCGCAGAGCTGCGCGATGCTATCTCCGCTGGCGTCGGCAAGATTGTGCTTGACTCCCCTTCGGAGCTGCGTCGCCTGTCCCAGGTGGCGGCTGAAGCAGGCGTGGTGCAGGACGTGCTCGTCCGCGTGAAGCCCGGTGTGGAAGCACACACCCACGAGTTCATCGCTACCGCACACGAGGATCAGAAGTTTGGCTTTTCCCTCGCGTCCGGTTCGGCGCTGGAAGCTGCCAACCTCGTAGAAGAGGACGACAATCTGCGCCTGATTGGTCTGCACTGTCACATCGGCTCCCAGATCGTCGATTCCGACGGTTTCATTCTCGCGGCCGAGCGCGTGTTCTCGCTGGTGGAAAAGCTCGTCGAACGCCACGGCACTGAAATCTCGAAACACTTCAACACCCTTGACCTCGGTGGCGGTTTCGGTATTGCATACACCGCAGGCGAGCAGCCCCTTGACGTTGCTCCACTTGCCGACGAGATCCTCACTGCCGTGGACAAGCTTGCGCAGCGTATCGGCATTGAAACTCCGACAGTTGCTGTTGAACCAGGTCGTGCCATCGTTGGCCCGTCCATGGTCACGGTGTACGAAGTGGGCACTTTGAAGGATGTAACCATCGATGAGGGTATGACCCGTCGTTACGTATCGGTCGATGGTGGAATGAGCGACAACATTCGTCCGGCGCTTTACGGCTCGAACTATGATGGTCGCGTCGTTAATCGCGAAGTATCAGGTTCCAGGATTCCCACCCGTGTCGTCGGAAAGCACTGTGAATCGGGAGACATTCTGATTAATGACGCGAACTACCCGGACGACATTGTTGAGGGTGATCTGTTCGCGCTGGCTGCTACTGGGGCATACTGTTACGCAATGGCCAGCCGCTACAACATGCTGACGCGACCACCAGTAGTGTCGGTATGCGATGGTCAAGTGACCCAAATATTAAGACGAGAAACCGTACAAGACTTACTAAGCCTGGAGTGTGAAACGCCACGATGACTGCCGCAACGAATAATCCTGGAAAGGGCGAGGGCCACAAAGTTGGTGTCGCTATTTTAGGTCTTGGCACAGTCGGTACTGAGGTTTACCGCCTGCTCAACGAGAAGGCTGAGGACTTCGAGCGCCGCATCGGCGGCCCGGTCGAGGTCGTTGGTATTGCTGTGAGCGACAAGACCAAGCCGCGTCCGAATGTGGATCAGGATCTTCTTACCGACGATGCTTTTTCGCTGGTCCAGCGCGATGACGTTGACCTGGTAGTCGAGGTCATCGGTGGCATTGATTACCCACGTCGCGTTGTGCTGGAGGCACTGCGTGCGGGCAAGTCGGTCGTGACCGCCAATAAGGCACTTGTCGCAGCTCACGGCGAAGAGCTCTCTGAGGCTGCCGATTCCTCAGGCGTCGACCTTTTCTTTGAGGCTGCTGTGGCTGCAGCTATTCCGGTCGTCGGCCCGCTGCGCCGTTCGCTGGCCGGTGACACTGTCAATACGGTCATGGGCATTGTCAACGGCACCACCAACTTCATCCTTGATGCGATGGACTCCACCGGTGCGGACTACGACGAGATGCTGGCAGAGGCCACCCGCCTGGGTTATGCCGAGGCCGACCCGACTGCAGACGTCGAGGGCCACGATGCCGCTTCCAAGGCAGCTATTCTGGCCAGCCTGGCATTCCACACCCGCGTGACTGCCGATGACGTTCACTGCGAGGGCATTACCGGGATCACCGCTGACGACATCGCAGCCGCCAAGAGCGCAGACTGCACCATTAAGCTGCTGGCTACCTGTGAGCGAGTAATGGACGAGAATGGCAAGGAGTCCATTTCCGCCCGTGTGTACCCAGCGCTGATTCCACGTCGTCACCCGCTGGCAACTGTGCGTGAGTCCTTCAACGCTGTCTTTATCGAGGCTGAGGCCGCTGGTCGTCTGATGTTCTACGGCAACGGCGCTGGTGGTAACCCGACCGCCTCCGCAGTGCTCGGTGACCTTGTTGCCGCCGCTCGCAACATTGTCCACGGTGGTCGCGCACCGGGGGATTCCACCTACGCTAACCTGCCGATCCTCGACTTCGGTGACGTTCGCACCCGCTACCACATCGACCTGCACGTCGACGATCGCGTCGGAGTGCTTGCCGATGTCGCTCGCACCTTCTCTGATCACAACATCTCCCTGCGCACCGTCCGCCAGGAAGAGGGCGCCAACGGTGCTCGCCTGGTCATCGTGACTCACAAGGCGCTGGAGAAGGATTTGGAAGCAACGGTCGACGAATTGCGCGCCAACGACGCGGTTTTGGCCGTCAACAACGTCATTCGTATCGAAGGAATGGATATCTAAATGGCACAGGAGCTTTTCCCGGGGCAGAAGGTCACTGTCACGGTTGCAGGTTCGTCAGCGAACTTGGGCCCGGGCTTCGACACCCTGGGGTTGGCCGTCGCGCTCTACGACATTGTCGAGGTCGAGGTCATCGAATCGGGTGTCGTCGTTGAGATTCACGGTGAGGGCGAAGTCGACCTGCCGCGCAACGAATCTAATCTGGTAGTGCGCGCGATTCGCGCGGGCCTTCGCGCCGCAGGTGTCGAGGCACCGGGGCTGAAGGTTATTTGCCATAACACCATTCCGCAGTCGCGCGGCCTAGGCTCTTCCGCAGCAGCCGCCGTCGCTGGTGTCGCTGCAGCTAACGGTCTGGCCGGCTTCCCGCTTACCGACGACCAGGTAATCCAGGAATCCTCGGTCTTCGAGGGCCACCCGGATAACGCTGGCGCATCCGTCCTCGGCGGAGCAGTGGTCAGCTGGACTGACAAGCCTGTCGATGGTCGCACTGCACCTCAGTACCGAGCAGTGAGCATTCCGGTGCATGAATCCATTCAGGCGACTGCACTCGTACCGGCATTTCACGCCTCCACGAATGCGGTCCGTCAGGTGCTGCCGAGCGATGTTTCGCATGTCGACGCTCGTTTCAATGTCTCCCGTACTGCGGTTATGACCGCAGCGCTGCAGTCCCACCCAGAACTGCTGTGGGAGGGAACGCGAGATCGCCTGCACCAGCCGTACCGCTCCGACGTGCTGCCGGTGACCGCAGAGTGGGTCAACCGCCTGCGCAACCGTGGCTACGCGGCATTCCTCTCGGGCGCTGGCC
Organism: Corynebacterium sp. HMSC074C03; assembly: GCF_001838285.1. NCBI lineage: Bacteria > Bacillati > Actinomycetota > Actinomycetes > Mycobacteriales > Corynebacteriaceae > Corynebacterium > Corynebacterium sp. HMSC074C03. Next base: position 88,108 of record NZ_KV836238.1, on the reverse strand, counting down.
CGACCTGTATGGTTCTGGGAACTACTGCAGTGGATGAGAAGATCTTGGACGATGCCCGCGAGGCTGGCATCAAGGTCATGGAGCTGGGAATCGGCGAGCCGGTTAAGGTCGTTGTCGACGGCTAAGCCGTTACTGCGGACAGCTGCCGAGCCGGTGGCTTAGCCTGCCACCTACTTTTCGCCCGGCCCTTTCAGTTTCACGATGCTGTACTGGCCTGCGCTCAAGTGCGAGCGCAGGTCTTTCTTGTCGAACTTGCCCACTGAGGTCTTATCGATTGAGTCCACGAAGGCCCAGTATTCCGGCAGCATCCACTTCGGCAGCTTTGGCCGCAGCTCATCGCGGAGCATTTCCGCGGTCTCTTTGCTCGGTTCAACTTCCGGCATCAGCACCGTAATTGCCAGCGGGCGCTCACCCCACTTTTTATCTGGCATGCCGATAATCGCGCACTCGAGTACCTGTGTGCTTTCCATTACGAAGTTCTCCAGCTGGGCGGAGTAGATCCACTCGCCACCAGAGCGAATGACATCGCGAGCACGATCATGAATAGTCAGGTAGCCGTCGTGCGTAATCGAGCCGACATCGCCAGTGCGTAGCCAGCCGTCCTCGGTGAACTGTTCGCTAGCCTCGTCGACCTCCGCACCGCGGAAGAAGTGAGCGGTGCCTCCAGCTTGAGCCTCCGGAGAGCTGTAGTAGCCTCCGGTGACCGTGTTGCCGCGCACCTGCAGCTCCCCCTGGTTGCGGTCATGCAGGTCGAGCACGCGGTCGTTGTCATCAACAATGCGGAATTGCATGAGGTCCGGGAAACGCCCTTGGCTGACACGGTATCGTTCGCGGGCCTCACCGGAGGCGCCGTACGGAGGGCGTGCCACGGTACCGATAGGCGAAGTCTCGGTCATACCCCAGAAGTGGATGACGTCGACACCGTAACGCTCTTCCCATAGTCGAATCAGCGCAGGTGGAACAGGGGACCCGCCCGAGAAAATCTCTTGGAGACTCATGCGCTTCGGAGGATTGCTGAGGTAGTGCGCCATGAGGTTAATCCACAGCGTCGGCACGCCCTGAGCTACGCGTGGCATTGAGGTTTCGATGATTTCTGCCAGACGCGGCGCGGAGAGGTCCGCGCCGGGGAAAATCAGCGATGCCCCGCACATGAAGGAGGCCAGCGGCACGCCCCAGGACAGGACGTGATAAATGGGCACACAGCACAGCCACGGGTTTCCGTGCGAAATTGCAAAGGAGTCAGTGGTGCGCATATTCAGGCTGTGCAAGTACAGCGAGCGGTGGCTGTAGACGACACCTTTAGGTGCGCCCTCGGTACCCGTCGAGTAGCACATGGCTGCGCCGGAGTTTTCGTCGAGCTCAGGCCAGTCGAAGCGGCTAGGGCGCCCGTCGATGAGTGATTCGTAGGAGTACCACGGGATGCCATCTGGCAGATGCTCGGCCACGTCGGACAGATCTCCGATACCGATAATGATGACAGCGCGGACGCGCGGGCAGTGCGGAAGAACTTCGGCGAGCAGTTCAATCTCGGTCTGGTCTGCGATAATGACCTGGTCATCGGCGTGATTGATAATGTGCACAATCTGATCCGGCATGAGCTGTTTGTTCAGCGGCTGGAATACTGCGCCCATGGAGGCAACGCCGAGGAAGACCTCGAAGTGTTCGGCGCAGTTGTACATCAGGGTAGCGATGCGTTGGTCGCCGTCGATACCGAGCTCATCGCGAAGTGCATGTGCGAGCGCACTTGCGCGCGCGGCGATGGCGGCAAAAGTGGTGGTCTCGGGTCCGTCACTGTTCCAGGAGGTCACCGGAGTCCGACCGTGAATGGTGCGACCGTATTCCACAATCTGAGCGATATTGAGAGGAATATGAGGCATCGTACTGCGCATGAGCTCTACAGTACCGACTCGCAGCCGCGCGACCTAGCGAAACGCAGGTGAGAACTAGTGTTGCTACCTGACTATTTGGTGACTATCCTTGGGCAATAGGTCGTTTTCAATACGCGGTTAGATACGTACTTCTTCATGTACTCCGCATGCCGTTGACCTTCGCTGTTGCTCACACAACGCGATGGTGCAACGTGACATTGAAAACACATAAATCAGTAGTGCGACTACATAGTCTTGCGGTGCTGTGGACCTAAAATTTCCTAACTATCTTCAACCTGGACGCTCAGGTTTGAGATGCGGAAATAATGTAGGCAAGATGCCTCGGTTTAGTTTCAACGTCGAGGCCTTTTGCCTGGCTTTTTCGATAATTTCCCGCTAGCTGCGGATATTTTTCCGCCCGTGGTAAAGGTTCGACGACGGAGCACACGCGGTGGCGGGCAGTAAGAACGAAAAAGTGTCAATGACATAGCCCCTGTAGGGAGTGACTGCAGGGAAGGTCGATGAAAGGACATCCGTGACCGATACGGACACCACTGCCACGGCAGGCGGCCCAGAGAATCTTGCGGCCCTCCGAATGGCAGAACTGCGTGAAATCGCTTCCAGCAAGGGCATTCGCGGCATCTCCGCCATGCGCAAGCATGAGCTGATTGAGGCCATCAAGAATGGTGCCCCGGCTGCTGGTTCCGCGCCTGCTCGGAAATCCCGCGCGAAGAAGGCTGCGGCTGGGGCTGCGGATACCGGCTCCAAGGTGAAGGATGCCAAGGAATCGCCGTCGGAAAGCGCGGACAGGGATTCCAGCAAGAGCGCCGACAAGAGCGACAAGGGCAACGACAAGCGTGACGACGCCAACGCGGATGGTCGCGAGGAGATGTCCCGCTCTCAGCAGCGTCGAAATCGTCGTAACCGTGCTCGTCAGCGCGAGCAGGAGAATCAGGACGATAGCCGCGACGATTCCGATAACGGCAACGACCGCGGTGAGCGTAACGACAATCGTAATGATCGCGGTGATCGCGGTGATCGTAAGGACAACCGCAACGATCGTAATGATCGCGGTGATCGCAACGACCGCAATAACCGCAACGATCGCAACAACCACGATCGAGACAACGACGATGACGGTCGTGGCAACCGTAACAACCGTCGTGGTCGCAACAACAATCGAAATAACGACCGCAACAACCATGACGATGAAGGTCGTGGCAACCGTAACCGACGTAACCGTCGCAATCGCCGCGACCGTCGCGGACGCGATAACAACGGTGGGGGACACGGCGGTCAGGATGAGATCCGCGAGGATGACGTGCTCCAGCCGGTGGCGGGCATCGTCGATGTGCTAGATAACAAGACCGCATTCGTGCGCACGTCTGGCTACCTGCCGGGCTCTAACGATGTGCTGGTGTCCGCGCAAATGGTTCGTAAGTACGGCCTGCGCAAGGGCGATGCCGTCACCGGTCAAGTCCGCATGCCGCGGGAGAATGGCTCGGGCCAGGTCACTCATGGCAACGGCCGTAATCGCCGCAAGTACAATCCGTTGGTCAAGGTCGAAACCGTAAACGGCCTCGATCCGGAGCAGGCAAAGCAGCGCCCGAACTTCGCTAAGCTCACTCCGCTGTACCCGAACCGTCGTCTGCGTCTGGAGACCGAGCAGAAGATCCTCACCACTCGCGTCATCGACCTGATTATGCCGATTGGTAAGGGGCAGCGTGCGCTCATCGTTTCGCCGCCAAAGGCTGGTAAGACCACGATTCTGCAGAACATCGCGAACGCTATCGCGACTAACAACCCCGAGTGCTACATGATGGTCGTGCTTGTCGACGAGCGCCCGGAGGAAGTCACCGACATGCAGCGCAGTGTCCGTGGCGAGGTCATTGCCTCCACCTTCGATCGCCCGCCGTCAGATCACACAGCAGTGGCCGAGTTGGCTATCGAGCGCGCAAAGCGTCTGGTGGAACAGGGGCAGGACGTCGTCGTACTGCTGGACTCCATTACCCGCCTTGGACGTGCGTACAACAACTCTTCGCCGGCATCGGGACGAATCCTCTCCGGTGGTGTCGACTCCAACGCTCTGTACCCACCGAAGCGCTTCTTGGGTGCTGCTCGAAACATCGAAGAAGGTGGCAGCCTCACCATCATCGCCACCGCGATGGTGGAGACCGGTTCCGCAGGTGACACCGTTATCTTCGAGGAGTTCAAGGGCACCGGTAACGCCGAGCTGAAGCTCGACCGTAAAATCTCCGAGCGCCGCGTGTTCCCGGCAGTGGATGTCAACCCGTCGGGTACTCGTAAGGATGAGCTGCTGCTCAGCACCGAGGAGGCACGCATTATGCACAAGCTGCGTCGCATCCTCTCTGCGCTGGAGTCGCAGGCTGCTATCGACCTGTTGATTAAGCAGCTGAAGAAGACCCGAAATAACAAGGAATTCCTGATGCAGGTGGCTTCTTCTGCACCAATGGCCGCCGACGTTGATGTGGATGACATGCTTTAGCTGGGGTTAGCCACAAGGGGCGGTGCCACAGTGCCAGCGGTGCGACAGCGCCACCCCGTCCGAAACCACAGCACCAACCAGCATTTCACCCATCACAATCTGAAGGAGTATTCAATGGCTAATCAGGTTTCCGCAGTTGACGACATCCTCTCTGAATACCACGGGCTCGAGGCTCAGCTGGCTGACCCCGAACTGCACAACGACCCGAAGGCTGCCCGTAAGGTCGGCAAGCGCTTCAATGAGTTGCAGCCGGTCATTCAGACTCACAAGAAGCTGACTGAAGTCCAGGATGACCTGGAGGCAGCGCGCGAGATGGCCTACGAGGACTCCGAGTTCGCAGCTGAGGCTGAACGTCTCGCTGTTGAGGCCGAAGAACTTGAGGAGAAGCTCGCTGACCTGCTGGCTCCGCGCGATCCGCACGACAGCGATGACATCGTGATGGAGCTCAAGTCCGGTGCCGGCGGTGAGGAGGCGGCTCTCTTCGCAGGTGAGCTCGCACGCATGTACCAGCGCTACGCTGAAAAGCACGGCTTCACCACCGAAATCCTCGGCCTGTCCGAGTCCGATCTCGGCGGTGTAAAGGACATGACCATGTCCATCCGTGCCAAGACTCCGTCCCGCGACGGCGCGTGGAGCGTGTTCAAGTTCGAAGGTGGCGTTCACCGCGTGCAGCGCGTGCCGGTCACCGAATCACAGGGCCGTATCCAGACCTCCGCCGCTGGTGTGCTGGTCTACCCGGAGCCCGACGAGGTCGAGGACATTCAGATTGATGAGAAGGATCTGCGTGTCGACGTCTACCGCTCCTCTGGTAAGGGTGGTCAGGGTGTTAACACCACTGACTCCGCGGTTCGTCTGACGCACCTGCCGACTGGTTTGGTTGTTACCTGTCAGAAGGAACGCTCTCAGATTCAGAACAAGGCTCGCGCTATGCAGGTCCTTGCTGCTCGACTGCAGCAGATGAAGGAGGAGGAGATGGCCGAGGCCGCCTCTGACCAGCGTAAGTCTCAGGTGCGCAACATGGATCGCTCCGAGCGCATCCGCACTTATAACTTCCCGGAGAACCGCGTTTCCGATCATCGCATCGGTTACAAGGCTCATAACCTGGACTCGGTGCTGGGCGGCGACATGGATGACCTGCTCAAGGCCCTCCACGACGCGGAGCGCGCTGAGCGTCTTGAAGCCGAGTAGTCCCACGCCCGCAGAAAATAGCTCGCCGACGTTACCGGATTCCGTCCGTACTCTCGGCGAGCTGTTTCGCTATGCGCGTCGCACGCTTGACGACGCGGCGCTGGCTTCTCCGGATGCCGACGCACGGGCGCTATTTGCAGCCGCAGTCAATGCGGGACCGGCAGACATCATCTTCCGCGGAGACGAACCGTACACCGATGAGGCCGGTCGCAAGCATTTGGCAGAGATGCTGGCCCGCAGAGTGGCTCGTGAGCCACTGCAGCACATCATCGGTACAGCGCCGGTGATGAGCCTGGAACTACAGGTTGGGCCCGGTGTTTTTGTGCCCCGGCCAGAGACGGAACTGCTTGCGCAGTGGGCAATCGATCGAGCCCGTGAACTGGTCGCAAGTGGCGTCGTCAAGCCGAAAATCGTTGACCTGTGTACCGGATCTGGGGCGCTGGCGTTGGCGATTGCCGACGCCGTATCCGAAGCGGACGTGGTGGCTGTAGAGCTCTCTGAGCGGGCACGGGCGTGGGCTGCGAAGAACATCGAGACGTACGGCAATGGACGTGTGCACCTAGTTGCTGGCGATGTCACGGATGTTCAGCTGATTGATGATGGCGGTGAGCTCGCAGATTGGGTAGGCGAGACCGACATTGTTGTGTCCAACCCTCCATATGTGCCCGAAGACACGGAGGTTGACCCCGAGGTGAGAGCTGATCCGCACTCTGCGGTCTTTGGCGGCGACGATGGGCTAGATGTCATTCGACCTATGATTAACCTAGTGGATGCGCTGGTGCGGCCGGGTGGAGTCATCGGCATTGAGCACGATGACTCTTCGGGCAGTGATGTCAGTTCACTGCTGAAGGAAACCTGGGATTACGCTGATGTAGAGGTCCGCCGTGACTTTGCAGGCCGTGATCGTTTTACGGTGGGGCGCAAGAATTGATCTTAAAAGCAAACTTTGAAGCAGGAGCAAAAATCTGATGAGCAGGATTATGGACTGCAGCACAGATGAAAACCGCGAACGCGCAATTGCAGCAGCAGTAGATGCTGTGAAGGCAGGACGGCTGGTCGTAATGCCTACCGATACCGTCTACGGCCTTGGCTGCGATGCCTTTGATAACCAGGCCGTTGCCTCCTTGCTGCGTGCTAAACACCGCGGCCCAGATATGCCGGTGCCGGTGCTGGTGGGTTCCTGGAGCACGATTGAGGGGCTCGTCCGCGAATACTCACCAGCTGCTCGCACGCTGGTGGAGGCTTTCTGGCCGGGTGGCCTTTCGCTGGTTGTGAACCAGGCGCCGAGCTTGCCGTGGAACCTTGGTGATACCGCGGGTACGGTCATGCTGCGCATGCCGCTGCACCCAATCGCCATCGAGATTCTGCGCCGAACCGGTCCGATGGCGGTATCCAGCGCGAATATCTCCGGCCAGGCACCGGCCACCAATGCCGTGCGTGCCAAGCAGATGCTCGGTGGGGAAGCGGCTGTCTACGTCGACGGCGGCGAAGCCACGATTGGCACCCCATCGACGATTGTCGATATCTCGACTCCGGTGCCGAGGATTCTGCGCGAAGGCGCTGTGTCGGCTGCGGCGGTTGCCGAGGTTTTGAGTACGACGCCCGAGCGACTGCTGGGGCAGTAATCTTGGCTACCTAAAGTCTTTCCTGTTTAGTATCTGCGGCGATTGTGTGGGTGAGTAGTACCTAGTGGCGGACATGAGCTTATTGGCAGCCCAGTCGGGTGGGGCAGGTGTGCCCATCCGCGAGCTCGCCATGCTCGTTTTAGTTTCCGCTGCTGTCAGTTATTTGCTCACTGGAGTAGTGCGTTATGTACTGGTCCGCTCGGGCTGGTTGGATGCGCCCCGCACGCGCGATGTCCACGATATTCCGAAGCCCAGGCTCGGAGGCGTGGCGATGTACTCCGGGGTGGTCGCAGCTATCGCCCTTGCCTCGGTGATGCCGGCTCTCACCCGTGGTTTTCCGCCCATGACTCCAGATATGAGGGCAGTTGTGGCGGCTGCGTCGCTATTGCTGATTGTCGGTATTTGGGATGATCTCTTTGACCTAGATGCCATCACTAAACTTATAGGGCAGGTTGCGGCGGCACTTTTGATGTCATTTATGGGTGTCAACTGGTATTTGCTCTATATCCCATTTAGCGGTGGTGCCACACTTATTCTCGACCCAATCATGTCCACAGTCTTGACTGTTCTCTTTACTGTGGCGCTGATTAATGCCTTCAACTTTGTTGACGGCATCGATGGACTTGCGGCGGGGCTCGGCATGATTGCCGCGGCGGCGATCCTTGTCTATTCGATGGTCATGCTCCACGACCAGGGCGGCACCGTCTCCGCCTATCCGCCCGCGATGATTTCCGCGTGTCTCCTTGGCGCTTGCCTGGGCTTCTTGCCGCACAACTTCGAACCCGCACGTATCTTTATGGGCGATTCCGGCGCCATGATGATTGGACTGCTGCTCGCAGCGGCATCGGTGTCGGCGTCAGGACGCATCGCACCCTCCATGTACGGCACTGCCGACGTCATCGCGCTGATTTCGCCGATTGTGGTCGTCATCGCCGCAATTAGTGTGCCAATGCTCGACTTGCTGCTGGCTGTTGTTCGCCGCGTTAGCCAGGGCAAGTCACCCTTCTCGCCGGACAAAATGCATATTCACCACCGCCTACTGTCGATGGGACACAGTCATCGCCGCGTGGTATTGGTGCTCTACCTATGGGTGTCGGTCGTCGCGTACGCCGCCGTTGCCACCACCGTTTTCCCCTTCGAATTCGTTGCTCTCACCTTCGGGTTCCTGCTCATTGTCGCGGTTATCTTCACCCTCCGCCGTCGCAATGCGCTTGCCGACGACCGTTCAAGCGGAGCGCGTCCCAGAAGGGGAAGTGGGGGCCGGCAGGTTATGGGACGTCGGCGTGGACGCAGAAGGTACAATCTTCGACCGTGACTGAAAAAACAACTCCGGAGCCCGAGTCTAAATACGACGATTCGCGGCGACCGCTGCTGGCTGCTGCTCGCTCGGGCGCAATTGCGCTCGCTGTGATTACCGTGCTTTCGCTGCTGGTCTGGGGTGGAAAAAACGGTATGCCCGGCGTTTGGGGCGTACTCCTTGGCGCGGGCATTAGCGGAACCTTCGTATTGCTTACCGTTCTAGGCATCCTCTTTACTGCTCGAACTTCCCCGTCTGTCACGCTCGCTGTTGTGCTGGGGGGCTGGCTGTTGAAGATTGTGGTACTAATTGGTGTCTTGGTCGTTATTAGAAATCTTGAGTTTTATGACAATATGACTTTCTTCGTCACTGTTGTACTTACGCTGATGGTGACGCTGGGCGCAGAAGTGTGGGGAATGTCGCAATCTAACCTCACTTATGTGCAACCAATGAAGGACGAATAGCTCGTTAATAACTTGTTGACCTGCTGAGAGGCTGTAATGCGCTTCTAAAACCGCAGGTAATAAGCATATTGCCGAGTTTGTGCAGAAGATGCCACAAATAGAGGCCGAAACCCACAGGGGGCGTCGGCCTCTTTGTTGGTTTCGGGGTCGGAAACACGGGGGTGTACCGGGTGGGGAAAATGAGTCAGAACTGTTATCCTGAGTTTCGGGTAAGACGGCCTGTATCGAAATAACTATCATTTCCACAGGTACGGTCCCCGTGAGCGCCGTGCTGATGAGCGAATGGAATCCGCGGCGCGACACGTTAAATGACGTCCTTCGCACCGCTTGACAATAGTTCTAGCGGCCCAATCACGGGAGAGAACGCTGAGCGTTACAACACTTGCCGAGATGCGGGGTGAGTTTCACTCACCCAACTTGCAGGAGGAGTATTTCCCGGGTGAACAATTTGGCGACTTCATTTTAGGTGGCAGTGGCGACTGGTACGCCATGGACCGTCTGATGATTGTTCGTCTTTTGATGGCCGTGATCGTCGCCGTGTTCTTCGTCGTCGCAATGCGTCGTCCGAAGCTCGTGCCGACTGGTCTGCAGAACGTTGCGGAGTTGATGCTGGACTTCGTCCGCATCCACATCGCGGAGGAGATTCTGGGTAAGAAGGAGGGGCGTCGTTTCCTTCCGGTTCTGGCCACCATCTTCTTCCTTGTTATCTCGATGAATATTGCGGCTATTATTCCTGGCCTCAATATTTCGCCGAACGCCCGAATCGGTATGCCACTGGTTCTGGCCCTGTTCGCATACGTTGCCTTCATTTACGCAGGCTCGAAGAAGATGGGCTTCTTCAAGTTTGTGAAGTCGGCAGTTGTTATTCCGAACTTGCCACCGGTACTCCACCTCATCGTGGTGCCGATCGAGATTTTCTCCAACTTCGTTCTCCGCCCAGTTACGCTGACCATCCGTCTGATGGCCAACATGCTGGCGGGCCACATGGTTCTAGTCCTGCTTTTCGGTGCCACGAACTTCTTCTTCTGGCAGCTGAATGGTTGGACCGCCCTGTCCGGGTTAACCCTTGTCGCTGCGGTAGCATTCACGCTGTTCGAGATGCTGGTGATTTTCCTGCAGGCATACATCTTTGCCCTGCTGAGCGCCGTCTACATCGAACTGTCGCTGCACGCAGACGAGCACTAACCCATAACTAATGAGGCCGCACATTCGGCAACAAGGCCTCGCCAATTTAATAGCAAGACCCACTTGACCCACAAAGCCCCGGGCCTACTTAGAACAATCTTTATTCCGGGGCCATCCTTTAAGAAAGGGAACGGTTCATAATGAACGACGTCATCCTCTCCGCCCAGGACGCTGTCCAGGCTGTCGACACCAACGCTGGCCTGAAGACCATCGGTTACGGTCTGTCCACCCTGGGCCCGGGCCTCGGTATCGGTATCGTCGCCGGCAAGACCGTTGAGGGTATGGCACGCCAGCCAGAGATGGCCGGCCAGCTGCGTACCACCATGTTCCTGGGTATCGCCTTCACTGAGGCTCTCGCCCTGATCGGCCTGGTCGCAGGCTTCGTTTTCTAAGTCCGGACCTTCAAGCGGAGAACACGTAAACCATGACAGATTTCACCTTTTTGCTAGCGGCGGGTGACCTCCCGATGGGAGAGTCCGTTGACCCGCTGCTGCCAAAGACCTATGACATCGTCTGGTCCGTTGTCCCGCTGGTAGTTATCCTGGTTCTCTTCTGGAAGCTCGTTCTTCCGAAGTTCCAGGAGGTCCTGACCGAGCGGGAGGACCGGATTGAGGGCGGCATTGAGCGCGCTGAGGCTGCACAGGCCGAGGCGAAGGCCGCTCTGGAAAAGTACAACAGTCAGCTCGCAGAGGCCCGTACTGAAGCAGCAAAGATTCGCGATGAAGCCCGTGCACAGGGTCAGCGCATCATTGCAGACGCTACGACCAAGGCCAATGACGAGAGCGCACGAATCATCGAGTCCGGTGAAAAGCAGCTCGCTGCCCAGCGTGAGCAGGTAGTCGCAGAGCTGCGCAAGGAAATGGGCCAGAACTCCATCAATCTGGCTGAGCGCCTTCTGGGCGAGCAGCTCTCCGACGACGTTCGTAACTCGTCGACGATTGACAACTTCTTGTCCAACCTTGACACCGTGGCCCCGGCCGGAAAGTAGGCGACATGCACGCAGCAAGCCGCGAATCCCTGGCAGCCCTTAGCCAGCGACTGGACGCCGCTATCGGCGGCGACAATGTTGCTGTTGCTCAGGCTGCTCAGACTGGTTCCGAGCTTTTCGACATCGTCGAGGTCCTGGACTCCGACCGCGGCCTGCGTGTCGCTGTCGCCGACACCTCGGCGACTGCGGAACAGCGTTCCGGCCTTGTCCGGAGCCTGTTCGCGGGCAAGGTATCTGAGACGACTCTTAACCTCGTCGTGGATGCTGCCGCGCAGGTATGGTCCACCCCGCGTGAAATGCGTGAGGGTTTGGTAGAGCTGGGCCGTCGCGCCCTCCTTCGCTCTGCCGAAGGCCAGGGACAGCTTGAGACTGTTGAGTCTGAGCTGTTCCAACTGGGACACATCCTGGCTGAGCAGTCGCAGCTTGAACAGCTGCTGGCCGACAAGGCCGCAACCCCCGAAGCCAAGCGTGGGCTCCTCGCCTCTGTGCTGTACGGCAAGGTCACTTCCGTGACCGAGACCCTGGCACTGCAGGCTGTTGGTCGCCCATCCAAGCGCCCCGCGGACGACATTGACTCCCTGTCCCGGCTAGCCGCCGGCCTGCGGAACCACGTCGTCGCTCGCGTGACCAGTGCCACGGCCGTCTCTGACGAGCAAGAGCGAGCACTGGCGGACAAGCTCGGCCGAGTCTACGGCAAGGCGATGTCCATCCACACCGTGATCGATAAGTCGATTCTCGGTGGACTGGTCATCCGGGTTGGCGACGAGGTCATCGACGGTAGCCTTTCAACAAAGCTTGAGAAGCTGCGCGTCGGCCTCGGCTGACGGATGGTTTAGACGATTAATCACTGGAAGAATATTACCGAGAGCAGGAAGAACATGGCGGAGCTGACGATCTCCTCCGACGAGATCCGTAGCGCGATTGCGAACTACACCTCGAGCTACTCCCCGGAGGCCTCCCGCGAGGAGGTTGGCGTTGTTATCAGTGCAGCTGATGGTATCGCCCAGGTTTCGGGAATGCCGTCGGTCATGACGAATGAGCTTCTGGAGTTCCCGGGCGGCGTCATTGGCGTCGCTCAGAACCTCGACACCGACAAGGTCGGCGTTGTGGTGCTGGGTAACTTCGAGTCGCTTAAAGAGGGTGACGAGGTAAAGCGGACGGGTGACGTCCTTTCGATTCCGGTCGGGGACAAGTTCCTCGGTCGCGTAATTAACCCCCTGGGCCAGCCGATTGACGGCCTGGGCGACATTGAGGCTGAAGAGGACCGCGTCCTCGAGCTGCAGGCACCGACCGTGCTGCAGCGTCAGCCGGTTGAAGAGCCGATGGCTACTGGTATTAAGGCCATCGACGCAATGACCCCAATTGGTCGTGGTCAGCGTCAGCTGATCATTGGTGACCGTAAGACCGGTAAGACCGCGGTCTGCCTGGACACCATTTTGAACCAGAAGGCTAACTGGGAGTCCGGTGACCCGAGCAAGCAGGTGCGATGCATCTACGTTGCTATCGGTCAGAAGGGCTCCACTATTGCTGGTGTGCGTCAGACCCTCGAAGAGCAGGGCGCACTCGAGTACACCACCATCGTTGCTGCCCCGGCGTCGGATGCCGCAGGCTTCAAGTGGCTTGCACCATTCGCAGGCGCCGCACTGGGTCAGCACTGGATGTACCAGGGCAAGCACGTCCTGGTCATTTACGATGATCTGACTAAGCAGGCAGAGGCCTACCGTGCCATCTCACTGCTGCTGCGTCGCCCGCCGGGACGCGAAGCTTACCCGGGTGACGTCTTCTACCTCCACTCCCGTCTGCTGGAGCGTGCTGCGAAGCTCTCCGACGACATGGGTGCAGGCTCGCTGACCGCACTGCCGATCATCGAGACCAAGGCAAACGACGTGTCGGCCTTCATTCCGACCAACGTCATTTCCATTACCGACGGCCAGGTCTTCCTCGAGTCCGACCTGTTCAACCAGGGTGTCCGCCCGGCTATTAACGTCGGTGTGTCGGTTTCCCGTGTTGGTGGTGCCGCACAGACCAAGGGCATGAAGAAGGTTTCCGGTAACCTGCGTCTGGACCTCGCGTCCTACCGCGACCTGGAAGCATTCGCAATGTTCGCTTCCGACCTGGACGATGCCTCCAAGCGTCAGCTGGAGCGCGGTCAGCGTCTGGTTGAGCTGCTGAAGCAGAAGGAAAACCACCCGCAGCCGGTCGAGTACCAGATGACCTCCATCTACCTCGCTGGTGAGGGCGAATTCGACGATGTCCCGGTTGAGGATGTCCGTCGCTTCGAGTCCGAGCTGCTTGAGCACCTGCAGGACACTCAGCCTGCAGTCTTCGAGCAGATTGACGGCGGCGTTGCCTTCTCTGACGAGTCCAAGGCTGCTCTGAAGTCCGCTACCGCTAACTTCAAGAAGTCCTTCCAGACTTCTGAGGGCGCACCGCTGGCTTCCGAGGCCCCGGTCGAGGCACTCGACGAGGACGAGCTCAAGAAGCAGCAGATTACGGTCTCCCGCAAGACTGCCCAGAACTAGGCAGGTTGAGCTATTCAATGACCGTTTTCGCAATTGAAGGGAGGGAATAGGACATGGCGAATCTTCGTGAACTTCGAGCCCGAATCAAGTCGGTGAACTCGACCAAGAAGATCACCAAGGCCCAGGAGCTTATCGCAACCTCGCGCATTACCAAGGCGCAGCGTCGCGTGGCAGACTCCCAGCCGTACGCCGACGAAATCGAGAAGGTCATCGGACGTCTCGCATCGGCTTCGTCGTTGGATCACCCGATGCTCGTAGAGCGTGAGGGTAACCAGCGTGTTGCAGTCCTGGTTGTTACCAGTGACCGCGGCATGTGTGGCGGCTACAACCACAACGTCCTGAAGAAAGCTGCAGAGCTGCGTACCGCTCTGGAAGAGCAGGGACATGAGGTCGTTCTCTACGTGACTGGCCGTAAGGGCACCGACTACTACGACTTCCGTGGTGTCGAGCTCGCCGGTACGTGGGAGGGCTTCTCCCAGGATCCGGACTACGCCGCAACCCACGACGTGCGTCGTCACCTCATTGATGGTTTCAACGCTACGGCCGAGGGCACTGCCAAGTACCGCGAAGGCCTGCGTGGCACCAACGGCGAGGCCGTTCAGGGCTTTGACCAGGTCCACGTTGTCTACACGGAATTCGTGTCCATGCTTTCTCAGATTCCGCGTGCACACCAGATGCTCCCGATTGAGCCTGTGTACGAGGATGTCGAGATTGCTCAGGGCGAGGACATGCTGTCCGATGGATCAGATGACCTCAATCCGGACTATGAATTCGAGCCTGATGCAGACACCCTGTTGGCAGAGCTTCTGCCGCAGTACGTGTCCCGCACCCTGTTCGCAGTGATGCTCGAGGCCGCTGCCTCTGAGTCCGCTGCCCGTCGTAACGCTATGAAGTCTGCGACGGACAACGCTACCGAGCTGGTCAAGGACCTCTCGCGTGTTGCTAACCAGGCACGTCAGGCACAGATTACCCAGGAAATCACAGAAATCGTCGGTGGCGCCGGTGCGCTCGACGACAGCGGAGAAAGTGACTAGATATGAGCACAGCTCTAAGTGAGCAGAACACCACCACGGCTGTGGGCCGTGTTGTGCGTGTCATCGGTGCCGTCGTCGACGTGGAGTTCCCGCGTAACGAACTGCCGGCACTTTACAACGCGCTGACCGTGGAAGTTTCCCTTCCGTCGGTCGCCAAGACCATTGTCCTCGAGACTGCACAGCACCTCGGTGACAACATGGTTCGTACCATTGCTATGGCTCCGACCGACGGCCTGGTCCGCGGTGCAGAGGTCAAGGACACCGGTAAGCCGATTTCGGTTCCGGTTGGTGACGTCGTCAAGGGTCACGTCTTTAACGCAATGGGCGACTGCCTGGACGAGCCGGGCCTGGGTCGCGATGGTGAGCAGTGGGGCATCCACCGTGAGCCGCCGGCCTTCGACCAGCTCGAGGGTAAGACCGAGATTCTCGAAACCGGTATTAAGGTCATCGACCTGCTGACCCCGTACGTTAAGGGCGGCAAGATTGGTCTGTTCGGTGGTGCCGGTGTCGGTAAGACCGTTCTGATCCAGGAGATGATTACGCGTATTGCACGCGAGTTCTCCGGTACTTCGGTCTTCGCCGGTGTTGGTGAGCGTACCCGTGAGGGCACCGACCTCTTCCTGGAAATGGAAGAGATGGGCGTTCTCCAGGACACCGCCCTCGTCTTCGGTCAGATGGACGAGCCTCCGGGAGTCCGTATGCGCGTCGCGCTGTCGGGTCTGACCATGGCAGAGTACTTCCGCGATGTTCAGCACCAGGACGTGCTGCTCTTCATTGACAACATCTTCCGTTTCACCCAGGCCGGTTCTGAGGTTTCGACCCTGCTGGGTCGTATGCCTTCCGCCGTGGGTTACCAGCCGACCCTGGCTGACGAGATGGGTGTTCTGCAGGAGCGCATTACGTCCACCAAGGGCCGTTCGATTACCTCTCTGCAGGCCGTCTACGTGCCTGCCGATGACTACACCGACCCGGCTCCGGCAACGACCTTCGCCCACCTCGATGCAACCACCGAGCTCGACCGCTCGATTGCATCGAAGGGTATTTACCCGGCAGTGAACCCGCTGACTTCGACTTCTCGTATCCTCGAGCCGTCGATCGTCGGCGAGGAGCACTACCGCGTTGCCCAGCAGGTTATTAACATCCTGCAGAAAAACAAGGAACTCCAGGACATCATCGCCATCCTCGGTATGGACGAGCTGTCTGAGGAGGACAAGGTGACCGTGCAGCGTGCACGTCGTATCCAGCGATTCTTGGGTCAGAACTTCTTCGTTGCTGAGAAGTTCACGGGTCTGCCTGGTTCGTACGTCCCGCTGAAGGACACCATTGTTGCCTTCGACCGCATCTGCAAGGGCGACTTCGACAACTACCCGGAGATGGCCTTCGACGGCCTGGGTGGCCTCGACGATGTCGAGAAGAAGTACGCTGAAATGCAGAAGAAGTAAGGGGCATCCTCATGGCTGAAATCACCGCTGAACTGGTTGCTGTTGAGCGACCGCTCTGGAAGGGCAAGGCCACTTTGGTCTCTGCTCAGACCACCGAGGGTGAGATCGGCGTGCTGCCCGGACACCAGCCGTTGCTTGGCCAGCTGGTCAACAACGGTACGGTGACCATCAAGACCGCAGACGGCAAGGTTCTTGTCGCTTCGGTACAGGGTGGGTTCATTTCCGTGTCTACCTCGAAGGTTTCGATCCTCGCGGATAAGGCAATCTGGGCTGACGAGGTTAACCTCTCCGAGGCCGAGTCCAACCTGACTTCGGATGACCCTGCAGTAAAGGCACAGGCTGAGTCGGAGGTTCGCGCGGCTCGTCGCGCTTCCACCAAGTAGTCTGTTCGCCTGAACATCCGGTCGCACGACCGTATTCTTCCTGCTTCTTTAAACGGGGCGGGGAGCTCGCAAGAGAAATCTTGCAAGCTCCCCGCCCCGTTTTTCTTAGTTATTTTTCATGTCAGTGCAACAATCG
Organism: Corynebacterium sp. HMSC074C03; assembly: GCF_001838285.1. NCBI lineage: Bacteria > Bacillati > Actinomycetota > Actinomycetes > Mycobacteriales > Corynebacteriaceae > Corynebacterium > Corynebacterium sp. HMSC074C03. Next base: position 71,470 of record NZ_KV836238.1, on the reverse strand, counting down.
GGTAGGGTTTGTAAAAAGCCTCTAATGCGCTTTTGGACCAAGGTTCGTCGTCTATTCACCCGGATGCGAGGCTGGCAGATAGTGTTTTCAAGCGTAACCATGATGTCAATCATGCTCATGATTATCGGTGCGATGTTAATCGTCGGCGGGGCGCTTGCCCTGTGGCGTTTTGCCAGCCTGCATGCAAAAGGTACCCCTGTTATCGCTCGTCGTCTTCCTGCCGGTGATGGCAGTCACTGGCGCCATGGCGTCATGGTTTATTCAGAGTCGACGTTGAAGATGTACAAGCTACGTTCGTTGCGTCCTGGCTGTGATGCCGAATTTGCCCGTCACGATGTCGCTATTGTGGATCGCCGAAATCCGACTGACATCGAGGCGGGTTTTTTCGCGCCCGGGCTTCGGGTAGTCAGGATTAAATCGGGGGAAAATACCGAGTGGGAGTTTGCCGTGGACTCGTCCTCGGACACCGCGCTGGTGGCGTGGGTGGAGTCGAAGCCGTCGTCACGCCAAACTCGTGAGTTTCCTACAGATATTGAGCGACGTTTTCGTTCGGCTTATAACCGTGGTCGGGGAAGTCAGTACTAGGCTGCGACAGCAGGTTATTGCGAAGCCTCTAGCGGGTATTGTTTTCTCCCGCGCGGCAGTCACGTTAGGGTAGGGGAATGCGCCTTGTGATTGCTGAATGCACCGTCGACTACGTCGGTCGCTTGAATGCCCATCTGCCTCATGCTCCGCGCTTGCTGTTGGTGAAAGCTGATGGGTCTGTCTCTGTGCATGCCGACGACCGTGCATATAAGCCTCTGAACTGGATGACACCGCCGTGCACACTGACGGAGAAGGATATTTTCGACGAGTCGGGTGAAGACACTGGTGAAAAGCTTTGGGTCGTTGAGAACAAGAAGGGCGAGCAGCTTCGTATCACTATCGGCAAGGTGTTAGCTGATAGCACCTACGAGCTGGGAGAGGATCCCGGCCTGGAGAAGGATGGTGTAGAAGCGCATCTACAGGAGCTGCTTGCCGATCAGTTCACAACTTTTGGCGAGGGCTACACCCTGATTCGGCGCGAATACCCAACCGCGATTGGGCCGGTGGATCTGCTTGGCCGCGATGAAAACGGAGCCACTGTAGCAGTGGAGGTTAAGCGTCGGGGCGGTATCGATGGTGTCGAGCAGCTAACCCGTTACTTGGAGATGCTGAACCGCGATGAGCTGCTGGCACCGGTGGAGGGGATTTTTGCTGCCCAGGAGATTAAGCCACAGGCCAAGACTCTGGCAGAGGACCGTGGTATTCGCTGTGTGACCGTGGATTACGACGCGCTGCGTGGCCTGGAGTCCAACGAATTGCGGTTGTTTTAGCCATGCCTAGGCGAAACCACAAGCGGCGCGGCAATCAACGGGGTAATCAACGCGGCAGGCGTAATAACCAAGGCCAGAATCGCGGCAGCCTGCCCGCGTTTGGCAGTTCTTTTCAAAACACCCGCACTGAATCCGGGCCTGCCGGTTGGCAGGACGTGGACTTTGCGGTGCGTAACATCAGCGCTGGCCAGTCCAATAAGGTTTATCGCTGTCCGGGGTGCGACCAGGAAATCATGCCTGGAACCTCGCACATCGTGGCATGGCCACAGGATTATGGTGCAGGCGCCGATGACCGGCGCCATTGGCACACTAACTGCTGGCGCAACAGAGCTCACCGCACTATCACGCGCCGCTGGGGATAGATTTACTTTGCCGGCTCAACGAGCTCCAGCAGGACACCACCGGCATCCTTCGGGTGGATGAAGTTGATGCGCGAACCTGCGGTGCCAATCTTCGGCTCCGGGTAGAGCACGCGGGTGCCCTGCTCCTTCAGATGTGCCATCAGAGCCTCCAGATCAGTGACGCGAACTGCGTACTGCTGGATTCCCGGCCCCTTCTTGTCCAGGTACTTTGCAATGGTGGACTGGTCATTCAGCGGCGCGAGAATCTGAACCAGAGTGCCACCTTCAACCTTGTCGGCCGGGCCGACCATGGCCTCGTGGACGCCCTGCTCTTCATTGACCTCATCGTGGTAGTTGATGAACCCCAGGTTTGCGCGGTACCACTCAATAGCGGCATCAAAATCTGGAACTGCGACGCCGACGTGATCAACAGCGACTACGTACTTATGGGGAACGGGAATCTGTGTCTCACTCATAGTTTCCAGAGTACTCGCTATTATCGGCGCCATGATTGTCGCATTTTCTGTTGCCCCCACTTTCTCCGATCCTGAGCAGGGAATGGCTGAGGCCGTTGCTGAAGCCGTACGTGTTGTGCGCGAATCTGGCCTGCCCAACGAAACTAATGCCATGTTCACCCTTGTTGAAGGCGAGTGGGATGAGGTGATGGACGTGGTTAAGCGAGCCACGGAAGCAGTCAGCCGTGTCAGTCCGCGCACTTCTCTCGTCATCAAAGCGGACATTCGCAATGGGTACACCGGGCAGCTGCGTGCGAAAGTCGATGCGGTGGAGGATGCGCTAAAAGCTACCGACTAGTCTCTTGTTCGGCTTGGACACGTAGGCTCTACATAGGTTTTTACATAGGCTTTACGACGACACTGGAGAGGAACCCTTTTACGATGCCAGCTGGACATGGTCACGCACATGGCCATTCGCATGGTCACTCGCATGGAGCACACGGTCACCGCGAGTGCTCGACCCCGCCACCACCGCCCGGTACGGTTGATTTGGAGCAGCTCCACCAGCGCGCCGAAGCCGAACGTAAGCGCCGAGAGGAGATCGAGCGGGCAACCAGTGATCAGGGAGACGGGCTTCCTCCTGTGGTGGAGATTGCCCCGCAGACCCTTGAGGCAGAAGTCGTTCTGCGCTCGGAGCAGGTACCGGTAATTGTCTTAATCGGCATGGCGGGAGCAGCTGATTCGCTGCGTCTTCGGGCTGAGCTAGAAGGCATGGCCCGTGAGGCCAATTTGAACTGGATTCTGGCGTGGGCAGATGCTGAGGAGCATCCGCAGCTGGCCCAGGCATTCGGTGTGCAGGCAGTGCCGACAGTCACGGCCGTGGCTATGGGCAGTCCCATTGGCATGTTTGTAGGCGAGAAAACCAGGGATTGGCTGGAACAGTGGCTGGCGCAGGTTATGGAGGCCACTCGGGGGTGTCTCAAGGGGTTGCCGGCGGGAACTCGTATGGCTGGGGAGGGCAGCGAGCCGGAGGCTCCCGAGCCGACTGACTTCTTCGGCAATCCCGTACCCACCGATGACCCGCGTTTGGAGCAGGCTGAAGAGTTGCTCGAGGAGGGCAATTTCGACGGGGCGTTGGAGCTGTATGACGCTATGCTGCAGTCCGAGCCCGCAAATCAGGGTCTGAAGCGCGCTCACGCGAATGTGTCCTTCTTCGCCCGCGCTGCCAACATCGATCGCAGTGCAGATCCAATTGCAAAAGCCGACGCAGCGCCGAAGGACGTCGCGCTCGCCCTCGATGCCGCGGATGTCACGATGCTTGTCGACGACCCGGCGAAGGCGCTCGATCGTTTGTTGAAGTTGCTCCCGCAGGTGTTTGGCGATGATCGTGAGGCCATCAAGTCGCGTCTACTAGAGCTGCTTGTGCTATTCGATACCGCAGATCCAGTGGCATTGGATGCGCGCCGGAGGATGGCTAGCGCACTGTACTAGGAGCACTTTACTAGGAGCCTTGAAAGCACAGGCTCCTAGCTAGAAGCATCGGTGTACGGCCAGGCATCCGGAGCCATGAAGTAGTAGACGCTGCCCATTACAGCGGCCATAAACGCCATCAGCAACAGGAAAAGCGTTGCTTTCATTGCCACATGGCGCTGCGCATACCAGGCGTAAAAGGCGTCCAATTTTGCTGCCAACCAGATGTTCAGGCGACGTGTCGGTGGATGCACCAACGAGAGAATTCCCAGTGCAACAAAGATGCAGAGCCATCCGGGGGCAGGAGTTGGCAAAATGATAATGCCAACAATGAGCAGTGCGAAGCCTGCGACGAGAAGAACTGGGGAGAGCACCGGTCCGTACCAGGTGTTGCGCATATGGGCATGGCGAATCTGCATGCGGTCCATCAAGCGATGTACCTTTTCCTCCATTGCGATTCACTTCCTCCGATTTTCGGTGCCGTGCGCTACTTCTAGTAGCGGTCTCGAACGAGGCATCGTTAAAGCATTAAGCATCAAATATGCAGCTCAACTGCCTGGGTGCACCGTTGGACATTGACTTTTTAAATCATGTCTATATTTAATCCATTGTTGCACAAAAGTTGCGCCCCAGTGCAACGAGATTTTTCGGAAGGTGGTAATCTTCCAACAGTTCATAGTGGTTTACAGCAGTTACCACTGCCTTTCATCCGCCTGTTCACCTCAGACAGTTCATACTGCGCTAGGTGCCTTCGGTCTTCAGTTTTCTGCAGCCAGGAGTTTTGCATGCGACTTCGCCCCAAAGCCCTTCGCGCTACTTCCGCCTCGGTCCTTGTTGCGCTTTCGGCCTCGACTCTGTTGGTGGGGTGCACCATCGATGGCTCAAACGCCACTGGGGCCAAGGCCACCTCTGCTGCCGCAAAGCCAAAAGCTCCAGATAACGGTTGGGATGCTTCCGCGGAAGTCGCCTGGCCTGATGCCCAGGACGCCCTCGATACCGCGGCTAAGAATTTCTCCGACAACTATGGCATTGAATTGGGCGCCTATTTGCGCGTCATTGACGGTCCGTACAAGGGGCTCACGGCGTCGGTAGGCGAGGACACGAAGGAGTACTCCGCATCGACCATTAAGGCTCCGTTGGTGGTTACTGCGCTGAAGAAATTTGGCGATGACCTAGACAAGACGGTGACGGTCGATTGGGACAACGGTGTTGGCGGAAGCGTGATTGGTCCTGGTCAATACACGCTCGACGGGCTGTTGCAATACGTGATGCGGTATTCGGACAACACCGCGGCGAATGGGTTGATTGACGCTGTCGGGGGTTTCGACGAGGTCAATAAAACCATCAAGGAAGCCGGTGTTGATGACAAGCGCTACCACCTGGGCAACAAGTTCAACATCCCGAATCCCAGCGGTGATCGGTCCTGGTTTACTCCCTCTCAGGCTGCGCTGTTCATGGCACGTCTCCAGGAAGTGGCCGATGGCACCTCAAAGCACAACTTCATTACCAAGGACACGGCACAAACTGCATTGACCTACCTCACTTACGGTGGTTCGCAGAAGTTTGTGATGTACGTCGGATCCGCGGTACAGAAGACCGGTGACACTGCCGAGGGCGTTAATGATCACGGTATTTTGTACACCGCGGCCGGACCCATCGCTTACGCAATTACGACGCGCTTTGATGGGGTGCCACTCAATGAGCTTACCGACGGCCTGCTCGGCCAGCTGGGTTCCCAAATCGCCCCGCTTCTGCCGGATTACAATCGCCTTGGTGAGGATGGAAAGCCACTGACTGCCAAGCAGGCTGCGACGTGGAGCGCGGATGAGGATGGCGACGGCATTCCGGATCGCATCGGAACCGACAGCATGGATGGATCCGCGTACACCGATGATTCAGATTCTGCGAATTACAACGAATCTTTGGAACCTGACTGGTTCAATCCGTTCCGAGGATAGGACCTGGATACGCTCCCCAAAACAAAATTGCCCGTGTGTCAGGTTTTCAGGCCGAAACTCAGGTCACTGAAAACCGTGCAACACGGGCAATTCCTATGCGATTGTCTTCTATTCGGGCGGATTCGGGACTAGCCCTGCCACTTCAGCCAAACGGCGGTGTTGGCCGGCAGCACCAAATCAATCGAGTGAGCCTGGCCGTTCCAACCGTGCTCGACCGCGGTTACCGTACCGTTTTCACCGTAGCCGGAGCCCTCGTAACGTGATGCATTTGAGTTCAGAATCTCCGTCCATTGACCACCGCGCGGTACGCCAATCTTGTAGATTTCCTGCGTGGTTCCCGACAGATTATAGACGCAGGCGACGACCGAGCCATCGGTGCCATAACGGACAAAGGACACAACATTGTTTGTGGAATCATCCGCGTTAATCCACTGGAATCCCTCTGGGCGGTCATCCTGGGTGTAGAACGCCGGGTTTTCCTTGTAGATGGCGTTGATGTCCTTAACCAGCAGCTGAATGCCGCGGTGGAATTCGCCGCCCCAACCTTCGAGGTTGTCCCAAGCCACGGACTCATCGTGGTTCCACTCGTGGTTCTGGCCAAGATCCTGACCCTGGAATAGAAGCTGCTTGCCCGGGTGCGCCCACATGAAGGTCAGGAAAGTACGTAGGCCTGCGGCCTTATCCCAGTCACCGCCCGGCATGCGCTCCCACAGCGAGCCCTTGCCGTGCACGACCTCGTCGTGGCTAATCGGCAGAATGAACTCTTCCGAGTAGGCGTAGACCATAGCGAAGGTGAGCTCATGGTGGTGGTAGGAGCGGTAAATCGGCTCCTTGCTGAAGTACTCCAGCGTGTCATTCATCCAGCCCATGTTCCACTTCATAGAGAAGCCCAAGCCACCGTGTTCGGTAGGTGCGGTCACACCCGGCCAGGAAGTAGATTCTTCGGCCACGGTGAGGAAGCCCGGGTTGTGCTTGTGTACAGTGGCGTTGAATTCCTGCAGGAACTGAACAGCATCGAGGTTTTCACGGCCACCGTACTGGTTCGGCAGCCACTCGCCTTCATTGCGGGAGTAGTCCAGGTACAGCATGGAAGCCACTGCGTCGACGCGCAGACCGTCGATGTGGAACTCTTCCGCCCAGTACAGTGCGTTGGCGTAGAGGAAGTTGCGTACCTCGTTGCGGCCGAAGTCGAAAACGTAGGTGCCCCAGTCTCGCTGCTCGCCGCGGCGCCAGTCCGGGTGCTCGTAGCAAGCCGTGCCATCGAAGCGGGCGAGTGCGAACTCGTCCTTCGGGAAGTGCCCCGGAACCCAGTCCATGATGACACCGATGCCAGCGGCGTGGAAGGCATCAACAAGACCGCGGAACTGATCTGGGGTGCCGAAGCGGCTGGTCGGAGCGTAGTAGCCGGAAACCTGATAACCCCAGGAACCGGTGAACGGGTGCTCGCATACTGGCATGAATTCCACATGGGTGTAGCCCATGTCGACCACGTAGCGCACCAGCTTCTCCGCCATAACCTCGTAGCTCAGGCCCTGTTTCCAGGAACCCAAGTGGACCTCGTAGATAGAGATGGGCTCTTCGGTCCAGTCTGTGTTAGCGCGCTTTTCCATCCACGCTTGGTCGCCCCAGGTGTAGTCGGAGGTCGCAACGATTGATCCGGTAGCTGGTGGCAGTTCCGCAGCACGCGCCATCGGGTCGGCCTTATCGCGGCGCTGTCCCTCCGGTGTTGTGATGGCGAACTTGTAGACATCGCCCTCACCAACACCCGGGATGAACAGTTCCCAGATACCTGCGCCACCCATAGAGCGCATTGGGTACTGCGCACCGTTCCACATACAGAAGTCACCGACCACGGCGACGCCGCGTGCATTCGGAGCCCAGACAGTAAACGAGGTGCCTTCGACCGTACCCAACTCGGTGTCGTAACTGCGAAGGTGAGCACCGAGAACCTTCCACAGGTCCTCATGACGTCCCTCGCCGATTAGGTGCAGGTCACCAGCGCCAATAGTGGGGAGGAAACGGTAGCCGTCGGCACGCTCTACGGTTTCGCCGGAGTCCCACGTAATACGCAGGCGGTAGTCGAAGTCATCGCCGCCTGGGACGAGGGCGGTAAAGAAACCGTCGCCCAGGTTTTCCGCCTCAAATTCGCCGCGAGTGCTGACGATAGTAACTGCCTGAGCGCCGAAGACCCTCGTGCGAATTACCGTGTCACCGTCCACGACGTGTGCGCCGTAGATGCTGTGCGGATCGTGATGGGTGCAGTAGCGCAGGCGATCCATATCGCCGGAATCAATTGCGAGGCGGGGATCTGTGTGGGCTCCCATGGAAGGTCCTTCCGAAGCGTTTCTAGGTAGGTGAATGTGAAGTTGTTGCGTTCAGTTCTAAAGAAATAGAGGGAGGTAGGGGACAGTGGGCTGCTAGCTCACCTGCCAGCCTAACGACGAATCGTTGCGACAGTGGTCAGGTCAGTGGCCCACTAACCCCGAAAGTTCCCAGCAAGCGTTCTAGCCCTCGTAGTCGGGGACGTTGCGCCAAGCCAACTTGTGGCGGAGCTTGACATCGATTTCCGGCAGCTTGATGATGTGCGCAACGTTTTCCCACGGTGCCAGGCGGACGTAGTTGTCCTTGCCCCAGTTGAACTGGTTGCCGGTAATCAGGTCAGTGACATCCATGCGGTCGTGGTTGCGGAGTCCAATGCGATTCATGTCGAGGTGCACGGTAGCTTCCTGGGCATTCCATGGATCGAGGTTGAGAACAACGAGGATGGCATCGCCGGTGACCGGATCGAGCTTCGAGTAAGCCAGCAGGTTGTCATTGTCGATGTCGTGGAAGTGCAGGTTGCGCAGCTGCTGCAGAGCCGGGTGCTCCCGGCGAATCTTGTTCAGCGTGGCAATGAACGGTTCCAGCGAGTTGCCGGTCGCCAGTGCCTGGTCGTAATCGCGGCTGCGGAGCTGGTACTTCTCGCTGTCGAGGTACTCCTCGGAGCCCTCCTTGACCGGGACATTTTCAAACAGCTCGAAGCCGGAGTACATGCCCCACAGCGGAGAAAGGGTTGAAGCCAGCGCGGCGCGGATAGCGAAGGCGCCACGGCCGCCCTTGACCAGGAAATCATGCAGAATATCTGGGGTATTAACCCATAGGGATGGGCGAGCGATGTCCGCATGGCGGGTAATCTCTTCGCCGAATTCGGTCAGCTCTTCCTTCGTAGTCTTCCACGGGAAGTAGATGTAGGACTGAGTGAAGCCAGCTTTGGCCAGGCCGTAGAGACGGGCCGGGGCAGTGAAGGCCTCGGCGAGGAAGATGACCTCCGGGTTGGTTTCGTGAACCGTTTCAATCAGCCATTCCCAGAAGTTGCCCGGCTTGGTGTGGGGGTTGTCCACGCGGAAGACCTTGACTCCACGCTTGACCCAAAACTTCACTACACGCAGAACCTCTGCGTACAGGCCCTTGGCATCGTTGTCGAAGTTCAGCGGGTAGATGTCCTGGTACTTCTTCGGCGGATTCTCGGCGTAGGCAATGGTGCCGTCCGGCAGCACAGTGAACCACTCCGGGTGAGCCTTAGCCCACGGATGGTCCGGTGCACACTGGAGCGCTAGGTCGATAGCGACCTCTAGATCGCGCTCCTTAGCAGCCTTGATGAACTCCTTGAAGTCCTTTTCGTCACCGAGGCTCGGGTGGATGGCGTCGTGGCCACCTTCTGCGGAGCCGATAGCCCACGGAGAACCGACATCGCCCGGTTCCGGGGTCAGGGTGTTGTTGCGACCCTTGCGGTTGATTTCACCGATTGGATGAATCGGTGGCAGATAGACCGTGTCGAAGCCCATGCGCTGTGCGCGATCAAGCTGTGCAACCGCGGTCTTGAATGTGCCGTGCAGCAGCTCGCCGTTTTCGCCGTAACCACCGTTAGAACGGGGGAAGAACTCGTACCAAGAGGAGTACAGGGCTTCGCGGCGGTCAACCTTGATCTTGCGGGTCTTTCCGCGGGTCAAAAGGTCGCGTACCGGGTGGGCCTGCAAAATGGCGCGGGTCTCGTCGGAAAGTGCGGCTGCGATGCGGGCGCGAAGATCGCCGTCGCCGCGCAGACCTGCGGCGATGGAACGTAGGTGGTTGCGGTGGATAGCAGCGGCACCAGCGGCGGCGCGGTCGAAGAGAGCGGCACCAATTTCTAGATCATTAGAAAGTTCAGCTTCGCTCTGACCGGCCTCGAACTTCTTGGTGATAGCGTTGCGCCATGTTGCCATCGGGTCTGACCAGGCATCAATGCGAATGGTCCACAGTCCGGGGACGTCTGGGACGAAGGTGGCATTGACCTGATTTGGATCATGGTCAGAAAAGTGCATTGGAATGCGCTGTGAGCGGGAAGCAAAAGCTGATTCCTTCGGCCCCTTAACGTTGAGCGTAGCGTTCATCGCGTCGTGGCCTTCTCGCCAAATGACGGCGAAGGTTGGGACGACTTCACCCACTACGGCCTTCGATGGAGTTGCACCACCGTTGATTTGAGGACGGATGTCATCAATACCGATTCGACCAGTCATAAAAGACGTTCTCCTAATTGTCGGCGAGCTAGGTGAAAATCGAAGCAAAAGCCATCTCGAGTGAACTCGATTTGCTCTCTATCGAGGATAGTTGAGAATGTCCGAGCGCACATTTGGGCAAAGTTAGGGCACCATGGATGTGTGGCTGAATTGGAAGAAGACTTTAACGAAGATCTGTTAATCGACTTTCGCGACGTACACCTCATCCGTGGTGGCCGTACGCTGGTCGGGCCGGTGGATTGGCAAGTAGAACTTGACGAGCGCTGGGTCATCATGGGGCCGAACGGTGCAGGCAAGACTTCTTTAATGCGCATTGCCGCAGCGGAGGAGTTCCCGTCTTCAGGGGTGGCCCATGTGATGGGAGAGCAGATTGGTCGCACCGACATGCGTGATTTGCGCACCATGATCGGTTTGACGTCGTCGTCGATTGCTCACCGCATTCCCAATGATGAAAAGGTCGCGGACCTTGTTATTTCCGCCAGTTACTCCGTCTTGGGCCGCTGGCGTGAGACCTATGAAGAGATGGATTTCGAACAGCTCTCCGAGATTCTCGAGCGCATGGGCGCTGAGCATCTTGCCGACCGCACCTGGGGAACTCTCAGTGAGGGAGAGCGAAAGCGCGTGCTCATCGCACGAGCCATGATGGTCAACCCTGAATTGCTGCTTCTCGACGAGCCGGGCGCTGGGCTCGACCTGGGCGGTCGTGAGGACCTGGTCGGTTACTTAGGCGAACTCGCGCTCGACCCGGATGCGCCGGCGATGGTGATGATTACGCACCACCCGGAAGAGATTCCGTACGGCTTCACCCATGCGATGCTCCTTGACGAAGGCAATGTCATTGCACAGGGGCTTATTGACGACGTCCTGACCAGTGAGAACCTGACCAAGGCTTTCCACCAGGAAATCGTCGTCGATCGCATCGATGATCGCTACTTTGCGCGCCGGGCACGGCCTGCTGGAAAGCACCGGAAGAAGTAGGCGCTCATGGCGGTTCCGACACCTGAAACTCCGAATACGCCCGCGTCGCCGAAACTGGCAGCGACTGTATTGCTGCTCCGTGACACCCACTGCGGGCTCGAGGTCTACGTTCAAGAACGCGTGTCCTCAATGCGCTTTGCGGCCAATATGACCGTGTTTCCCGGCGGTGGAGTAGACCGACGTGATTTCCCCGCTGTCGCGAATGAGGGCATGACCGTGACCGAGCTGTCGGAGGCCGACCCCGAGTCGCGGATCGCGCAGGCTTTTAACGTCGACCGCGCGCGGGCGCACGCGCTCACCTGCGCGGCCGTGCGTGAGACCTTTGAGGAAACAGGCACTCTGTTGGTTCGCGATGCTGGCGGTGAGATTGTCGCAGATGGCCACCGCTTCCACCGTCAGCGACGGCAGTTGGAAGCCCACGAGTTGTCATTGACGGATTTCCTTAGCAATGAAAATTTGGTGCTCGATGCCGAACTCGTCAGTCCTTGGGCTAACTGGGTGACACCCGAATCCAACCCCATTCGCTACGACACCTATTTCTTCCTCGCCGCACTTCCCGACGGTCAAAGGGCCGACGGTGACACCTCTGAGGCGTCATCTTCGGGTTGGTTCCGCCCGACTACGATTTTGGATGGATGGCGCCGTGGATTACTTGGCCTCATGCCTCCGACCTGGGCGCAACTGACTCGCTTGGACGGTGTCAGTACTGTGGCGGAGGCTCTCGAGGCAGCTAGAAACACTCCGGTGCGACGCACCAGTAGTGACTTCCTCGGGGAACCTTTTATGGATGAGTACTTTGCCGTTGCCACCCACATGGGGCATTTGCGAAAAGGTATGAACCGTTAATCGACTACTCAACCCCGCTAATCGGCTAACCCCTAATTGGAAGGAGATAACGAGTGTCCCTGTCCGCTGCAGAGGTAGCCGCTGTTGCGGCTCACCCGGAGTGGCTAGATGAGGCCGACCAACTCGCGCTTACTAAAAAGTCTCTGATTGCAGACTCCGCGCATCTACGCCAACACTGTGGCGAGTTTGGTCGCGCGGTCATTGAAGTCGCAACGGCTCGGCGTTCGGCGGTCAGCAAACTGCCAGGGGACTGGATTTTCTCTTCCGAAGCAGCGCAACAGGCCACGCCCTTTGTCGTCGCGCTGGCTCGCGCTCGTAGGCTTGCGCTTCTCGGTATCGAAGCAGTGGCCGATGTGACCTGCTCCATTGGTACTGAAGTGGCAGCGATTGACCACGAGGGTCTGACCGTTGTCGGGTCTGATCTCGACCTTGCACGGCTGGCCATGGCGCGGCATAACGTCGGCAAGAACATCTTCGCGCAGGCCGATGCTTTGCAACCGGCCTTTGACGCACCTGTCATTGTCGCTGACCCTGCACGCCGTTCCGGTGGGCGTAGGATCACCAACCCGGAGGATTTGCTCCCGTCGCTGCCGGCGCTCATAGCCGCCTGGCCAGATAGAGAACTTGCTATCAAATGCGCGCCGGGGCTCGACTTCAGCGAGTGGAGCGGGGAAGTGGCTGTCACTTCGGTGGACGGTGCGGTCAAGGAGGCGTGTCTATATACGCCGGGGCTGGTCAGAGTTACCGAGGGGCAATCCGTAACGCGGTCGGCGATGGTTGTCCAGACCGTCGATAAGCACAGGCCATTAGAGTTGTCGGCGGTGAACGTGCAGACATACGACGACACCATGCCTGACGACATCGACGTACGGGCGGCCGGTCGGTACATCATTGACCCGGACGGAGCAATCGTGCGCGCCGGGCTGGTGCGGCATTTTGCGGCGGCACATGGGCTGTGGCAGCTCGATGAACGGATTGCGCATCTTAGCGGTGATGCGTTGCCACAGGGCACTGCCGGGTTTGAAGTTATTCAGCAAGTGAGTTTGAAGCAGGTTCGCAAGGCGCTGGCGGCGTTGGATTGCGGGGCGGCGGAGATTCTCGTGCGCGGTGTGGACGTGAACCCGGACGTGTTGCGCAAGCAGTGGAAGCTGAAAGGTGCCAGGGCATTGGCGGTGGTGATCACGCGTATTGGGCGGAGCGCGACGGCGTTTATCTGTGAGCCTCGAGAGGTCGGTTAAGGACCGCGTTACGACGGAAAATTGGTGGGGGTAGCCTGTTGGGGATCGGTGTTTGCTGTTGGCGAATACCACGGAGACAACTGCGATCGGTTGCGTATTATTAACCTCTGACATGCGGAAATGGCATGTTAGCGGGTGGGGTGGGCTCGTGGCGTGAGAAAAAATTTAAAAAAATAACGACATTGTTATCTGGATCACCTTCGCATTGGCGACAGGTTCTGTTATCTTCAACACAGACGACCTAGAGCGTGGCCTGGTTCACTTTATTGTGAGGTGGCTTGCGAAGTAAGGTCAGATAAACGTTCACCAGTAATCAACCAGTAAGGACGACAGAAAAATGCCGAACATTGTGGTTCTGGTCAAGCAGGTTCCGGACACCTGGTCCGAGCGTAAGCTCACCGATGACAAGTTTGTCCTCGATCGTGAGTCTGCAGACGCAGTTCTCGACGAGATTAATGAGAACGCTGTTGAGGCTGCCCTGCAGCTGAAGGAAGAGCACGGCGGTAACGTTACCGTCGCAACTGTTGGCCCGGATCGTGCCATCGAGGCACTGCGCAAGGCTCTGTCCATGGGTGCTGACGACGCCGTCATTCTTTCGGACGACGCACTTGAGGGCTCTGACGCAGTCCAGACTGCATGGGCTCTGTCCAACGTCATTGACACCCTCGAGGATGTTGACCTCATCATCACCGGCAACGCCTCCACTGACGGTGGCACCGGATCCGTTCCGGCTGTCCTCGGTGTTTACCGCGACCTCCCGGTTCTGACTCACCTGCGTTCCGTCGCTATCGACGGTGACTCCATCACCGGTGAGCGCGAGGTCGAAGACGGCATCTACCAGCTCAAGGCATCCCTGCCGGCAGTCGTCTCCGTCACTGAGAAGGCAAACAGCCCGCGCTTCGCATCCTTCAAGGGCATCATGGCCGCTAAGAAGAAGCCGGTCACCGAGCTGACCCTGGACGATGTTGCTGCTGAGGCAGAGCAGGTTGGTCTCGAAAACGCTGCTACCGGTGTCACTGGCTCCACTCCGAAGCCTGCTAAGACCGCTGGTGAGCGCATTAACGATGAGGGAGACGGCGGCGCCAAGCTGGCCGAGTACCTCAAGGCCCAGAAGTTCATCTAAGGCGCTTGACGCGAATAGAAGACAAATAGAGATACAAGTAGGAGAAAGATCACTATGACCGACGTCCTCGTTCTCGTCGAGCACGCAAATGGCGAGCTGAAGAACACCACCGCTGAACTGCTGACTGCTGCTTCCGCATTCGGCACCCCGGCTGCAGTTGTCGTGGGCACCCCGGGCACCGCTGCTGGCTTTGCAGAGACCCTGGCTTCCTACGGCGCTGGCGAGATTCTCGCTGCTGAGTCGGACGATGCCGCTAAGTACCTGATCACCCCTGAGGTTGACGTTCTCGTCGGCCTGGCCTCCGAGCGTGAGGTTCCGGTGCTGGTTTCCGCTTCCGCAACCGGCAAGGAAATCGCTGGCCGCGTTGCAGCACTGACCGGTTCCGGTCTGCTGTCCGACGTTGTTGCCATCAACGACGACGCTTCCGTTAAGTACTCCATCTTCGGTGGCGAGTACATCGTCGACGGTGTCGGCTACGGCGCATCCCCGGTCTACGCTCTGCGCCCGGGTTCCGTTGACCCGGAGGAGAAGTCCGGTTCCGCTGACGTCACTGAGATTGCATTCCCGGAGATCGGCAACAACGCTGTCGAGATCGTTTCCTTCGCACCGGCTGAGGGCGGCGACCGTCCGGAGCTGACCGAGGCTAAGCTGGTTGTTTCCGGTGGCCGCGGTGTCGCATCCGAGGATGGCTTCAAGAACGTTGTGGAGCCGCTGGCAGACGTTCTCGGCGCTGCTGTTGGTGCTTCCCGTGCCGCTGTTGACGCTGGCTACTACCCGGGTCAGTTCCAGGTCGGCCAGACCGGTAAGACCGTTTCCCCGGACCTCTACCTTGCTCTGGGTATCTCCGGTGCAATTCAGCACAAGGCCGGTATGCAGACCTCCAAGACCATCGTTGTGGTCAACAAGGACGAAGAGGCTCCACTGTTCGAGATTGCTGACTTCGGTGTCGTCGGTGACCTGTTCGACGTTGTTCCGCAGGCTATCGAGAACCTGAAGTAATACGCACTTGCCTTAAGACTGTTAGCCGGGAGTCAACTCGGTTAGCAACGACCTGCTCGGGGTGGGCACAGATTTCCACGTCTGTTCCCGCCCCGAGCGTTTTTGTATGGGACGGTTATTATTCGCCACTAATCGCACGCCATGTGGTGAGAGGATCTCGGTGATGGCGCGTAGTGAGTTTTAGGCGTGCCCGGCGTTATACTGCCTGCATGTCTAATGACCGCAATGTAGCCGTTCCACGTAAAAAGAGTGACGTGAAGTCTTCCGCGAAGCCACGCCACTTTGTGGATCATGCTGCGACTACGCCATTGCGTCCAGAAGCACGCACAGCGATGGTCGATAACCTAGATTTGGCCAACCCTTCGGGGCAGTACGCTACCGCTCGCGTTGCTAAGAAAGTTCTGGAGGAGTCTCGCGAAGAGATTGCGGAGCTGCTTGGCGCCGACCCTATTGAGGTAGTTTTTACCTCTGGAGGCACGGAGGCCGACAATCTGGCAGTTTCCGGCTTGTACTTCAAGGCGACAGGTTCAGACATTGTGGTTCCGCCCATTGAACACGACGCTGTGTTGAAGACCTGTCGTCATTTGGAGAAGGAACACTGGGCGCGAATTGTCCCTGCCCCGGTGGATGCCTCTGGCAGAGTGGATTTAGAGGCCTTTCCCACGCTGGATAGAAACTCCACTGCACTGGTGACTTGTATGTGGGCCAACAATGAAACAGGGGCTGTACAACCGATTAGTGAGATTTCAGCGCTCGCTAGAAAAGCGCGGGTTCCTTTCCACATTGACGCTGTGCAGGCCGCTGGTCATGTGCCTATCGATTTTCATTCTTCGGGTGCCGCGACGATGGCAATCTCAGCCCATAAGTTTGGTGGACCTCGCGGTATCGGGGCGTTGTTAGTGCGCCGGGATATAACGCTATGTCCCCACAACAACGGTGGTGGCCAGGAGCGCGGATTGCGTTCCGGTACCCAGGATGTTGCATCGGCAGCGGGGATGGCGGCCGGTTTGCGCGCGGCGGTCTCTGACATGCAAGCCGAACATGACCGGGTTAAGAATCTCACTGAACAGCTGACTCATGCGATTGCCGGCATTGACGGTGCAATCGTGCACACAACTCAGCCGGCATTAGCTGGTCACGTATATGCCAGTTTTCCCGGTGCAGAAGCAGATAGCCTCATTATGCTTTTCGACGCTGCTGGTATCGATTGCTCGACCGGTTCGGCATGTAGTGCAGGCGTTAATCGTCCTTCTCATGTGCTCTCAGCCATGGGCGTGAGCGAGCCCGAGGCGCGTTCTGCCATCCGCTTTACGCTGGGGTGGACCTCGACGCAGGACGATGTCGATGCCGTTATCGCAGCACTGCCCGAAACAGTGATGCGAGCACGCAAGGCCGGTATGGCGTAACTGTTAGCATTCAGGCTGCGGAAAGTGCGAGCGATTCGTAGTTACAGGCGCGGGCCACTAAGGGAACGCTCAACGATGGTACGGTGACACGAGCTTTCCAACAGTGGCAAGGCTAGGTGTACAGATCACAGAGAGGATTCACTATGCGTGTTTTGGCGGCTATGAGCGGTGGCGTCGATTCTTCGGTGGCAGCTGCTCGCGCATTGGCAGCAGGACACGAGGTTGTGGGCGTGCACTTAGCGCTGTCGAAGGATCCGCAGTCCGTCCGAGCGGGCTCCCGAGGGTGCTGTTCTCTGGAAGACTCCGGTGATGCTCGACGGGTATGTGATGAACTGGGAATACCTTTCTATGTGTGGGATTTCTCCGAGCGTTTCAAAGAGGAAGTCATGGACGACTTTTATGACTCCTACGAACGCGGCGAAACTCCCAACCCCTGTCTGCGCTGCAACGAACGGATTAAGTTCGCAGCCCTTTTGGAACGAGGTCTGGCGCTCGGCTTCGACGCAGTGGTGACTGGTCATTACGCTTTGCTTGGCGACGATGGTCTGTTGCGCCGTGGCCGCGATATGAAAAAGGATCAGTCCTACGTCCTTGGAGTGCTCGACCGCGAGCAACTCAGCCACTCCCTTTTCCCGGTCGGCGATACCGAAAAGCCTGAGATCCGCGAAGAAGCGCGCGATATGGGGCTGGGCACGGCAAATAAACCAGATTCTTACGATATTTGTTTCATTCCGGATGGGAATACCCAGGCTTTTCTGGGCGCTAAAATTGGGCGCCGGCCGGGCCTTATCGTCGATAAGGAAACTGGAGATACCGTTGCTGAGCACGATGGTGTTTATGGGTTTACCATTGGTCAGCGCAAGGGCATTGGCCTGCCCGGGCCGATGGCTGACGGCAAGCCACGCTATGTCACTGGAATCGATGCGGATACCGCAACGGTAACCATTGGCACCGCTGATGACCTTAACGTCAACGTATTGCAGGCGGACCGCGCCATCTGGTTGGTAGAACCTTCGGAGGTCGTGGCAGCGGCAGATGCAGGGAAACTACAGGTGCAGGTGCGTGCCCACGGTCAGCCTGTGGACTGCACCGTCGACGTTAAGGCTGGTCCAGAGGATGCACTCACCGGCCGAGGTGGTGCTTTTGAGCTAAAGCTCTCCGAGCCGCTTCGCGGCATCGCTCCAGGTCAGGCGGCGGTGCTGTATCACGCTGATCCGGCTGGAGACTACGTGCTCGGTTCTGGCACGATTGTCTCGACCGCGCGTGAAGAGGACTTGTCGTGACCTCCTTTGTCGGCCTTGGCCCGATGCCGGGCCGCAATCCACACGAGGCGGCAGAGATTGTCATTGGCGAATGCCTGGAAGGTCACGTCACGCTACCGCCGTGGGCTCGGCGCCGATGCCGTGGGTCGCACGGCCGCCCTCATGGCTGACCTCGTCGTGGATAGGGGAGCGCGCTCCTGGAAAGTCGCCGACAGTCGTGGTCGCGCGAGTGCCTTGGCCACTGATTATCTCCACCGCGACATCGACGCGTGCGAGGAAGCGTGGGGACGCACCCCGCAGAAGATTCGCCTGACCTCTCTCGGCCCATGGACGATGGCGACTTCGGTGGAAAATGCCGCAGGCCATCTCATCGCCGTTGACCGCGGCGCCGTGAAGTACTTCGCGCAGTCGCTGGCCGCGGGATTGGCTTCCCGCATCGTCGATGTCCGTCAGCGTTTCGACAGCGACATCGAGGTACTTCTGGCAGAACCCGCACTCGGCGCAGTCGCACAGGGCAAAATCAAGGCTCCGTCCATGCTGATGGGCAACGCGGGCTATCTCCCCGCCCAGGGGCAGCGCGAGATTGCGGAGATCTTCCGCGAGGTCACGGGGCCGCTGCGTGACGACGACATCGAAGTGACCATCGCGCTGTCGAGCCCCGATGGCCTGGCTGTTCAGGCCTTGGCGGATTCCGCTGCGGCCGGAGTGTGGCTACCTCGCAAAGAACTGACCACCACGCAGCAACTGGATTTTGCGGCTGCCGTGGTTGGTGCCGATATGTCCCTGGAGCTGGGTATTGTGCCAGTTACGGTCACGGAGCGAGAAGAGCACACGGGCGTCCCGGTGGCGACACCGGCTCGAGCACTCGCTGAGCAAGCAGCGCTGTTCTGGGATGAGCTGGGCTATTCGCGCCTACAGATTGCTGAGAGCCTGAATCTGGCGCCGATGGGCGGCTTTGCTGCCAGCTCCAATGAAGAAGCACAGGCGCAACTCGGCGCAGGCCGTAATGCCACGGAACTTCTTCGTCGGGCAGCCGGTGACTTGGCTCGCGACGAATAGCGATCTTATTCCACCAGCGTATTGAGGTAGTCGGCGAAGTAGGGAAGTGTGAATTTCAGGTATCCCGTCGACGCTGACACAATCAGCTCGCGGTAAATCAGGTCATGGCGAAGCTGTGAGATGCCAGAGAGTTTGCGTCCCATGGTCTCTGCGATGGCGCTCGTGGCCACGGGCTTTCCACTGGGGGAGAGGCGCGCCATCGCTTTGAGAAAATCAATCTGGCGAGGTGGCACTTTCCGCAGGCTGGGCGCATGAACTTGCAGTCCGATGCGGCGGATGGATTCCGCTCCGGCATCCGAGACATGCTGAGCGGTAATGGTGTCCGAGTGGGCCAACCTGGCCTTAGCCCAAGCGACTGAGCCAATGGTCTGTATGAGATACGGGTAGCCGTGGCTGAGTTCAGCGGCCAGCTCGACGGCATCCTCGGTCATCGCGCGTTCGCCGAGTTCTGCAGTTCTGCGAATGATGTCCTTGGTGGTCTCCACGTCCAATCGGCCCAGAGACACTCGCTCGGCACGGCGTAAGAATGTTGCGCCCTCTAGCTGGAGCAAGTCCTCGATACCGCTGGGCAGCCCGGCTGCGACAAAGGCAATCTCCGCATCGTCGCGATTGAGATCCTGGATTGCATGGGCAATTTCGTTGAGCTGTGCGGGGTCTGCACTTTGCACCTCGTCGAGAGTGAGCAAGATGCCGGATTCCTGTGGCATGAGGAGAGCCGAGAGATCCTGAAGTTGGCTGAGCAGATTCCTGCCGGGCTCGGGCTGATAAGTGCTGACTTCCGTCTTAAACCCGCCAATGCCGGCAATGGACAGGCCGGTGAGGTGACGACCCTTGCCCGTCGGTGCACTGTCAATGGCACTGAAAGCGCGCGGAATGGTGACATCGGTGAGCTCAGAAATCATTTCAGAGCCGATGTGAGCACGCAGCACAATCCATCCCAGTTGCTTTGCTGCGGCTTCAAACTCGTTGAGAAGTACCGTCTTGCCGATTCCGCGGGTACCGGAAATTAGGGCGGTTCGCCAGGGATTACCGGGGCCTTCCGCCAGAGCCAGCTCAAACGAGTCCAGCTCGACATCGCGCCCACCGATGACGGCCGGGGATCGGCCGAATGTGGGGTGGAAAGGATTGCGCGGGATGGAGATGGCCTTGTCGCTGCGAGTGGTCACGCATCAATCATAGCAATGGATAATCCACATCGGCTTGGATAACTTGGATACTCCGCCGAATTTTGGATATCCGGTTTCCGTTGGATAATCACAAAACTCTGGATATTGGGAGGGTCGGGGAGGGTGGGGGAACTCGCTGCTTAGTCCATCGGCCACCCGAAGGTGAAGTCCGACGTATCCTTACCCTTTTCGGCCAGGTACTGCTGCAAGTTTTTCTTGTACCGGTAGTACGTGACTGCTTGGAGCTCCATCAGCTCTTCACCGGACTTGGCCGTAATCTCTGGGTAGTGACGAGCCATGACCCACGCAATGCGGGCAGCGGCCAGTGCATCCTCTGTGGCATCGTGCGCGTTATCCAACCGCACCTGATAATGGCGACAGACATCAGTCAGCGTGCGCTTTTCATGCCGGTCCGGATCAAAGTGATGATCGAGCACAAAGGGATCCACAACCAGGCCATCAACCGTAAAGGTGGGGTCCTGCGAGTGCAGCACTGTCAGATCATAGGCAGCGTTGTACGCAATCACCGCCAGTCCATCGCGCCATGCTGTGCGAAGACCCGCAATGGTGTCCGCCAGGACCTCATCATGAGGACGGCCCTGCGCGCGAGCCTGCTCCGTTGTAATTCCGTGGACATCCGAGGCGGCCTTGGGGATTTCAACCCCGGGATCAGCCAGCATGATGGTGGAGTCCTTGCCGCCATCAGCAAGCCGAACCAGCGCAGAGGTGACAATTCTGCAGGTGTGAGGATCGGTGTCAGTAGTCTCCAGATCAAACGCCAGCATGCGCCGCGGATCGAAATTATGCATGCCTCAACTTTAGCGGAGACCCCGGATTGGTTGGCCCGACCGCCACAGTCCAATCCGGGCAATGACATAGAATGAGCGACGTGACTTCCTCGACCGATGAGAACTCCGACCTGTCAACCTCCGATTTGTCTTCGTTTTCCAGCGCCCCCGCCTCCGAACCAGCGCCGGCGGACGTCCGGGAGAATTGGCAAAATCTAGCTACTCGCATTCGTGAAAACGCTGCGCTGTACTACACTGCACAGCCGGTTATCTCCGATGCTGAGTACGACGAGATGTTCCGTCAATTGCAGCACTTAGAGGAGCAGTGGCCCGATCTGGTGGTGCCGGACAGCCCCACGCAGCAGGTCGGTGCGCAGGTCGAAGCGCCTGCCGACGGCGAAGTGTTCGAGCCCGTTGAGCATCTCGAACGCCTCTACAGCTTGGATAATGTTTTCGATGAGCAGGAACTGCGCGACTGGTTGGCCCGCACTCCGGCCAGTACATACCTGACTGAGCTGAAAATCGATGGCCTGTCAATCGACCTGGTCTACGAGAAGGGCCGCCTTGTCCGGGCGGCCACCCGCGGAGACGGCCGCGTGGGGGAGAACGTCACCGCTAATGCGCGCACCATCGAAGATATTCCGCATGAAATCAGCGGCGAGAACATCCCCGACGTGCTTGAGGTACGCGGTGAAGTCTTTATCTCGTTGGAAGAGTTCGAACGCATCAATGCCGACCGCGTCGACGCAGGCCAGAAGCCGTTCGCGAACCCGCGTAACGCAGCTGCGGGTTCACTGCGACAAAAGGACGTTGCAGAAGTGGCAAAGCGCCGTTTGTCCATGATTTGCCATGGAATTGGCCATATCGAGGGATGGCGTCCGCAGTCCCAACACGAGGCCTATCGCGCTTTGGACGAGTGGGGTTTCCACGTGTCGCCGTATACAAAGCAGGTTCATTCCGCGGACGACGTCGTCAAGCAGATGCAGTACTGGGGAGAGCACCGCCACGATGCTATCCACGAGATGGACGGGCTTGTGGTCAAGGTTGACTCCCTTTCCGAGCAGCGCGCGCTGGGAGCGACCTCGCGGGCGCCACGCTGGGCGATTGCGTATAAGTACCCGCCAGAAGAGGTCACGACGGACCTGCTGGATATTCGAGTCTCCATCGGTCGAACTGGTCGTGCGACGCCATATGCCGTGATGAAGCCGGTTTTCGTGGCCGGATCAACTGTCGAAATGGCGACGCTGCACAACCCTTCTGAAGTGCACCGAAAGGGGGTGCTCATCGGGGACCGCGTGACCATCCGCAAGGCCGGTGACGTGATTCCAGAGGTGCTCGGCCCCGTGGCCGATCTCCGAGATGGCAGCGAGCGAAAGTATGTTTACCCGACTCTCTGCCCCGAGTGCGGTACTCGTTTGGCTCCGGCAAAGGACAGCGATGCCGATTGGCGTTGCCCCAATACCCGCTACTGTCCAGGTCAGTTGCGTCGTCGAATTGAATTCCTCGCCTCCCGATCCGGGTTTGATATCGAAAACCTGGGGGAGAGGGGTGCTGCCGATTTAATTCATCGCGGCGTGCTTGACGACGAGTCCCGCCTCTTCGACCTCACCGAGGAAGATTTGCTCGGCACTGAGGTCTACACCACGGCTTCGCGCAAAACGCTGAATGCCAATGGTAAGAAGCTGTTGGCCAACATCGAGGCAGCTAAGGATAAAGAGCTGTGGCGTGTTTTGGTCAGTCTGTCTATTCGCCATGTGGGCCCGACGGTGGCGCGGACCTTGGCGCAGAAGTTCGGCTCGATGGAGGCGCTGCGGGCTGCGAGCCGCGAAGAGATTTCGGCCATCGACGGCATCGGCGAGATTATCGGCGATTCCGTGGCTGACTGGTTCGAAGTGGACTGGCACCGCGAGGTTGTCGAGCGCTGGGAAGCTGCAGGTGTGCGCATGGCCGACGAGGTCACCGATCGCCCAGATCAGGTGCTAGACGGATTGACCGTGGTAGTCACCGGCTCTTTGGAGGACTTCACACGCGATAGCGCGAAGGAAGCCATTATCTCCCGTGGCGGTAAGGCCGCAGGGTCGGTGTCGAAGAAGACCGACTACGTGGTGGTTGGCGAAAACGCCGGCTCCAAGGCCACAAAGGCCGAGGAGTTGGGCTTGCCCATCCTCGATGAGGATGGGTTCAAGCGGTTGCTGGAAACTGGTCAGGCCTAAATCTTGGTCTCTTCCAGCTTCCAGACCTCATTGGCGTAATCGCGGATGGTGCGGTCGGAGGAGAAGCGACCCGAACGGATGATGTTCAGGAAGCACTTCTTGGCCCACGCCAGCTCGTCGCGGTAGTCCTCCGCCATGCGGTCGCGGGTTTCGCGGTAGTCAGCGAAGTCGCCGAGGACGTAGTAGACATCGGCTGGCTCGTACCCGTTGGACTCCAGCAGCGAGAAGTGCAGGTCGTGGAACATTCCGTTGCCACCGTCAGCAAAAGTGCCGTCGACAAGCGAATCGACAGCGCGCTTGAGCCCCGGCACCGTTTCGTAAGTTCCACGCGGGCTGTAGGTGCGGCGCAGCTCCGGCAGTTCCTCTTCCAGCGCACCGAAGATGTAGGCGTTCTCTTCGCCGGCGGCGTCGACGATTTCGACGTTTGCGCCGTCCATGGTGCCCAGCGTCAGTGCGCCGTTCATCATGAACTTCATGTTCGAGGTACCCGAAGCCTCCTTACCGGCAGTGGAAATCTGCTCGGAGATGTCGGTGGCTGGGATGATGTGCTCTGCCGGGGTGACGTTGTAGTTCTCGACGAAGGCGACCTGCAGGCGACCGTCCATGTCCGGATCGTTGTTGACCTTGTCCGCGATAGCGTTGATGAACTTAATGATGGCCTTCGCGCGAACGTAGCCTGGGGCGGCCTTGGCACCGAAGATGAACACGCGCGGTGGCACGTCCAGCGCTGGGTCTTCCTTGATGCGGTAGTAGAGATCCAGGATGTAGAGCGCGTTGAGAAGCTGGCGCTTGTACTCGTGCAGACGCTTAATCTGGGTATCGAAGATGGCGTCCGGGTTCACCGAAATACCCTGGCGGTGCTCCAGCCAGGTGGCGAAGTCCTTCTTGTTCTCGTGCTTGATGTCGAGAATCTCACGCAACACGGCCTCGTCGTCAGCAAACTTTTCGAGCTCAGCGAGCTTGTCCAGGTCGGTGACCCAGGCATCCGAACCCGACAGGCGAGTCAGCAGTGCGGACAGACGCGGATTGCACTGGTTGAGCCAGCGGCGCGGGGTGACTCCGTTGGTCTTGTTGTTGAAGCGCTCCGGCCAGATATCGTGCCAGTCCTTCAACGTTTCGCGCTTAATGATTTCCGTGTGCAGGGCAGCCACACCGTTGATGGAGTACGCGGCGTAGCAGGCGATCCACGCCATGTGGATGCGGCCGTGGGAAATCGGCGCCATGTAGTCAATCTTGCCCTGGTCGAAGCCGCGCTCCGCCAGATCTTCGCGGAAGCGGCGGTCGATCTCACGGGTGATCTCCAGAACGCGGCCGAAGAGACGGTCAAAAATGGAGTATTCCCAGGTCTCCAACGCTTCTGCCAGAACGGTGTGGTTGGTGTAGGCGAAGGTGTTGGACACGACGTTCCAGGCGTCGTCCCAGCTCATATCGTGCTCATCCAGGAGCAGACGCATCAGCTCTGGGATCGCGAGCACCGGGTGGGTGTCATTGAGCTGAATGGAGTTGTACTTGTGGAAATCGCGCAGGTCCTCGCCGTGATTCTCGATGTAAGAATCAATCATCGTCTGCAGCGAAGCCGAGACGAAGAAGTACTGCTGGCGAACGCGCAGCACCTTGCCGTCATAAGTCGAGTCATTCGGGTAGAGCACGCGGCACAGATCATGGACGCGTTCGCGTTCGACAATGGCGTCGGTGAAACGCTGCGAGTTGAAGGCGTCATAGTCGAACTCACGCATTGGCTCCGAGTGCCACAGGCGCAGCGTGCCGACGTTATCGGTGCCATAGCCGGTAATTGGCATGTCATATGGAACAGCGCGCACGACCAGGTCATCAAAGGTGACAATCTTGGACAGTTCCTCGCGACGAATGACGAAGGGGTAGCCCTCTTCCATCCACGGATCCGGGTGCTCATCCTGGAAGCCATCTTCGAAGGTCTGCTTGAACAGGCCGTAGCGGTAGAGGATGCCATAACCGGTCACCGGCAGATTCTGCGTGGCACAGGAATCCAGGAAGCAGGCGGCCAGACGACCCAGGCCACCGTTACCGAGAGCCGCGTCGTGTTCGGCCTCGAGCACGTCTGTCAGATTCTTGCCGTACTTTTCCACCGCAGCGGAGGCCTCATCCACCAGGCCTGCATTGAGCAGGTTGTTCAGCAGGGCGCGACCCATGAGGAACTCGGCGGAGAAGTAGTGCTGCTGGCGGGTAGCAGCGTATGCCTCCGTGGTGCGCTGCCAGTTGTCCGCTAGGTCATCGACAACAACCCGTGACAGACCGGACCAGAATTCCATCTCAGTGGACGACTGGGGGACACGGCCGGATTCGGCACGAATGTGGGATCCGACGAGGTCACTCAAGTTCGACATCAAAGAAGCTCCTTATTGTCTGGTATCATTTCCAGACTTTACCGCTAAGCGTGAATCACTGCGCTCCATAGGGGCGGAGCCATAGGGTGAGAGCTTCGAGCAGAAGGGGGCAGCCCACAGAAGGGAGCAGCCCACTAGCCGCTGCTAGTCGATAATCGCACCGACAATCGTGCCAATACGTCCCAAGTGCTCAACCTCACTTGGCAGGAAGTCTGGCCCGCCGGGCCGGCCAATAACGAGAACGAGGCCCTTGCCCATTGGGGTAGCGGCAATGGAGGAGTCCATAACCGTCCAGTCCTCCGGAAGCCACGTTTCTTCGTCCGGATCCAGGTTTCGTGGCGAGTCAATCGGGGCTTCCGGCAGAGTCCGGCCGTTATCCTCTGGAGCAGCGGTAGAGGAAGCGCGACGTACCCACCGGCCATCGCTCTGTTCGCCGAGGACGATAGCCCAGCCGGCAGTCATAGTCTGAGGCAGGCCGTCGACGACATCTCCGAGGGCACGATCCAAATTCTTCGTGTGCTGTGAGAACTTGGCCAGCAGCGCAATCTGTCCGCGGCGGTCGACCGAGCCGGAAAAAGGCCTAATTGAATCGACTTCCACTCCGCTAATGGACTGAGCCGCCGTAATCAGTGTGTCTGGGAGCAGGCCCATGGGCAGGTCAACCACGATGTCGTCGACAACAACGCCATTAGCGCCGTAATCTACGACGTCGACACTGCGAATATCACCTTCTACTTCGCCCAGGGCAGCCGCGACGTAGCCAAGTGCGCCTGGTTCGTCGGGAAGCTGGATGCGAAGGAGGTAACTCATGGCTGTGTGTACAACCTTTCGAATAATTGAGAGTGATTCTTGCGGTGTAACTATAGAAGTAGTGATTTAGGTTACAGGGTAAACCTTTGAAATGTAAGACCCTGCGGACAACGACTCAACGATAACGACTACTGTTGGCAAGTACAGCCCGCTCGCGCGGTTCAAAATCAGTTTCAACTAAACTTCTGTGCACTAGCTTCGTACGAAGAAATGAAAGGGGTACTAGCGTGCCAGCTATCTCACGCGATGAGGTCGCCCACCTAGCGCGATTGTCCCGTCTGGCTCTGACTGACGCGGAACTCGACGAGTTCGCCGGTCAGATCGACGGCATTATTAACCACGTCCAGGCCGTTCAAAAGGTGGCTGCGGATGACGTTGAACCGATGAGTCACCCCTCTTCGCTGTCCGGTGTGATGCGCGAGGACGTCGTCAAGCCGACGCTGACTGCGGAGCAGGCGCTGGACCAGGCGCCGTCGCAGGACCGCCAGCGCTTTGAAGTTCCCCAGATTCTTGGCGAGTAGGAGTACGTGGAAGAAATGACTGCAGCTAACCCGAATCTGCATGCCGCTGTTGCTGAGGACCCGATTCTGGGGCTGAGCGCTTTCGAGCTCGCACAGAAGATTCACGCTCGTGAGCTGACCTCGGTAGAGGTCACCCAGGCGTTCCTCGACCGTATCGCGGCAATTGATGGGGACATTCACGCATTCCTGCACGTCGGTGCCGAAGAGGCCCTGGCTGCAGCTCGCAAGGTCGATGAGTCGCTGGATGCTGGCGAGGAGCCGGCCTCCGCGCTGGCCGGTGTTCCGCTGGCGCTGAAGGATGTCTTCACTACCACCGATGCGCCGACCACCTGCGCTTCCAAGATGCTCGAGGGCTACATGAGCCCTTACGACGCAACGGTTACTGCCAAGCTGCGTGCAGCTGGCATCCCAATCCTGGGTAAGACCAACATGGATGAGTTCGCTATGGGGTCGTCCACTGAAAACTCCGCTTACGGCCCGACTCACAACCCGTGGGATGTTGAGCGCACCGCAGGCGGTTCCGGCGGTGGCTCTTCCGCGGCGCTGGCCTCCGGTATGGCTCCGCTGGCTATCGGTACTGACACCGGTGGCTCGATTCGTCAGCCAGCAGCTCTGACCGCAACGGTCGGTGTGAAGCCGACCTATGGCACGGTATCCCGCTATGGCCTGGTCGCTTGTGCCTCCTCGTTGGATCAGGGTGGGCCGACCGCGCGAACCGTTCTGGACACCGCGCTGCTGCACGAAATCATTGCTGGTCACGACGAGAATGACTCGACTTCCACGGAGCAGCCGATTGCCGATGTGGTTGCTGCTGCCAAGGAAGGTGCTACCGGTGACCTCACGGGGGTTAAGGTCGGCATCGTCAAGCAGTTCGACCGCACCGAGGGTTACCAGGCCGGCGTACTGGACAGCTTCCACGAGGCCGTCGACAAGCTTAAGGAAGCTGGCGCAGAGGTGGTCGAGGTCGATTGCCCGAACTTCGACCACGCACTGAGCGCGTACTACCTGATTCTGCCGTGTGAGGTCAGCTCCAACCTGGCTCGTTTCGACGGCATGCGTTACGGCCAGCGTGTTGGTGATGACGGTTCGCACTCGGCCGATGAGGTCATGGCTATGACCCGTGCCGCTGGTTTCGGCGATGAGGTTAAGCGACGCATCATCATCGGTACCTACGCGCTATCGGTCGGTTACTACGACGCCTACTACATCCAGGCACAGCGCGTCCGTACCCTGATTCAGCAGGACTTCGAGCGGGCCTTCGAACAGGTAGATGTCCTGATCTCGCCGACCACTCCGACCACTGCGTTTAAGTTGGGCGAGAAGGTTGACGACCCGCTGAGCATGTACATGTTCGACCTGTGTACTCTGCCGCTCAACCTGGCCGGCATGTGTGGCATGTCCGTGCCGTCGGGCCTGGCTGAAGACACGGGTCTGCCGGTAGGCCTGCAGATTATGGCTCCGCGCCACGGTGACGATCGTCTGTACAAGGTCGGCGCTGCCTACGAAAAGGTTCGCGGCTCGATTGCATAAAAGCGCTCAATAAGCGTTAGTCGGTTTTCTGCAACCGTCGTTTTCTCACTGAAGTGGGAGAGCGGCGGTTGTTGTCGCGTCACGGGAAGTTTCATACATGCGCAGGAACGCAAACATGGAGGGAGTCAGAATTAAAAACCCACCGCGGTTTATGCCTTGGATTTATGGGCTGGTCATTGTCATAGCCATTGCCGTCAGTCTGGTCGCTGCGGTGGTCTTCGGCTCGGCGGATATCACCTGGTCCACCACGACACAGGTCATCTCGCATCACATCTTCGGCACTGAGCTCGATGAATCTGTGCCCGCCAGTTCGGACACCATTATCTGGAACCTCCGCGCTCCCCGGGGAATTCTCGCAGCGATTGTGGGGGCGGGGCTAGCTGTCTCCGGTGTGGCTATGCAGACATTGGTCCGTAACCCGTTGGCAGACCCGTATCTGCTAGGTATTTCTGCCGGCGCCGGCGCTGGTGCGACCGCGGTGATTATCTTTGGTGCTTTCTCCGGTAGCCCCATCGCGCCGCTGACATTCGGCGCACTCCTCGGTGCAGTCATGGCCACCCTCGCGGTCGGTGCTTTCGCCACTGCAGGCGGTGGGCTGACTCCGCTGCGTTTGGTGCTCTCCGGCGTTGTGCTCTCCGCTGTGTTTTCCGCGCTGAGTAGCTTCATGGTCTTCGCTGGGCCAGACCCGAGGGCCGCGCAGTCCGTGATGTTTTGGATGCTGGGCTCTGTTGCCGGTGCGACATGGCTGAAGACGCTGTTCCCGCTCATTGTCCTCATCGCAGTACTGTTGTTTTTTCTGGTCAAAGCCCGTCATCTGGACGCGCTGGCAACTGGTGAGAGCACCGCCGCGGCCGTAGGTATTGATGTTTCTCGGCTACGCACACAGGTATTTGTGCTCCAGGCTGTCCTCGTTGGCACGCTCGTTGCGGTCTCTGGCGGCATCGGGTTTGTCGGTCTGGTGATTCCACACTTGACCCGCATCTTGGTAGGGGCCGCGCACCGCGTTGTCCTACCAGTTGCTGCCCTCATGGGTGGACTGTTTCTCATCTGGGTGGACATCATCGCGCGCGTAGTGGGCGGAAGCCAGGAAATGCCGCTGGGAGTAGTCACGGGATTGGTTGGCGCACCACTTTTCCTCTACCTCATGAGCCGCTCGCACTACAGCTACGGAGGTGCCGAGTAAATGAGCGCCCCACAAAAATCTGTACTCACCGCTAAAGATGTGCGCTGTGACATCGCCGGACGCACCATCGTCAGCGGAGTCAACCTCAACTTCGGTGCAACCCATGACCGCCATCATTGGTGTTAACGGCGCGGGTAAATCCACGTTGCTGCGTGCGCTCGGTGGAATCACGAAACCGGCCACGGGCGAGGTTGAGATTAACGGCAAATCGATGAGCTCAATCAGCTCGAAGCACCGCGCCCGCGATTTGGCTTTCGTCGCGCAAAACGAGGTTCCACCCGCCGAAATGCGCGTGCGCGACTTTGTCTCCCTGGGGCGCTTGCCCTACCAGCGCCTTTTTGGTGGCAACACTGCCGAGGACAATTCCCACGTCGACCGTGCGCTGGAGCTCGTAGGTCTGGAAACGGTCGCGCAACGCCTGTGTGGGCAACTCTCGGGTGGGCAACGTCGTCGCGTGTGTCTGGCGCGTGCCATCGCCCAGGACTCGCCAATCATGCTTCTCGACGAGCCCACTAACCACCTCGACGTGCGCCATCAACAATCCGTCCTCCGTCTGGCCCGCTCCAGCGGAGCGTGTGTCATTGCCGCGATCCACGACTTGGACCTGGTGATGAACCACTTCGACCGCGTCATCGTGGTCGCGGACGGCGGTATCGCGGCCGACGGCATTCCCGCAGCAGTGCTTACCCGCGACTTTGTCGCCCAAATCTTTCAGGTTGAATCCTGTCAGCTCAATTCCCCCGCTGGCCGCCGCCACCTCGCAATCGATAGCGAGCTGGATGCTGCCACCATCAACTAGGAGTACTCCCTTGAATAACGCACATGCTTTCCGACGTCCCCTTCGTGCCTCAGCAGCTGGTATCGCTGTGGCTGCTCTGGCATTCGGAGCCGCCGCCTGTGGCTCTGATGAGGGAACGCAGGCCTCGTCGTCAGGCCTTACCCTCACCAACTGCGGTGAAGAAGTCAGCTACCCGGGTGTAGCTAAAAAGCTGCTGATTAATGACGGTAATATTGCTTCGCTGGCGCTGGCTGTCGGTGCTGCGGATGAGATCACAGCGGTGAGCTCTATGGCCTCGCATCTGCCGGTGTTGACCGCAGCTTATGGCGATGCAATTGCGCAGAAGCCGGAGGTCGCGAAGGAATACCCGAATCTGGAGCAGGTCATTGCGGCCGAACCGGATGTGATGCTGGCGGGCTGGGGCTATGGCTTTAGTGAAGACAAGGGCATTACCCCGGAATCGCTTTCCGAGCACGGTATCGGTGCCTACACCCTGACGGAATCTTGCCGTACTGGTGACGCAGCCTCGGCGGGCAAGGAAGGCAGTGGCGACCCGGGGCATACTCGTGGTCTGGTGGATCCGTGGGAAGCTGTCAAAATTGATTTGAAGAATATCGCTACCTTGACCGGACACGACGGTGAGGGCGACAAGGTTATTGCAGATATTGATAACCGACTGCAAGCCCTGGATGCCGCGCCAAAGGGAGATAAGAAGCCAGTGGGCTTCCTCTTTGATTCTGTCGGCGAAGCACCATTTACCTCGGGTTCCTTTGGCGCACCGCAGGGCATCTTGGAAAAGGCCGGTGCAATCAATGCGACCGAGTCGATTAAGGACACTTGGACTACGACCTCCTGGGAGCATGTCGCGGAGATGAATCCTGACTTCATCGCGCTTGTGGACTACCCAGGTCAGACCTTCGAAGAGAAAATCAAGGTTTTGCGCACGAATCCGGCAACGAAGGATCTCGAGGCGGTCAAGGAGAACCGCTTTATTAACCTGCCGATTGCATTGTGGACGGAGTCTCCGCTGAACGTCGATGCCGCAGAGTACGTGCGCAAGGCGCTCGAGGAATATGGTCTTCTGCCGGCGTCGGAGGTGACGACGAAGATGGCGCTACCGTCCGAGCTACCAGGGCAGGAGTACCTGCGGAAGTAGTTTCGACCAAGGCCGTCAAGCACGAACTGACTAACGCGACTAAGGTGGGCATCATGCGAATTGCGACCCTTACCTCCGGTGGAGATTGTCCCGGTCTGAATGCCGTTATCCGTGCAATTGTCCGTACCAGCTCGAGCGAGTACGGCTCAACCGTCGTCGGTTTTGAGGACGGTTGGATTGGTCTTATGGAAGACCGTAGGGTCCAGCTTTACGACGATGAGCGGATTGACCGTATGCTGCTGCGTGGCGGCACGATGCTGGGCACCGGCCGCGTGCATCCGGACATTCTCATGTCTAACCTCGACCGCATCAAGGAAAATCTCTCTGATGCGGGCATCGATGCCCTGATCCCAATCGGTGGCGAAGGTACGCTGAAGGCCGGCAAGTGGCTTTCGGACAATGGGGTGCCGGTCGTCGGTGTTCCGAAGACTATTGATAATGACGTCAACGGTACGGACTACACCTTCGGTTTCGACACGGCTGTGGCTGTTGCCACCGACGCGGTTGACCGTCTGCACACCACTGCGGAATCCCACCAGCGCGTCATGATTGTTGAGGTCATGGGTCGACACGTGGGCTGGATCGCTTTGCATGCGGGTATGGCCGGCGGTGCTCACCACATTGTCATTCCGGAAAAGCCATTCGACATCAACGAGATTGTGAAGTCGATGGAGCGCCGTTTCCAGATGGGTGAGAAGTACGGCATTATCGTCGTCGCTGAGGGCGCCACCCCGAAGCCGGGCACCATGGAGTACGAAGAGGGCGGTGTCGACCAGTTCGGCCACCAAACCTTCAACGGCATTGGTCAGGTTATTGGTGCGGAGATTAAGAAGCGCACCGGGTACGACGTTCGCACCACGGTGCTGGGTCACATTCAGCGTGGCGGTACGCCGACTGCGTACGACCGCGTGCTTGCTACCCGCTACGGTGTCCACGCCACCCGAGCAGTACACGAGGGGGACTTCGGCAAGATCGTCGCTCTGCACGGTGAGAACATCGAGCGTATCGACATCGACGATGCGGTTGCTGAGTTGAAGGTTGTGCCGGATGGCCGTTACCGCGCAGCTGCTGCGCTGTTTGGTTAAACGCGTCGGTTAAGCACGCGTTGCTAAACATTTAGGCACATCTTCGTAACAAAATAGGCATACTGCCCGAACTGGTGTATCAATCACCAGCTCGGGCAGTATGCTTTGTAAGGTTCCGGTTTTTGAAAAATAGACTTATATTTAGGATTTTCTCGTTATGTGGAAAAGAGCCACAACAATCGCGATGGCCTTTGTCGGCCTAACTGTCGGTGCCGGATTCGCATCCGGCCAGGAAATGATGCAGTACTTCGTGGCATTTGGCACTAACGGCTTGTGGGGCGTGGTACTTGCCTCCGTCGTGATGATTGCCAGTGGCCTGGCAGTGCTGTCAATTGCCAGCTACTTGCAGGCTGATGAGCACTCCGAGGTCTTCGACGTAATCACCCGCAGTTGGGTTTCGAAGATTTTGGATATTGCCGTGATGATCACGCTGTTCTGTACCGGCTTCGTCATGTTCGCCGGTGCCGGTGCGAACTTGAACCAGCAGTTCGGACTTGAGGTGTGGATCGGCGCCGTCATCATGGTTGCCCTGACTTTGGGTGTAGGCATGCTGGATGCCGACAAGGTCAGCCGCGTGATTGGCATGATCACTCCATTCATTATCGTGTTCCTGCTTGGAGCCGGTATCTACACTTTGTTCACCACCGACACGTCGATGTCGGAGGCCGCGCAGTACACCACTGAACTGTCGACCTCGCTGCCACACTGGTCTATTTCTGCCCTGAACTATGTCGGTTTCTGTGTGATGGTGGCCGTATCGATGTCGATTGTCATCGGCGGTAGCTACCTGAACCCGCGTGAAGCTGGCATCGGTGGTCTCATGGGCGGGAGCATCTATGCAGGTCTGCTGACGCTGGTGACCTTTGCCCTCTTCTTCAAGGTCAAGGATGTTGGCCACGAAGATATGCCGACCCTGGCAATCGTCAATGACATCCACCCGGTCCTGGGTACCGTGATGGCAATCATCATCTACGCCATGATTTTCAACACGGCCATTGGCATGTTCTACGCGCTGGGCCGCCGCTTAACACGCAATACCCCGCATCGTTTCCGCCTGGTATTCATCGTGACCGTGCTGATTGGTTTTGGATTGAGTTTCTTTGGGTTCAAGGCTCTGGTTGGCTCCATTTACCCGGCACTAGGCTATGTCGGTATCGCCCTAATCGTGATTCTGTGCGGTGCGTACCTGGCAGGACGCAACAAGCTGATGGAGGAGTCGAAGCGCCGCGGTCGTATCCGGAAGCTCGCACGCCGGAAGATGCATCCGAACAAGAAGTTCACCACCGCCGATCAGAAGAAGCTCGACCGCGCTTTGGCCAACTCCAACATTTCCAACGTCGATCTTCAGGAGAGCGTCCGCGACGACATCGTCGAGGAACTGGTCAGCGACGATAATGTTGAATTCACCGAGGATGACGCCGAGCGCATCGTAGAAAAGGATAATGAGCGCCTGGAGAAACTTTCCGAAATCGAGGAAGCCTCCGATGATGACAATCCTCGCGAGACCGCGAGGGACTCCTTCCCAGGCGAGGCCACAGCCACTGCGCCGAAGAAGCTTGCCGGACAGACTAAGAATGCATTCAAGCGCGTGGCTCGCCCTAAGCCGAAGAAAGAAAAGTAACTAGCGCGACTAGGCAGCTCGAAAATAGAAGGCATCGCACCGGTAGGGAAGGGCGATGCCTTCTTCGTATGTGTGCCCCAAGTGTTCGTGGAGATACCAATGCAAGTTCGCCTCCACCTTGGCGCGAGTGGCGGGCTTGGAACGAAGCCAATAGGAACGGGTTCGTGCCAGCAGCACGATGTCCTCGATGGTCAGTGTCTGCTCCCAGATCAGACGCACCTCATCGACTAGCTCCAGCTCCGGGTCAACCTCGGGGTAGAAGCCGGGACGCAACACGTCGCCGGCGTGCATTATGCGGCTGAGCCGATGCACCCACGGTACGGAAACATCCAAGGTGTTCCACACCAACATAGCCACGCCATCCGCGCGTAGCACCCGAGTGAGTTCTTTACTTGCAGCTGTCGGGTCCACCCAGTGCCATGTCTGTGCACATGTTGCTACATCGACGCTGTTGGGCTCCAGTCCCGTGCGCTCCGCAGTGCCTTCCAGGCATTCCGCCGCTGGCACATTGTGCATCAGTGCTTGCCGCATCGCGGTGGAGGGATCGAGTGCCAGCAGGGTGGCATCGCGGTAGACGTCGGCAAGCGAGGCGGTGAGCTTTCCAGTGCCGGCGCCGATATCGGCGACTACCTGTGGGTGCGGTGCAAGGCGGGTAAGCGCTTCGATGACGGTTGGAGGATATCCGGGGCGCACGCGGTGGTAGCCCGTGGCTCCGTCGGCGCTTTCCTGCAGGTCGTTGTCGAAAGTAGCGCCTGCGCGGTGGCGGTCAGCGGCGTCGCGGAACGTTGGCGTATCGCGTGCTGACGTCGGTGGAATCGGGGGGTGTTCGTTAACTCCGGGCACGACTTATACCCTAGGGCACGCGTGCGGGGCCATCGCTAGTAGACTCTACAAACATGACCGCTGCATACGCTGATGACTTGATGGACTTTGATGAGGTCCTCGAACGTTTTGACCCGGTAATGGGCATGGAGGTTCACGTCGAGCTCTCGACGAATACCAAGATGTTCTCCTCCTCCTCGGCGCACTTTGGTGCCGAGCCGAATAGCAACGTCGATCCCTGCAGCCTCGGCCTACCTGGCGCGCTGCCTGTGGTTAACCGTCAGGGCGTTGAGTGGGCCATCAAGATTGGCCTGGCGCTGAACTGCGAGATTGCTGAGTCCTCCCGCTTCGCGCGCAAGAACTACTTCTACCCGGACCAGCCGAAGAACTACCAGATTTCGCAGTACGACGAACCAATCGCCTACGACGGATATCTTGACGTTCAGCTTGACGACGGCACGGAGTTCCGTGTCGAAATCGAGCGCGCTCACATGGAAGAAGACACCGGCAAGCTGACGCACTTGGGCGGTGCCGATGGTCGTATTCACGGCGCCACGCGTTCGCTGGTGGACTGCAACCGCGCAGGTATTCCGCTGATTGAGATCGTTACTAAGCCAATTCTCGGTGCAGGGGAGCGTGCCCCAGAGGTTGCTCGTGCGTACGTTTCTGCGCTGCGTGACCTGGTGAAGTCCCTCGGTGTCTCCGATGCCCGCATGGACCAGGGCTCGATGCGTGTGGACTCCAACGTTTCCCTGCGCCCAATCGGCCAGGAGGAGTTCGGTACTCGTACCGAGACTAAGAACATCAACTCCCTGAAGTCGGTTGAACAGGCTGTTCGCTACGAGATGCAGCGCCAGGCTGCTGCGATTACCAATGGCGAGGAGATCGTTCAGGAAACCCGCCACTACCAGGAGACCGACGGCACGACCTCCAAGGGCCGCCCGAAGGAATCGCAGTCGGACTACCGCTACTTCAACGACCCGGATCTGCCACCTGTGATTGCGCCGCGTGAGTGGGTGGAGGAAATCCGCGCAACTCTGCCGGAGCTGCCGTGGGTGCGTCGTGCCCGTATTCAGGAAGAGTGGGGTCTGAAGGACGAGGAAATGCGCGACCTGGTTAACGCCGGCGCTCTCGACCTGATTGTCGACACCGTTGAGGCTGGTGCCGGCCCGGCTGAGGCTCGTTCCTGGTGGGTCGCTTACCTGGCGCAGAAGGCCAACGAGGCAGGCGTGGAGCTGGCTGAGCTCGCGATTACCCCGGCACAGGTTGCACGTGTGATTGCACTGATTGAAGAGGGCAAGCTGACCAACAAGCTGGCCCGTAAGGCCGTCGACGGCGTACTCGCAGGCGAGGGCGATGTTGATGAGGTCGTTGCTGCCCGTGGCCTGGAGGTCGTTCGCGACGACGGTGCTATTGAGAAGGCCGTCGACGATGCACTGGCTGCTAACCCGGATATCGTCGAGAAGTACCGAGCTGGCAACAAGAAGGTCGTCGGTGCCATCGTGGGGCAGGTCATGAAGGCCACCCGCGGCAAGGCAGACCCGGCTCAGGTCAACCAGCTGATTGCGAAGAAGCTGAGCTAGCCTCCCTGAAAGCTAATCCGGGGAACCGCCGGCGGCACCATCGCTCGGCAGTCTGACGACGCGCTCGTCAGACTCCGACGGTTGGGCCCCGGCGGTTTTGTTTGTCGTGGCACCCCAAACTTCAATACCCTGATTCGCTGCGACAGCCGCTACATGCGAGATGTGGCCGAAGTCGCCGTCGACAAGCACCTCAGGGGAACCCTTGACCTCCCACGCCGCGTCGGGCCCACTTGACTTCGGACCCACCGGCATGGAGATGACCTTCTGCGCGTCTGGGATGGCAATGACCACGCGGTCACCCATCACTGCGCATCCACCGATGGAATCGTTCAGGTCCACACCGCCGAGGGGGGTAATCACAGGGCCGGTGAGCTGAACCAGCTGTGGGGTGCCGTCGAGAATGGCGGTTGCCAACGGCGGCATTCCGTCCGGACCATGGCAGAACTGCTGAAACTCAATGCCTGGATCTCCCACGAGCAATTTGCGCGGGGACAGGGTGTCCGAAGTTCGGTCAAAATAGATTCCGAGAATGCCGGGCTCGCTGAGGTCCGGAAGTTCGCGCACATCAGCGGTGCCGCCCTCCACGAGGGTGACGCGCGCAATGGTGTCGTCGTTACGCAAAACAAAGACCTGACGGTCCTCTTCAACCGAGGGACT
This sequence comes from Corynebacterium sp. HMSC074C03, assembly GCF_001838285.1. Classification (NCBI taxonomy): domain Bacteria; kingdom Bacillati; phylum Actinomycetota; class Actinomycetes; order Mycobacteriales; family Corynebacteriaceae; genus Corynebacterium; species Corynebacterium sp. HMSC074C03. The sequence goes on along the minus strand of NZ_KV836238.1, from coordinate 34,169 downwards.
GGGCAGCAATTGTTTTGCAGGGGCGCCGAGTCGTGCGACCTCACGCGGTGTCTTACCCGGTGCGACAACGGTGAGTGCACCGTCGTCGGTGGCGACGAGAGCCTCCCCAGGGCCGGTTGAGGCTAGCGCGGTGGTAAGCGGTAGGCAGGCCGCGAGAGTGACATCGTCGAGGTCGCAGGGACCTTTGTCTTTGGCTTTGCTTTCCGTGGTCGGGACCGGGGTAGAGGGCAAATCAGGGGAGGAAAACTTCGGCATGGCAATGCCTGTCGGTTCTGACTTGTCTTCAGTAAACGGCAACTCAAGCGCGCTCGAGGCACTCATGCAGCCGGAAAGAGAGACCATCCCGACAACACCAGCAGCGAGTGCAGCACGACGATGCCGCCCGCGAGCGCGAGCCTGTGCACTGCTGGTGTGGACGAGGTGGAATCCCATAGGCATACACAATACAGTCTCGTTTCACGGCCACGCCTGCGACCAAAAGTGAGGCAGTAGTTTTAATGTGGACGATGTGAGCGACTCAGAGAAGTACCCGAACGACCGCGCCCTCGAGAATGTGGAGGACGGATTCGATGACGATCTCGACGTCCCGACCTACCGCAAGCTCGCTGAGCCAATGAACGAAGAAACAAACCGTGACGACAGCGACAACACCGCAACGCAGATTTTTCCGGGTGTGCCGGAAAAGCGCGTAGATGAGGAGCCGGAGGCGGAGGTAGACCAAGAAAACCTGCCGCCGGAAGCCGAGACCGATAGCGGTGCTGAAGCCGAGGCGGAAACCGAGTCTGAAACAGAAACAGTGACCGAGCCGAGCTCGGAACCGGAGCCTGAAGCTCAGGAAGCCCCGAAGAAGCGCTACGACGCCTACGCCGCTGCAGGCCGCACGGCACCTCAGGTGATTAGCCCTGCCGGTAAGCCTTCGCCGCGGGATGAACAGGCCGAAACTGAATTGGCACCCGCGGCCGATAAAGAGTCGGAGATAGCCCCGGAGTCGGAGGCGACCGAAATCTTTGAGCAGCCGGCCCGTAGCGAGCGCGTTGATTCAGATGAGGATTTCAGCCAGCCGACGCAAGCCTTCTCGGCTTCTGAAGCAGCAGCAGCGTCCACAGCGGGAACTGCCGCAAATAAGTCGGAAGCACAGTCAGCATTCGACGATGAGGCGGAGTCAACCTATGGCTCTGCACGCAATTCCGCAGCTGAGACTCAGTATTTCGATGAATCGGATTTCGCTGAACCGGCTGCCTCTCGCGATACCGCTGGTGCAGCTGGTGCCGCTGGTGTTGCAGGAGCAGGCGTAGGGGCCGCCGGGGCAACTGCTGCTACGACTACCGCCGCTGCTGACGACGATGAAGACACGGACTTTTACGACGACAACGAACCGGAGCACCGTCGCGGCACCACCGATTTCGGCCTTCTGCTGCTACGTCTTGGATTGGGTGCGCTGCTGTTGGTCCATGGCCTGACAACGCTGCTCGGCTGGGGCAACTCCGGCGGCACCACTGCGCTGGAGACACAGTTTAGCCAGAACAACTTCGCCCTCGGCCCTGTGATGGCCACTGCCATCCCAACGGTTCAGCTTATCGCGGGTGCCCTGCTCATCTTAGGGCTTGCGACACCGCTGGCCGCAGCATTGGCGCTGGCATTGTCCGCCTACCTCAGCATGTTTGATGTGGCTACCTCTGCCAATGGCGTGAATATCGTCGGCCAGGATTCCAGCAGCCTTCAGCTACAACTGTTGATGACCGCCATGGCACTTGGCTTGCAGTTCACCGGCCCGGGCCGCATCGGCATCGACTTCGGACGCGGCTGGGCTCGTCGCCCACTGGCATCGTCTTGGATCTTCGGAATTCTGTCCATCGCTGCAGCAATTGGCCTGTGGTGGCTGACGACCGGCACGCTGCCGTTTATCGGCTAAGGCAGCTCGCAGCTACACAAACAGTCGAGCGGCCTAAACTAGGTTCTCGGTTAGGGCCGGGGTACAATGCCCCCTATGCCAAAGTCGAGACACGCACTAAAGACCACCCTCGCGGTGGTCTTTTTCATGTCGTCGATAGGCGCGGCAACGTCGATCCACTCACCGTCGACAGCTGCTGCCGACGAGCACAGTGAGGTTGCAGCCTCCGTCTCGTCGGCAAGCGTCTGGCCGACACATCAGGTGAGTCTGCCACGCATGGACCTCAACGCCGAAGGGTTGATTGAGACTGACCCACGCACGCAAATGGCGGTGAGCTACGAACCGGTGGGCGTGGGGTACAGCAGCCAGGCATCGCAACGCCCGCTGCCGGCGCTATCCCTGATTAAGTTGTATATCGGTCAGTATGTGCTCGAGCACGGCACTGCCGACGATGCCGAGCGCGTCGAAAAGATGATTTCGCGTTCCGACGACGATTTGGCAGCCGACTTCTACCGGAAGTACCCGGAATCGGTCGATTCCATTGCGACCGAGTACGGCCTGTTCAACACCTCCGGCGGAGAAAAGTGGGGAGTATCGAGGACCACCGCGGAAGATGTGGTGTCTTTTATTTCCCAGCTTCGTCTGAAGCATCCTAATTCTGAGGTGCTTGAGGCGATGCGACACTGGTCGCCGATTGCTGCCGATGGCTATCGACAGAATTTTGGTCTTGCCGGCCTGCCCGGTTCTGAAGGCGCGAAGATGGGCTGGTCCAACCGGCGTTCGTGGCACTCTTCCGTTGTTTTTGGCCCCGGATATGTAATGGCGGCCATTACCGAGGGCGGCAAATATGCACATACCGAGGACGTCGCTGAGGGGATTGCTGACGTCGAGTACCGGGATTTGGTGAAGCCCACGCGGAAGACTGGGCGCAAAGCTACCCTAGAAACGCCAAAGGCCCGTGCGGTAAGCACAGGCCTTTAAGCGGATTTGATCTAGCTAGTCGACAATGCGGACCGCGCCCTTATCCGCACTGGACGCCATCTTGGCGTATGCGCGCAGCGCCTTGGACACCTTGCGCGGACGCGGCTTGTGCGGAGTAAACGGCTTGTCGCGCTTGAGCTCCTCATCGCGGCGAGCGGCCAGCTCCTCGTCGGACACCTGAATTTCGAGGCGTCGTTCAGCGACATCGATGTACACCGGGTCGCCGTTGCGGACGAGACCGATTGCACCGCCGGCAGCGGCCTCCGGGGAAACGTGGCCGATAGACAGTCCGGAGGAACCGCCGGAGAAGCGACCATCGGTGACCAGTGCACAGACCTTACCCAGGCCAGCGCCCTTGATGAATGCGGTCGGGTGCAGCATCTCCTGCATGCCCGGGCCGCCGGAAGGACCCTCGTAGATGACAAAGAGAACTTCGCCCGGCTGCAAGGTGCGGTTCAAGATGACCGAGACAGCCTCTTCCTGGCTCTCTACGACACGAGCGGTGCCTTCGAAGTGGAACTGATCCTCGCCGATACCCGCGGTCTTCAGGACAGCACCGTCTTCGGCGATGTTGCCGCGCAGGACACACAGACCGCCTTCCTTCGTGTAGGCGTGGTCGAAGTCGCGGATGCAGCCATTTACGGAGTCCGTATCCAGGCTCTCCCAGCGGTTGGACGTGGAGAATGGCTCGGTGGTGCGGACACCGCCAGGGGCTGCGTGGAACAGTTCAATCGCTTCGTCAGTGGCCTTGCCGCCGCGGATATCCCAGTTGTCCAGGTGTTCCTCCAGAGATGGGGAGTGAACGGAGCGGACATTCATTTGCAGCAGGCCCGCGCGGCGCAGTTCGCCGAGGATGGCTGGGATACCGCCGGCGCGGTGGACGTCCTCCATGTAGTAGTCCGAGTTCGGTGCCACCTTGGACAGACAAGGCACGCGGCGGGAAATGGCGTCGATGTCAGAGAGATCGAAGTCGATCTCGCCCTCCTGTGCGGCAGCGAGAATGTGCAGCACGGTGTTGGTGGAACCGCCCATGGCCACGTCGAGCGTCATTGCGTTGACAAAGGCATCGCGGTTGGCGATGTTGCGCGGCAGCACGGACTCGTCACCATCGTGGTAGTAGCTCTTCGCCAGGTCCACAATCAGTTCACCGGCGCGGGTGAACAAATCGCGACGGGCCTGCTGAGTCGCCAAGGTAGAACCGTTGCCCGGCAGGGACAGCCCGAGGGCCTCGGTCAGGCAGTTCATCGAGTTTGCGGTGAACATACCCGAGCACGATCCGCAGGTTGGGCACGCCGAGCGCTCGATGTCGAGTAGGTTTTTGTCATCGACCTTGTCGTTTGCGGATGCAGAAATAGCTGAGATGAGGTCAGAGCCGGGCTTGACGACGCCATCGATAACAACCGAAGATCCAGATTCCATCGGCCCGCCGGAAACGAAGACCACCGGGATATTCAGACGCAGAGCCGCATTGAGCATGCCCGGCGTGATCTTGTCACAGTTGGAAATACAGACCAATGCGTCAGCGGTGTGAGCGTTGACCATGTACTCCACAGAGTCAGCAATAATCTCACGGGACGGCAGCGAGTAGAGCATGCCGTCGTGCCCCATCGCAATTCCGTCATCGACAGCAATGGTGTTGAACTCACGGGGGACACCGCCTGCTGCGGTCACAGCTTCTGCGACGATGTCGCCAACGTCCTTCAGGTGCACGTGCCCCGGAACGAACTGAGTGTAAGAGTTTGCAATTGCGATAATCGGCTTGCCGAAGTCGCTATCGGTCATGCCAGTTGCGCGCCATAGGGAACGCGCACCTGCAGCGTTACGGCCGGCAGTGGTGACTTTAGAGCGAAGGGGAATCATGGGGGCTGCCCTTCCTAGATAGGGTGCAAGGTAATTAATTATCCATATTAATCACAAAAAGCCCCTAATGTCTCATTTCGTGGTCACTAGTGTCCGCATAATGAGATTTAGGGGCTTTGTGGACTGCTTATATGTTACTCGGCAGTGGTGTCACTTTTAGGCTTGGCACCTTTGGCTTTAGCGCTTTTAGCCTTGGCATCGGCCTCAACCTCACTGACCTTCTTCATTACCGAGTAGCCATCGCGGTCGAAAACCTCGACCTTGTCATTTTCCGCCATGCGAGCCGAAGCAATCGGATCTGGAATCAGACCGCCGGTGGCTTCCTTCAACTCCGGTAGCGAATTAAAAGAGATGGCCGGCAGGGCGATGCGCTCATCGGACTTGGTCACTGCAAAGGCGCGACCGCCCTTGTTGAAGAAGATGCCCGCAAATTCGCTCCAGGGCACCGAGCGGCGCTTGGCCAATAGGTACACCGCGGTGATACCGCGTGGTCCCACAGTGGTGCGTACTCGGAAAATCCAAAGCGTATAAATCAACGGTGCCAGGAAGGTAACGGCCAGCCACGGGGCAAAACCGGTGGCAATTACACACAGCACGAGCATGAACGCAACGATGAACAGATGCGTCTTCTGTGGGCGAAATCGCTGCGTCGCAATTTTTGGCTGTGGAGTCGAGTCAGTCATGGCCTTTGATTGTAGCGGGTAGTTCGGATTCGCCAATGCACGGTGGGCGGTTGCGCGTTATTGCGTATCAGCGGAGTTCGGTTCCGCGTTGTTAGTGGAGTCTGTCGACTGTGATCCGCCAGAGCTCTCGTTGTCGGTGTTGCTCTGATCAGAGTCCGGCTCGGTGGAGGTGGCGGTCGAAGGTGCGCGGTTCTGCGTGCTCTGAGGCTGCTGTGAAGTCTCGGACGGCTGATTCTGTGGCGTCTGAGTCTGCTGCGAAGTCTCGGTGGGCTGCACACTCTGTGTAGTGCTAGTCGGCTGGTTCGATGACTGCGGAGCTGACGACTCTTCCGGGTCCTCTTCCTGTGTCGTTACCCGATCGCTCCACCTGCTCGGTGCCAACCATCCAGATGGGCCGTCCTCAGTTTCGACTGTCATCAGGTTCAAAACGAAGAGAATCAGTAAGGTTACCAAGAGCACAATCGTCGAAACGCGAGCGCGTCCACCTGCGGAGAGGATTCGACGAACCTTCTGGCGCGTCGTGAGTGTCTTCCAGTCAGGGTGGCTAGCCAGTTTGCGGATGACATTGTTGCTTCCGCTGTCTTCCTGCTCGCGTCGGGCATCATCGAGGTTGGCACCTGCATGTGGCAGGTCGGATCGCTCGTTCCCGACTTGCTTGTCGACGGTCTGAGTTTCCATCAGCTTGGTTTCTGCGGTATCCGGCTGGACAGTAGTGTTCGCTACCGCTTCGACAATTTCGGTTGGAGCACTGTCGCCGTCGTCAAGCTGTTGTCTTTGTTCCTGCTTGGCATCGGCCTGTCTGAGCTGTTCGATCATCGTGTCATCACGGACGTGGCCGGTGATTTCTTCGGCGGGGGCAAACGGAGTCTGTTGGGCGCGCTCGCCGTAGTCATCCCACCAAGTGTCGATGACTGCGGCGCGGATGGCGCGCTCGATGAGCCATTGGTCGCCCGGTTTGCAGTCGACAATCAAGCGCATAGTGACGGTCCACGGCAGGCCCATAACCGTTGGCGGATTGAGTTCCGTGGAGGACTGCAGCTTGATCTCGGAGAGAACTGCATCCTTGACGGAGTCCAGTGCGATTGCACGCTTGGCGGCGGCGACAGTGCGCTCTTCCAAATCCTTAATGGAGCCACCGGCGGTCATCGGTACGGGAACTTCAACAACAGCACGGGACCACTGTGAGGAGTAGTTGATACACATACGTGCCTCGGAGTTCGGCACGATGATTTCCTCGCCGTTAAGGGTTCGGATGGTGGTGGCGCGCAATGTCATATTGACCACGTCACCCTGCACGGTCCCCGAAGGGGCGTGGAACTCAACCCAGTCGCCAATGCCGTACTGCTTCTCGGCAATGATGAACAGTCCGCCAAGGAAGTCGGCGATGACTCCCTGTGCGCCAAAACCAACAGCGGCGGAAACGACCGTCGCGGGGATAGCGGCGGCGGTCAGTGAGATTCCGAATTTCGACAGAATCGCGATGATTAAGACGAAGTATGCAATGACTTCGACGATGTAAACCACAGCGCCAATCAGTGCGCGCCGTCCCTTGGACTGCTCCTCTGAAGAGGAGATGTTTCCGTCCGCAATTGCCAGAACGAAACGTCGGATACGGGGAACAAGAATTAGCAGAATGGCCAGACATGCGATGGCAAGGCCGTTATTGGCCACCCATTGCCATGTCCGTAACAACATGTATTGCAAAAATTCCATGCCATCCACTGTAGGTAGTTCGCCTTAATGTGCGCTGAGTTTAAAGGTAAAGAATCATGCATACAGACGAGCTGTGGAATTGAGGTTTGCGGGGCTCGGGTGCGTAGGGCTCGGGTGTGCAGGTTTGGGTGTCCCCGGCGTCGTGGTCGGGAAGTTTCTGGGTAGGGTAATTCCCAAAGTAGGGGTGGGGTTCCCGTTGGAATCGGGTGGGTGCTCGGGGTGTTAAACGGGCGGGGCGTCCAATTGGCGGGATTGACTTCTCACTATGTGGACGTTATGGTTGTAGCCAACGCCACATTCGTAGCTTCTTCGCGTGAATGTGAGTTGAGTAGTTGCCCACCATGACCCAGGAGCGAAATCGTGAACGCGCACGAGCAGCACACCCCATCGCCCGCCCAATTCGCGGCTAAGGCGCGCACCAGCGCCCCCGAGCGAATTTCTGGTGCACAAGCCATAGTCCGATCCCTTGAAGAGCTTGGTGTTGAGGTAGCCTTCGGCATTCCCGGTGGTGCAGTGCTTCCGCTCTACGATCCGATTTATGACTCGGAAAAGCTCCGCCACGTTCTCGTGCGCCACGAGCAGGGAGCTGGCCACGCTGCCACTGGTTACGCGCAGGTTTCCGGCAAGGTCGGTGTCTGTATCGCGACCTCCGGCCCAGGTGCTACTAACCTGGTGACCCCGCTCGCGGATGCTCAGATGGACTCTGTTCCGGTTGTCGCTATCACCGGTCAGGTCGGTCGCCCGCTGCTGGGTACTGACGCTTTCCAGGAGGCTGACATCCGTGGTGTGACCATGCCGATTACTAAGCACAACTTCATGGTCACCGAAGCTGAGGACATCCCGCGCGCGCTCGCTGAGGCATTCCACCTGGCTTCTTCTGGTCGTCCAGGCCCGGTTCTGGTTGATGTCCCGAAGGACCTCCAGAATACGATGATTGACTTCACCTGGCCGCCGGAGATTGAACTGCCGGGCTACCGTCCTGTGGCGACTCCGCACCAGCGTCAGATTGACGAGGCCGCTGAGATGATTGCTGCAGCCAAGCGTCCGGTGCTCTACATCGGTGGTGGCGTCATTAAGGCTGATGCTTCCAAGGAGCTGATCGAGCTCGCCGAGCAGACTGGAGTTCCGGTTGTGACCACGCTGATGGCTCGCGGCGCATTCCCGGACTCGCATCCGCTACATATGGGTATGCCGGGCATGCACGGCAAGGTTTCCGCCGTCGCTGCTCTACAGAAGTCCGACCTGCTCATCACTATCGGCGCGCGTTTCGACGACCGTGTTACCGGTGATCTGAATTCCTTCGCGCCGAACGCGAAGGTTATCCACGCAGACATTGACCCGGCAGAGATTGGCAAGCTCCGCGAAGTTGACGTTCCCATCGTCGGTGATGCCCGTGAGGTCCTTGCCGCACTTAGCGAGTCCTACACCAAGCTCGGTCTTAGCCGCCCGCTGATTGCCGACTGGCTGAAGCTTCTCGACGGTCTCCGCGACGAGTTCCCCCTCGGGTGGGAAGAGCCCACTGATGGCGCAATCGCTCCGCAGTTTGTAATTCAGACTTTGTCCGACATCGTTGGCCCGGAGGCCATCTATGCCGCTGGCGTCGGCCAGCACCAGATGTGGGCAGCGCAGTTCGTCCAGTACGAGCGCCCGCGCACCTGGCTTAACTCCGGTGGTGCCGGCACGATGGGCTACGCAATTCCGGCTGCGATGGGTGCCAAGGCGGCTGCTCCAGAAAAGGAAGTCTGGGCCATTGATGGTGACGGTTGCTTCCAGATGACCAATCAGGAGTTGACCACCTGTGCAATGGAAGGTTTCCCCATCAAGGTTGCCTTGATTAACAACGGAAACCTGGGCATGGTTCGTCAGTGGCAGACGCTGTTCTACGATCAGCGCTACTCCAACACCAAGCTGCGCCCGGAGGACAACTCCTACCTGCCGGACTTCGTCCAGCTCTCCGAGGGGCTTGGCTGCGTGGCGATTCGCGTGACCAAGAAGGAAGATGTCGCGGCCGCGATTAAGAAGGCACGCGAGATTAATGACCGACCGGTGGTTATTGACTTCATTGTCGGTGAAGATGCTCAGGTGTGGCCGATGGTGGCAGCTGGCAAATCCAATGATGAGGTTGAATATGCCCGTGGTCTGCGCCCGCTGTTCAACGATGAAAACTCAGCGGCCGAGACCCCGGCTGACATCCACGGCACCGTTGTGGACAACGCCGAGGACGCCGCGAAGCAGCCCGACGCTAACCACCCGTCCATGAAGACCCGCTAATCGGGATCCGAAGCAACAGGAAGTGAGTCCCAAAATGGCTGAACTGCACACTCTATCCGTGTTGACCCTCGATGAGCCGGGTATTCTGGTCCGCATTGCGGGCATGTTCACCCGCCGAGGTTTCAGCATCCAGTCGATTACCTCAGGTGAAACTGAGACCGAGGGAGTCAACCGCATCACTGTCGTGGTTGAGACGGAGACGCTGCCGATCGAACAGATCACTAAGCAGCTCAACAAGCTGGTGCCCGTGCTGAAGGTGGTCCGCCAACCCCCAGAGACCTTGGTGTCGCGCGGACTGCTAATGGTGAAGGTTTCCTGCGACAACACCAACCGTCCGCAGGTCGTCGATGCCGCCAATCTCTTCCGTGCCCGCGTGGTGGACGTCTCTCAAGAGTCTGTCATCATTGAGGCGACGGGTGAGCGCTCGAAGCTTGTAGCCCTGCTGGAGGTCCTCGAGCCGTTTGGTATCCGTGAGCTCATTCAGTCCGGTACCGTCGCAATGGCACGCGGGCCGAAGCCGATGCTCCAGCCCCGCTAACAACTAAACGCTAAAATTTTTAACGAATCCGATTTGAAAAGAGGCTAATTTTAATGGCTATTGAACTGCTGTACGACGACGATGCTGATCTGTCCATCATCCAGGGACGTAAGGTTGCCATCCTGGGCTACGGTTCCCAGGGCCACGCTCACGCTCAGAACCTGCGCGAGTCCGGTGTCGAGGTTGTTATCGGTCTGCGTGAAGGCTCCAAGTCCGCTGTGAAGGCCCAGGAAGCTGGCTTCGAGGTTAAGTCCAACGCAGATGCCGCTGCATGGGCAGACGTCATTATGGTGCTGGTTCCGGACACCACCCAGGCAAAGGTTTACAGCGAGGACATCGAGCCGAATCTGAAGGACGGCGACGCGCTGTTCTTCGGCCACGGTCTGAACATCCACTTCGACCTCATCAAGCCGGCTGACAACATCACCGTCGGTATGGTTGCTCCGAAGGGCCCGGGTCACCTGGTTCGTCGTCAGTTCGTCGATGGCAAGGGCGTTCCGTGCCTGATTGCCGTTGACCAGGACCCGAAGGGCGAGGGCCGCGACCTGGCTCTGTCCTACGCTGCAGCTATCGGTGGCGCCCGCGCTGGCGTTATCCCGACCACCTTCGAGGCAGAAACTGTGACCGACCTCTTCGGTGAGCAGGCTGTTCTCTGTGGCGGCACCGAGGAACTGGTCAAGGTCGGTTTCGAGGTTCTGGTTGAAGCTGGTTACGAGCCGGAGATGGCATACTTCGAGTGCCTGCACGAGCTGAAGCTGATTGTTGACCTGATGTTCGAGGGCGGTATTGCCAACATGAACTACTCGGTCTCCGACACCGCTGAGTTCGGTGGCTACCTGTCTGGCCCACGCGTTATTACCGCTGATACCAAGCAGCACATGCGCGAGATTCTGTCTGACATTCAGGACGGCACCTTCACCAAGCGCCTGATTGCCAACGTCGAGGGCGGCAACAAGGAGCTCGAGGACCTGCGCGCTTCCTACAACAACCACCAGATTGAAGAGGTCGGCTCCAAGCTGCGCGACCTGATGAGCTGGGTTAAGGTCGACGCTCGCGCTGAGACCGCCTAAGTTTGTTGCTTAAGCGAATCCTTCGCTTGTTCACGAAGTAGGGCTTCATCACTGAGCTTCACCGCCGTGATGAGGCCCTTTTCGTATCTCTCTTACTCGTTTTCTTTCACTGAAACGTGTGGGGTAGACGGGTGGGATAAACGTCTGAGATAAAAGCAACTACGGCCAAACGGGTGTAGCCCCAGTCGTATCCGGGGTTCTAATCTGGGTTGAAGGGTCTCCCTCAGCAAAGACGTTCGATAGTCTAATCGTTGAAAACGAATCATTTCACGGAGGTAAATGTGCGAGTATCCGCAATGGCGCGGCGCGTGACGGCAACCGTTGCTCTGACGGCCAGTCTGGCGCTGGGGTCGAGCGCCCTGGTCGCGTGTGGTAATTCCGACAGCGCTGTTTCCACGAAGAAGGTGGACGGTGAGTCGACGGTGCTTAGCGACGACATCGCAGCGTCGGAAAGCCTGATCGACAGTTCGGAAGCAGTTGTCGTTTCCTCGGCTGGTGCAGCTGAGCAGCGTCGGGCGGCAGGCATTGCGGTTGCTGCTGGGCTGCCGATGCTGGTGGCTGGTTCTGTCGAAGATGCGGAAGATGACAGTACCGCCAAGAGTCCGAAGAAGGACGCTCGTGGCCACGATACTGGCGCTGATATCGCCGATGTGGAAAAAGAGATCGATCGCCTGGGCGCAAAGACAGTCCTTACAGTGGGGGCAGTTGACCTGACCGGGGGAGAGGGGCGTCAGGTTATTGCAGATCCGGGTACGACCGATGGCCTCAAGGAGCTTGTCGGTACTGAATTCAAGGTTCTCAAAGAGACGGAGTCGAAGCCGACTCGTGCTGTCGTTGAGATGGATCCGGAGAAGCCGACTGTCGTCAAGGGTGACGCAACGAAGGATGGGGGCGCCAACCAGGAGGCTCAGGATCGCGCCAGCGATGGGCAGGATGACAAGGGGCAGGAGAGCATCACCCTGCCGAAGGGATCACCGAAGGAGGTTAAGGACAAGTTGGCATTGGCTGCACCGGGTACCGGCCTGGCTTCCATTGCTACTGCTCGAGCAGCTGGCCTGAAGGTCAGTTGGCTGCCGGTGGGCGACGCGCGTGCTACCTCTGAGTCGATTTCGGCTGCTCGTGACGGTGAGTCCCTGATTGCTCTGGGTAAGGTTTTCGGCGATAAGGACAAGTTCGATCAGTCCATCGAGCTGGCCAAGGATGACAAGGTCAAGGAGCTGCCGGGTGGAGGCACGCTGCTGTTCCCCGGTCGTCATCTGATTGCAACGTATGGTCACCCAGGTGTCGCTCCGTTGGGTGTGATGGGCGAGGATGATCCGGAGGATGCCGTCGCCCGCGCGAAGGACTACGTCAAGCAGTACGAGAAGTTCGCCGATGACCCGGTACTGCCGGCCTTCGAGATTATTGCTTCGGTCGCACAGGCTGACCCGGGCCCGCGTGGTGACTACTCCGAGCCGGCTCCGGTTGAGACTCTGAAGCCGTACGTCGAGGCCATGACCAAGGCCGGCGGCTACGTCATCATCGACTTGCAGCCAGGTAGCGCAGACTTCCTGGACCAGGCCAAGTTCTACGAGGAACTGCTGAAGATGCCAAACGTCGGTCTGGCGCTGGATCCGGAGTGGAAGATGGAACCGGGGCAGGTTCCGGCGACCCAGGTTGGTCACGTTAAGGCTGAAGAAGTAAACCGCGTTGCTGATTGGCTGGCTGAGCTGACTCGTAAGAACAACCTTCCGCAGAAGATGCTGATGCTGCACCAGTTCCAGCTACAGATGATTCGCGACCGCGAGACGCTGGATCTGTCGCATCCGGAGCTCGCATTCGTTCTGCATGCCGACGGCCACGGTAGCCCGCAGGAAAAGTTTGAGACCTGGAATGTCATGCTGCAGGATTTGCAGCCGGAGATTTTCGAGGCGTGGAAGAACTTCATCGACGAGGACCAGCCGATGTTTACTCCTGAGGAGACCATGAACATTGAGCCGCGTCCCTGGTTGGTTACGTACCAGTAGGTTATAGACCAGCAGAAATAAAAATATAACGCGAAAGATTTTGCCGACTTGAATGTCGGGGGCAACGGCGCTTACTCCCTAAACAAAGGGTAGTAAGCGCCGTTTTGCTTAGGTAAGTCCCCCCGTGCCTCACCCCCAGAGTTTATGATGAGACGTAATGCGCGTGCACGCTTTAGTAGTTTTCTTAAGTGACACCGCACATACTGCATAAATTTTTCGAGACAAACCAGGAGATGCTTGTGAGCCAGAACGCTCGCCCCGTTGTCCTCATCGCCGACAAGCTGGCACAGTCCACAGTGGACGCATTGGGGGATTCTGTTGAGGTCCGTTGGGTAGATGGCCCGAACCGCGCTGAGCTCCTGGCTGCGGTTGGTGACGCTGACGCACTGCTCGTCCGCTCTGCTACCACCGTGGATCAGGAAGTCCTCGAGGCTGCTCCGAATCTGAAGATTGTCGGCCGCGCCGGCGTTGGCCTGGATAACGTCGACATCGATACCGCTACCAAGCGCGGCGTCATGGTTGTCAACGCTCCGACCTCCAATATTCACTCTGCATGTGAGCACGCAATCGCACTGCTGCTGGCCACCGCTCGCCAGCTGCCGGCTGCGGACGCGTCCCTGCGTGAGGGGGAGTGGAAGCGCTCTTCCTTCAAGGGCGTCGAAATCTTCGGCAAGACCGTCGGTATCGTCGGTTTCGGTCACATCGGCCAGCTGTTTGCGCAGCGTCTCGCTGCTTTTGAGACCAACATCATTGCGTACGATCCGTACGCGAACCCGGCCCGTGCTGCTCAGCTCGGTGTTGAGCTGGTTGAGCTGGAAGACCTGATGGCTCGCGCTGATTTCGTGACCATCCACCTGCCAAAGACCAAGGAAACCGCTGGCATGTTCGATGCTGAGCTCCTGGGCAAGGCCAAGAAGGGGCAGATCATCATCAACGCTGCCCGCGGCGGTCTCGTCGACGAGCAGGCGCTTGCCGACGCGATTAAGGCTGGCAACATCCGCGGTGCTGGCTTCGACGTGTACGCGACCGAGCCGTGCACGGATTCCCCGCTGTTTGGCCTGCCGGAAACTGTTTGTGCTCCGCACCTGGGCGCCTCCACCGTTGAGGCTCAGGACCGCGCCGGTACCGATGTCGCTAAGTCCGTACTGCTGGCACTGGCTGGCGAGTTCGTTCCGGATGCCGTCAACGTTTCCGGTGGCGCTGTTGGCGAAGAGGTGGCCCTGTGGCTCGAGCTGGCTCGTGAGCTGGGTCTGGTTGCTGGTGGTCTGCTGGAGGGCGCTCCGGCCGCTGTTGAGGTCACCGCTCGCGGTGAGCTGCACACTGAGGACGTTAACGTTCTGGGGATGGCAGCAATCCGTGGACTGTTCTCCCTCATGGTGGAAGAGCCTGTCACTTTCGTTAACGCTCCGCGTATTGCAGAAGAGCGGGGTGTGACCTTCACTGTCGAGACTGAGCCGGAGTCCGTCTCCCACCGCTCCGTCCTCGAGGTCAAGGTCATCGGCGCTGATGGCTCCACCGCTACCGTCGTTGGTGCTCTCACTGGCCTGAACCGCGTTGAGAAGATTGTTCGTATCAATGGGCGCGGCATCGACATGCGTGCTCAGGGCCGTAACCTCTTCCTGCTGTACAAGGACGTTCCGGGTGCTCTGGGCCGCGTAGCTACCACCCTGGGGGAGTCCGGTATCAACATCGAGGCTGCTGCTCTGTCTCCGCAGGAAGCAGATCAGACTGCCATCCTGGTGCTGCGTGTTTCCAAGGAGGTTCCGGAGGAGCTCGTCGAAAAGATTGCCGAGGAAATCTCCGCTTCCCACGCTCTGCAGCTTGAATTGGACTAGTTTTGAGCGCCTAGGCGTTTTAGAGCTACTTCCTAGCCTATGAAAAATCCCCTCCAACCGGAGGGGTTTTTTTTGTTTGCCTGCTAGGTTTTACAAGCCTTAGCCCTTCATCGAGCCCTTCTCAATCATGTTGACGTGGAAGTCGAAGGCAGTGCGCAGATCGTGCGGGGTCGACATACCCGGAGCGGTCTTCAGCGCGCGCTCGTAGTACTCCTCCAGCAGTGGCTGGTACTCCGGGTGTGCAACGGAAATCATCTTAGCCACGCGGTCACGCGGTGCCAGGCCACGCAGGTCAGCGAAACCGCGCTCGGTGATGATGACCATGGCGTCGTGCTCGGTGTGGTCAATGTGCGAAGCGAACGGAACGATAGTCGAAATCGCACCGTCCTTCGCCAGCGACGGCGAGATGAACGAGGAAACGAAGGCGTTACGGGTGAAGTCACCGGATCCACCGATGCCGTTCATCATGCGGCTGCCGTTGATGTGGGTGGAGTTGACGTTGCCGTAGATGTCGGCCTCAATCATGCCGTTGGTGGCAATCAGACCAACACGGCGGACAACCTCCGGGTGGTTGGAGATCTGCTGCGGGCGCAGGATGATGTTCTTGCGGTAGCGAGCAGCCTCGTTGTTCATGCGCTCGGCTGCTTCCGGAGACAGGGAGAACGAGGTAGCCGAAGCGACGGTCATCTTACCTGCGTCAATCAGGTCAATCATGCCGTCCTGAATAACCTCGGTGTAGGCCTTGATGTTCTCGAACTTGGAGTCCAACAGACCCGCCATCACAGCGTTCGGCACGTTACCGACGCCCGACTGCATGATGTACTGGTCGTAAGCCAGGCGACCCGCGCGAACTTCGCCCTCGAGGAAATCGAGGAAGTGGCCAGCAATGGCCTTCGAGGTCTCATCCAACGGCTTGAACGGGGAGTTGCGGTCCGGCGCGTTGGTCTCGACAACTGCGACAACCTTGTCCAGGTTGATGTCGATGTAAGGGGTACCAATGCGATCACCCGGGGCATTGATCGGCACCGGCGTGCGGTTAGGCAGGTGCTGAATGCGGTAGATGTCGTGCATGCCCTCGAGTTCCTCGGACTGCCACGAGTTGATCTCAATGATGATCTTGTCAGCGTTGTCCATCCACTCGACGTTGTTGCCAACGCTTGACGACGGAATGAGGTGTCCATCTTCCGTAATACGAGTGACCTCTACAATTGCGGCGTCAATCGGCAGGAAGCCCTGCTCGATGTACAGCGCGGAGTGGGAGAGATGGATGTCCTGGTACTTTGCCTTGCCGGAGTTGATGGACTTACGCAGTGCCGGATCTCCCTGGTACGGCATGCGGTAGCGGATGATGTCAGCTTCTGCCATCACGCCGTCACAGTCCGGGGCGGTGGAAGCGCCGGTGTAGATGTCGACAGCGAATTCTTCACCCTTGGCGTGGAGTTCCTTGCCGCGGTTTGCCAGCGCAGTCGGCAGAGCCTTCGGGTAGCCAGCACCGGTGAAGCCAGAGATGCCGAGGGCATCACCGTGATTGATAAACTGTGCCGCCTCGTCGGCGGTCATTACTTTGCCGCGCAAACCGGCATGTGCGATGCGATCAGACATGTCATCTCCTAGATTGACTGTTCGACTTTAGTTTTGTCGCCTAACCTAGCATGCGCTAACAGCGTGTTGCCACACCCGCAGGTTGGGAAGTGATTCATGGCATAGTAATCGCTTCAGTTGGTTGTTTATCGGCGCTCTTCCAGGGGCTTTGCTACAGCAACTCCCGCACTTCTTCGTCGGTCAGCATGGCATCCTCGAATGCTTGCAGTGTGGCCTCTGGGTTAAATTTCACACCGATGAGTACGACCTCATTGGATGGTGGGACATCGGTCTGTGCCCACATGACAGCAGGGGTGATCTTCAGGTTCGGTCCCGCCTGACTCCACACGTGGGCGACTTCGAGGCGGTCGGAAATCCAGCAGTGCCCCTTGGATCGTACGAGGCCCTTTGTGCCGCGGAGGGCCTTGATTAGTCGTTCACGGTCGAAGGGGCGGTTGCCTCGGAAAACAACCGAAGAAATACCGTATTCTTCGGTCTCCGGCGTGTGGGGATTCGCAAGTTCTTCTGCATATCCGTGGAAAGTGGCCGCCGTGCCTTCGTCGTAAAGCGATGCGTCGAGAATGGCGGAGGTGGCGATTTCTCCGTTAGTCACGCGGACGATGCGTGCACGAGGGTTCATTGCGCGGATGGTTTCCTCGGTACCGCCGGTGAGCTTTTCGCCTGCGAGGTCGGATTTGGTGATGAGGATGAGATCGGCGAATTCCACCTGGTCGACAAGGAGGTCGGCGACCGTGCGTTCGTCGTCAGGCAGTGCACGCCCTTGGCGGAGGCTGTCGAGGAATGTGGAGGCGTCGACGAGCGTGACCATCGTGTCGATGGGGGCGATGTCGGCGAGGCGACGGCCGTCGTCGAATTCCCACTCGAAGGTAGCGGCGACTGGCATGGGTTCGGAGATGCCGGTGGATTCGATGACGATGTGCTCGAATTTGCCGCTGCGCGCGAGCTTGCCGACGTTTTCAACGAGGTCATCTCGCAGTGTGCAGCAGATGCAGCCGTTGGACATTTCGATGAAACGGTCTTCGCCGCGCTCGAGATATGTGCCCTGCTCGATCAGGGCGGCGTCGACGTTGACTTCCGAGAAGTCGTTGACGATGACCGCGATTTTGCGCCCCTGCGAGTTTGCCAGGAGGTTGTTCAGGAGGGTGGTCTTGCCGGCGCCGAGGAATCCGGACAGGACGGTGACGGGAGTGGTTGGGGTGTTGATATCAGAAAATTCGGTAGAAGTCACCCAACAAGACTAACGTACTGAAAATGATTATCAATAACGTGTGCGTGAATTAAGGCGCGGGGGAGGTTGTAAATGTGTCGCATGACTGATAATTGGCCAGCTGTGACGTAGGGCATAAAACGGTGTTGTAGTCGGTTTTAGTGGCGCGTGGAGCGTGCCTAAAACGGGGGCGCTTTCGGGCTTCTGAATGAAGGGCGCTAACCGCTTCGTTGATAGGGTTGGGGGTGTGCTTCGGTGTTCGAAGTGCTACCCCCGATAGTCGCGTTGGGGGATGCAGAAAGGTGAGTTCATGTCAGATCGTATTGCCCATGCCGGCCTCAAATCCAAGGTGATGACCGCGCAGGAGGCGGCACAGTTCATCAATCACGGAGATATGGTGGGCTTTGCCGGATTTACCGGCGCCGGTTATCCGAAGGTTGTTCCGCCGGCTCTCGCTGAGCGTATGGAGGCCGCTCACGAACGGGGTGACGAGTTCAAGATTAAGGTCTTGACCGGTGCTTCTACTGCTCCGGAGCTCGATGGCGTGTTGGCAAAGGCCAATGGTGTCGAGTGGCGCATGCCATACCAGTCTGATCCGACAATGCGTAGCCTCATTAATGCGGGCGACGCGTACTACAGTGATATTCACCTTTCGCACTCTGGTCCGATGACGGAGCAGGGCTTCTTTGGTCCGGTCAATGTTGCCGTCGTTGAAGCCGTTCGCATTAAGGCCGATGGCTCCCTGATTCTTTCCTCTTCGGTTGGTAATAGTGTTTCATATTTGAATGCCGCCGAGAAGATCATCATTGAGGTCAACTCCTGGCAATCTGAGGACCTCGAGGGCATGCATGATATCTACAGTGTCGGCCTGCCTCCGAACCGCAAGGAGATTCCGATTCTGACTCCGGGTGACCGTATTGGCACCCCGTATGTTCCGATTGATGTCGACAAGGTTGTTGCTGTCGTTGAGACTAACGCCGAGGATCGTAACTCGCCGTTCAAGCCGCTGGATGATGACTCTAAGGCCATTGCGGGTTACCTGCTCGACTTCCTCGATTGTGAGGTCAAGGCCGGACGTCTGCCG
The DNA here is from genome assembly GCF_001838285.1 of Corynebacterium sp. HMSC074C03. Lineage (NCBI taxonomy): Bacteria > Bacillati > Actinomycetota > Actinomycetes > Mycobacteriales > Corynebacteriaceae > Corynebacterium > Corynebacterium sp. HMSC074C03. Next base: position 15,428 of record NZ_KV836238.1, on the reverse strand, counting down.
GAGAACCTGCTGCCGATGCAGTCGGGTGTCGGCAACATTCCAAACGCTGTGCTTGCGGGGCTGCTTGACTCCAAGTATGAGAACCTGACCTCCTTTACTGAGGTTATTCAGGATGGAATGATTAACCTGATGGATGCTGGCAAGCTGACCATGGCTTCCGGTACTGCTTTCTCGCTGTCTCCGGAATATGCAGCTCGAATGAATGAGAATGCTGCTGACTATCGTGACAAGATTGTGCTGCGTCCGCAGGATCTCTCCAATAACCCGGGGCTGACTCGCCGTATGGGTCTGATTGCCACTAACGGCATGATTGAGGCTGACATCTACGGTAATGTCAACTCCACTCACGTCGCTGGTTCGCGCTTGATGAACGGTATTGGTGGCTCTGGCGACTTCACCCGCAACGCCTACATTTCGTCGTTCGTGTCTCCGTCGCTGGCTAAGAATGGCAATATTTCTGCTATCGTGCCCATGGTCTCCCATGTTGACCACACTGAGCACGATGTGATGGTTATCATCACTGAGCAGGGTCTGGCTGACCTCCGTGGTCTGGCTCCACGTCAGCGCTCCCGCCTTATTATCGAGAAGTGTGCTCACCCGATGTACAAGGAGGCGCTGCTCGAGTACGTTGAGCGTGCTGAGAAGGCCACTCCGTACCTGCACACTCCGCATGACCTGGGTACTTCTTACGACTTCCACCGTCGCTTCCTTGAGAACGGCTCGATGAAGCCGGTCGACTAGGTTTCTAGTGCGGTTCCCGCTTTACGACGCCCGTCTCCAGTCTTTCAGGCTGGGGCGGGCGTCATTGGCATTGCAGGAAAGTGGCTCGACGTTCAAAAGGCGAGAACTCGTATCGGCGTAGGTAAGGGGGACTTGGATAAATGTGGCTATTATTGGGTGGGAAACAAAGATTTGCCTCGTGCATCCAAAGGAGGCCGAAGAGTTATGGCGCACGCCGATAAAAATTCGCTTGACGACGACAACCGGGCAACCGGTTCGGCCGGGATGTCTTCGACGCTGCGGGGGATTATCATTGTCGTCGCGCTGTTGGCAGTAATCGCAGTGTCCGTTGCTATCACTGTGGCTGTGCTCCGGGGAGGCGACACTGGTGAGAGAAAGATCTCGGGAGCGTCGACAAAGGCTTTGACATCTAGAGAGAGCATTCCAACATCGGGTGAAGAAAGCTCTGAAGAAACCCCGGAAGTCGATTCGGACGCGTTGCTAGAGGGCGCTGGTGTCAACGTTATTATGTCAGGGTCGGCGCCTGAGGCTGTGGAAACGTGGGGTGACTACCGTCTGGAGCGGTCGACGCACGAGAGAATTCGTGTGTTTGAGGGGCAGGGCCCAAGTCGAGCGACACGCGATGGTGGCGAGTGGCCCATGTCGATGAATTCCTGTGGTTCGGCGATGTATCTCGTGGTATTCCGTTCCGTGAACGAGGACGTATCTTTGAACGCGAGCCTGATTAATTCGGCGCAGCAAGTTGTCGCCTCGGAGAAGATCTCACAGGGCTGGATGCTGCTGACGAATTGCTCGACACCACAATGGGAGTTCCTGTCGTCGGTAGGGTTAAGTAACCTCGGCGATGTCGTGTACGACGTCCATGAATACTGGGAGTCAGCGTCGGCGCCGAGCGCGGGGGATGGGTATGCAGCCGGAAATCAGCCCGCAGCGCCGCCGACGGTGGTCAGGTGTCTCGAGGGTACTCCAGGTCCCGCCGAGTATAGCGATGGTTCGATTGGTTTTGCCCAGGAGTGCGTCGAAACACCTGAAGCGGAGCTGTCGCGACTGGGTGAGCGGTGCTGTGGCGGACTCGACGGACGCCAGCAATGTGGTGAAGAGCTTTGGCAGAAGTTGTGTAATTCGCCTCCGTCAAGTCAATGAGTTGAGTTCTCTCGGACCTAACCAATCCTGTCTGATAGGATTGGAGAGTCCATATAGTGAGAAGGGTATCTCAAAAAATGACTGAGGTAGGAAAGCTGAAGATCGCCGTCATCCCGGGTGATGGCATCGGCACGGAAGTTACGGCAGAGGCGCTGAAGGTGCTCAAGGCTGCTATCGGCGAGTTCGACACCACCGAGTACGACCTCGGCTCGCGTCGCTACTTGCGCAATGGTGAACTGCTTACCGACGCCGACCTCGACTCCCTGCGCGAGCACGACGCTATTCTGCTCGGTGCCATCGGTGACCCGGCGAACGTACCTCCGGGCGTTCTCGAGCGCGGCCTGCTGCTGAAGATGCGCTTCGCGCTGGATCACCACGTCAACCTGCGTCCTTCCAAGCTGTTCCCGGGTGTCGAGTCGCCGCTGAAGAACCCGGGCGAAATTGATTTCGTGGTTGTCCGCGAGGGAACCGAAGGTGCCTACACTGGTAACGGCGGCGCAATCCGTGTCGGCACGCCACACGAGGTTGCCAACGAGACCTCCGTCAATACCCGCTTCGGTGCTGAGCGCGTTGTTCGCTACGCCTTCGAGCTGGCTATGACCCGCCGTAAGAAGCTGACGCTTGTCCACAAGACCAATGTGCTGGTGCACGGCGGCGGTATGTGGCAGCGCACGGTCGACGAGGTCGCTAAGGAATACCCTGAGGTAGATGTCGATTACTCGCACATCGACGCTGCGACGATTTACCTCGTCACTAATCCTTCGCGTTTCGACGTCATCGTCACCGACAATCTCTTCGGTGACATCATTACTGATGAAGCTGGTGCAGTTTCGGGCGGTATCGGCCTGGCAGCGTCCGGCAACATTGATGCCTCCAATACCAACCCGTCTATGTTCGAGCCCGTTCACGGCTCCGCGCCCGACATTGCTGGCAAGGGGATCGCTGACCCGACCGCAGCTATTCTGTCGGGTGCCATGATGTTGCGCCACCTGGGTCGTGAGGAAGACGCCCAGCGCATCGAGGCTGCGGTGGAGGCCGATATGGCCAACCGTGGAAATGATCCAATTAAGACCACTGAAGTTGGCGACCGCATTGCTGCTGCTTTGAAGTAGCGCATGCGGTAGTGCAAACAGTAGTGCAGTAAAACAGGGGGAGGGGCTAGACAATCACAGTTTTGCCATCGACGGTAGTGATGTGAGTCTTACCGTCGGCGGTGTGCTCGATGAAGTCCGACGCATGTCCTACCTGGGCAAGCACATTGATGATGGTGTCAAGGGTGTGTGGGGATGAGCTTCCTGCGCCGCCATTGGAACCATTTCCTCCCAGCCCTGCCACCAACGCATCCCTCGTAATCTCCGCATGTCCCAGGTGCTGAGCCGCCTCGTGGAAGACATGCACAATCACGCCTTCGATGCTGCCGCACCACCAACGGTCCTTATCGGTAGGAATCGCAGCAGGAGCACCAGCGCGGTCCACGCCTTGCAGCTCCACCAGCGCGGATTCAATAGCCGCGCGATCACGGTGGTAAATCTCCAGCCCTTCCGAAACACTGCAATGAGCAGAAAACTCCCCATCTCGATCACGGACATAGTCGCGCCCAAGGCAGACGCGCTCGAGCCAGTACCTCGCTGATCCAGTCACATGCCGTAGTAGCACTGCCAGGGAGTTAATGGCTGGGATGGGGAGGGTTGCGTTGAAGGTCTCGTCGTCAAGCGTGGCGACGAGTGCCGCGAGCTTGTCCATCCTGCCGAGGATGTGGGCATCGAGTGGCCATTCGGGATTTGTGGAAGCGCTGTGTGTGGAATCGGTCATAAGGTCGAGTATTCCCGCAAATCACTCCTATTGGGGCCAAAAATAGGGGATAATTGACCCCATGACCGTCGAGCTTGCGGAAATCGCAGACTTCCTCAGCCGCACTCGCCCGTTTTCGGACCTTACCGATGAAGAGCGCGCGACTATCCCACCGCTTTTGACCATGCGCTATGCCCGTCGTGGCACGGAGATTATCCGGGCGGGTGCGGATAACAATAGCTGTTTCATTATTCGCTCCGGCATGGTGGATCTCTTCGACCCAGCTGGCACGCTGCTGGACAGACGAGATGTGGGAGATCATTTCGGCTATTCGACGCTGCTGAGCAGTGACCCTTCGCTATACACGATGACGGCGGTGGAGGACTGCGTATTCCTGGTGATCTCCAAGGAGGTCTTTAACCAGCTCAATGACCAGTTCGTAGAGGTCCGGCGCTATTACGGCGGTGAGAACGCGCGCATTCGCGCAGTGGCATCGAAGTTGCGGAGCACTGCGGCATCGGAGTCGTTGCGTACACGGGTTGCGGACCTAATGGAAACGTCGCTGGTGACCTGCAGCGCCGATGCGACAGTGCAAGAGGCGGCGCAGATTATGACGGAGTGGAATGTCTCCAGTTTGCTCGTGATGGAGTCTGCAGGCGCCAACCAGAGCCCGCTCGTCGGCATCATCACGGACCGCGACCTCCGTCGTCGAGTGCTGGCGAAGGCCAAGCCAGCGGAGAGTCTCGTAAGCGAAGTGATGACCGGAAACCCGGAAACCATCAGTCCCGATCTGTTGGTTTTTGAAGCAATGCTGCTGATGGCCGAGCGCGGTTACCATCATCTGCCGGTGCACGATGGGACGAGAGTGGTCGGCATGATTGTCATTGGTGACCTCCTGCGCAGTCTGCACACCGATCCCGTGTACGCGACGGCGACGCTGGCGCGAAAGAGTGATATTTCAGAGATCGCGGAGATTGCTCAGAACGCGCGGCGAATTGTCGGCCGGTTCATTGACCGGGGTGACTCGGGGGAGGAGGTCGCCAAGCTGCTGACTGCCGTGGCCGATGCTGTCACTCGCCGTCTGGTCACGCTTGCTGAGGAAAAGCTCGGGCCACCGCCAGTCAGCTACGCGTTTGCGGTATTGGGCTCGCACGGGCGCGGGGAGATGGGGCTCGCGTCCGATCAAGACAATGCGCTGGTTCTCGCCGACGACTACGACGCCGACGCTCACGCTGACTATTTCGCCGCGCTTAGCGACGAGGTTTGTACTAACCTCGACCGAGTCGGTTATCCGCTCTGCCCAGGGGACATGATGGCCAGCAACCCTGCGTGGCGGATGACCAAGTCGCAGTGGCTGCGCACTTTCCACGGGTGGATTACGGCACCGGAGGCGGAGGCGCTGCTACATGCACAGACCTTCTTCGACATGCGTGGGGTGGCGGGCGACGTGCAACTAGTGGAGGAACTGCGCGCCGCCTACCTTCCGCTGGCGCAGGGAGCGCAGCGCCTGCACGCGCACTTGGCCAAACTCGCGGCCTGGCGGGAGCCGCCGCTCGGCTTCTTCCGTGGCCTGGTGCTGGAAAAGGGCGGCGAGCACGCGGAAACCCTGGACATCAAGAAGGGAGGAACTGCTGCTGTGGTGCAGATGGCGCGTCTATTTGCTGTGGCAGCCGGTCTGCCACAGCTGTCGACACGTGAGCGTTTGGCAGCAAGTGCCGGAGCCGGAAGCGTGAGTCGCCAAGGTGCTCAGGACCTTGCGGATGCGTTCGAGTTCCTGTGCACGGTGCAGCTTCATCACCAGCAGGCCCAGTTCAACGCCGGCACCCAGCCGAATAACCACATCTACCCGAAGCGCCTATCAAGCCTGGAACGGGAGCACCTGCGCGATGCGTTTGGTGTTATCCGCAAGTTGCAGCAGAGTCTCGGGGCGAAGTATCCCATCCGGGCGATGTCGTAGTTTAGTTGTGTGAGTTAGTTGTGTGAGTTAGCTGTGTGAGCACGCAATGTTGAAGTTTTTCAAACCCCGCAAGAAACTCCTGGACACGCCTATCCGCGATAATGCGTGGCTTGCGGTCGATGTGGAAACCACAGGTCTGGAGCCTGCCAAAGATCAGCTGCTTTCCATCGGCTGGGTTGCCGTCGAAGGCCGCGACATCGTCCTGGAAGAGTCGGGTCATCTTCTCATCCGCCCAGAGCGCGAGGAGGTGAGCGTCGGCGAGTCGGCGACGGTGCATGGGCTTACCGACGACATGGTCGCAACCGGGGTAGAGGCAGAGGTGGCCGTCGGCAAGCTGTTAGAAGCTCTACGGGGACGGAAGCTGCTGGCGCACTACGCGCGGATGGAAGTTGGTTTCCTGGATCCGTTGTGCCGGAAGTACTTTGATGCGCGCTTTGATGTGCCGGTGGCGGACACGATGACACGCGAGTACGACGCGATTCTGCGAGCCAACCGCGAGCCGGTCCGTGACGAGCTGCGGTTGTGGTCACTGTGCGACAAGTACGGCATTCCCCGTTTTAAGGCCCATCATGCGTTCAACGATGCGCTGGCTTGTGCGTTGGTGTGGCTTGCGCAGGAATCGCGCGGAGTTTAAATCGTACGTGTTTGAGAGTGGGGGTCATTGCATAATTATCGCAATGTGACGTGTACCCTATTTTTATGCGTATTGCTCGAATCGCCCACCCAGAGGGCATGTGCTTCGCGCTCGTCGAGGGCGAAGGCAATGAAGTTACTTTGCACGAGATCGAAGGGCACCCTTTCGGTCAGCTGAATAAGACTGGTCGTTCCTGGCCGCTTGCCGACGTACGTCTGCTTGCCCCGATGCTGCCGTCGAAGGTCATCGCTATTGGTCGTAACTACGCTGACCACGTCGCCGAGGTGTTCAAGAAGTCGGCAGAATCGCTGCCGCCGACGATGTTCATTAAGCCGCCGACGGCCGTTATTGGTCCGGAAGCGCCGATTCGCATTCCGGATTTCGCCACTAACGTCGAGTTTGAGGGCGAGCTGGCACTGGTTATTGGTAAGCCGTGCAAGAACGTCAAGAAGGAAAACGCTCACGATGTGATCTTCGGATACACCATCGTCAATGATGTTTCTTCCCGTGACCTGCAGTTCGCCGACGGTCAGTGGGCACGCGCAAAGGGCATCGATACCTTCTGCCCGCTGGGCCCGTGGATCCAGACGGAGCTGGACTACAACGAGCTGCCAATCAAGGCGCACCTGACTCACGAGGGTGTTACCGAGACTAAGCAGGACTCCAACTCCAACCAGATGATTATGTCCATCCCGGAGGTCATCGAGTTCATCACCGCCTCGATTACACTGCTGCCGGGTGACGTCATCTGCACCGGCTCCCCGGCCGGTACCGCTGCGATGTTCCCGGGCGACCGCATCGAAATCGAGATTCCGGGTATTGGCAAGCTGGCCAACCCGGTGGAGCGGGCTTAAGCCGCTAGGGGCTAGGGGCTTAAGCGCCCTTAACTCCAAAAGCGCGGAGCACAGTGCCCATCTTGGCGCTGGTCTCCGTGACTTCTTCTTCTGGGTCGGAGTGCGACACAATGCCGCCTCCGGCCCATAGTCGTGCCACGGACCCCTCAGTGTCGATTTCGGCACAGCGAATGGAGACCACGAACTCACCATCGCCATTCTCATCGCACCAGCCGACAGCGCCGGAGTAGAAGCCCCGGTCGGTTTCCACGGCCTGGATGACACCGAAGGCGGATTCCGTTGGCGTGCCACAAATGGCAGGTGTTGGGTGCACCACCAGTGCCAAATCCAGCGCGGACAGCGACGGATCCTTCAATCGACCGCGGATATGCGTGGCCAAGTGCCACATCTCGGCGGTGCTCATCAGTTCGGGGCTGTCCGGAACATCCAGCGAACTGCACAGCGGCGCCAGATTGTCGGCGATGTCATCGACAACGAAGGCGTGTTCATCCAGGTTCTTGCGCGAGTCCGCTAAACGACGAGCCGACGCCCGGTCCGCGTCTTCATTCCGGGATCTCGGCAGCGACCCGGCCAAGGGAAATGCCTCGACGATGTCACCCGTACGGCGGACCAGCATTTCCGGGGAGGAACCGATGAGCAACTTGCCCTCATAATCGGAACCGGCGGGAGAGAGATCCACGACAAAGCCATCGCGGTTGGGGGATCCGTCGATAAGCCGCGATGCGAGTAGGAGTGGGTCAATCGGGGGATCGATTTCGAGTTCCACAGCGCGCGCGAGCACGACCTTTTCCAGCGCCGAGTACTCGATGGTGCGGATGGCTGCGGCGATGCGCTCAGCGTGCTCATCGAGCGGGGGATCGTAAGCGACGATGCTGGCGTGAGGCTTCGGTGCGTTCCAGCGGTAGTGCGCGGGTGGCTCCAGCGGCTGCGAGGAGCGGATGACTTCCCGGGGAACGGTCAGGGCGGCGGGCTTGTCCAAGTCGAAGGGCAGGGCGCCGACCACCATTTTGTGAATGCCCGAGTGCAGTCCCTCGGCTGCGAGCCAGGGGTCGGAAATCTGCTCTTCAATACCTTGCGTGCGGATGGAGCCGTGCGCACGGGAGAGCAAAAAATCAGGAGCGGTGGTTGGGCGGGACGTGTCCCAGCGCGTCGAACGTTTCGGAGTCGCTGCAGGCTCGTTCGACGGGTGAGAGTTTTCCTGCTGCTCTTCTTCGTTTCCGCCGCCCAGAGAGGGGTGGTTTTCCATGGACATAGCCCTAACCCGCCTCCTCAATCTAAACCCAGTTGTGCTCCAGTTTAAGGGGCAGGCTAACCCCTGCCCAAAAAGGGCATACCCGCAGCGGTAATCGTAAGCTGATCGATGACGGCACCTGCCGGCAGATTCGCGGCGTAGAGGAAAGTTTCCGCAGCCTGCTTGGCATCGAACATCGGCTCGCTGCCTGTGAACGTCCCCAACAGGTCAGTTTGCGCATTGCCAATATCAATGCGCGTTGCCGTGATGCCATACTCGCGTCCGTCGAGGGCAAGCACGTGGGTCATTCCGGCGAGCGCGCTTTTCGACGTCGCGTACGCCGCCGTGTGTGCTCTCGGCACCTGCGCTGCGATAGAACAATTGACCAGGATTCGGCCGCCCGCTTGCTCTGTCTTCCCCTCGCACCCCGCCTTCATCCGCGAAAAAGCCTCGCGTGCACACAGGTACGAGCCGACCACATTCGTATCGATGACCGCCCGGAAGTCTTCAATGTCGGTCTCTCCGAACTCCGCGGGCGTGCCGGGCAGCCCCGCATTGAGCACCGCAACATCGATGGTTCCCGTAGCCACCTGCGCGTTCTCAAACATCGCACGGACCTGTTCGGGGTCGGTGATGTCACACCTGGAGTAGGTGATGTTGTCCGCTTCGGCGGCAACAGTCTCGAGCGCGTCGATACGCCTGCCGCAGATATGCACGTGCCAGCCATCGGCGGCGAAAGCCAGAGCAATTTCGCGACCAATGCCCGCGCCGCCACCAGTTACTACTACCGTTTTGGTCATGAGCACCATTATTAACTGTTCTACGGTCTACGCACACATGTCCCCGCACGACGCCGTCAACGCCGCGCGTGACGACGGCTACGCGGCCGTGGAATTCTGGTGGCCATTTGACCTCGCAGTGCCCGCACCCGATGAGGTTTCCGCTTTTTGTGACCTCTTTGACGACAGCCTTGGTCTTTATGCCATGAACCTGTGGGGAGGGGACATGGCAGCGGGACAGCGGGGAGTGCTCGATACAGACGGGTTGCCTGCCGGACACTTGGAAGCAGTGAGCCAGATCGCGCGAGCCACGGGGCTGAAATGCTCTAACGTGCTGCTGGGGCGCTCGGAGGAGCTAACGGACTTGCAGGTGCAGAGGCTAACTGAGATCACTGCCCAGCTGGAGCTCAGCGGCGTTCGCGCGCTGATTGAGCCACTGTCCGGGATGAGCGACTATCCCATTACCGATCCCTGGCAGGCCGAGGAGTTAGCGCAACAGACTGGTGCTGGCGTGCTCGCGGACTTTTACCACTTTGCGGCCAATGGCGTGGACGTGGATGCCTGGCTCGCTGATGTGGAGACCGGAAGAGTGAGTCTGCCGGCGCACGTCCAGATTGCCGATTTCCCAGGCCGCGGCGCGCCGGGCACCGGCGAGGTGCCGCTGCGCAGCTGGGTTGAGCGGCTGCGCGCCGCTGGATACGCCAGTGAGGTGGCTGGGGAATGGACTCTGTAACCCTATGTAAAACCCTATGCATGCCTGCAGGTGGGAGGGCGGGTATCGTGGGAAAGCATGTCAGATGTTCGCGTACGCTTTTGCCCGTCGCCAACCGGTACCCCGCACGTTGGCCTCATCCGCACCGCCCTGTTCAACTGGGCATATGCCCGTCACACTGGTGGCAAGCTGGTCTTCCGCATCGAAGATACCGATGCCGCTCGCGACTCCGAAGAGTCCTATCAGGCAATCATCGAGGCCCTGAATTGGCTCGGTATTGACTGGGACGAGGGCATCGATGTCGGTGGTCCGCACGGCCCGTACCGCCAGTCGCAGCGCAAGGACATCTACGCCGATGTGTTGCAGCGCCTCATTGACGCTGGTGAAGCTTACGAGGCCTTTTCCACCGCTGAAGAGGTTGAGGAGCGCCACAAGGCCGCCGGCCGTGACCCGAAGCTGGGCTACGACAACTACGACCGCAACCTGACCGAGGAGCAGAAGGAAGCCTTCCGTGCAGAGGGTCGCAAGCCGGTGATCCGCCTGCGCATGCCGGACGAGGACATTGTCTTCGAGGACCTCGTTCGCGGTCGCATTGAGTTCAAGGCCGGCCTGGTTCCGGACTTTGTCATCGCCCGCTCCAACGGTGAACCGCTCTACACCCTGGTTAACCCGGTGGATGACGCTCTGATGGAGATCACTCACGTCCTGCGTGGTGAGGACCTGCTGCCATCGACTCCGCGTCAGATTGCTCTCTACGAGTCGCTGAAGCGCATCGGTGTCGCCAAGTTCACTCCGGAGTTCGGCCACCTGCCGTTCGTGATGGGCGAGGGCAACAAGAAGCTGTCCAAGCGCGACCCACAGTCCAACCTCTTCATCCACCGCGATAACGGTTTCATTCGCGAGGGTCTGCTGAACTACCTGGCTCTGCTGGGTTGGTCTATGGACGGTGATCAGGACATCTTCACAATGGACGAGATGGTCAAGGCCTTCGACATCCACGATGTGCTGTCCAACCCGGCCCGCTTCGACCAGAAGAAGGCCGACGCTATCAACGCTGACCACATCCGCATGCTCGATCCGAAGGACTTCGAACAGCGTCTGCGCGCCTACCTGGAAAGCCACTTTGACTTCCCGGACGACTACCCGGCGGATAAGTTCGCTTTCCTGGCAACGCTGCTGCAGACCCGTGTGAAGACGCTTTCCGACGCCTGGGACCTCTCGAAGTTCCTGGTTGTGGAAGAGGACGAGTTCACCTTCGATGAGCGCTCGGCACGCCGTAACTTCAAGGAAGACGCCGTCGCTGTCCTGGAGGCCACCATTGCAGCTGTGGAGCCGCTCAGCGAAGAGGACTTCGTCACCGAGAAGCTCGAAGCTGCACTTCAGAAGGCCCTCATCGAGGACCTGGAGCTGAAGCCACGCAAGGCCTTTGGCCCGGTGCGCGTGGCTGTAACTGGTGCTCAGGTATCGCCGCCGCTGTTCGAGTCCATGGAGCTGCTTGGCCGCAGCCGAAGCCTGAGTCGACTGCGCAAGGCTCTCGAGGTCACTCCTTTTACTGCTGCTCAGTAAAGAGTGCGAGCTGGGCTGAGCGAAGCAGGTTCGTGTAAGAGCCCGCTTCCTTGCCCACCTTTTGCGGGTCGCGGTTCAGCATATTCATGGAGGTTTCGCGGTAGTCCTTGACCAGCGCCCCCATGTGGTTGTTGAAGAACTCGTGCCAGTCAGTTCCCCAGTAGACCGTGCCGTCCTCGTTTCGCTTGAGCAGTGCGGCAAATGCGTACACGAGCGGGTAGATGAACCCGTCCGGAATCGCGTAGCCGATGGGCTGGCGGTAGAACTTCGAGTACTTCTGTGAAGTCTTGCCAGTCCGCGGATTCTTCTTGTTGGCCTTGTCAACAGCATCAATGCCGCCGAATTTGCCGCCGCTCTTGTTGTAGAGATCGGGTAGCTCCGCGTTGATGCGCTCGAAGATATCGATGAAGTCACGCGAGAGGTTCAAGGCACTGCGGACCTTCTCGTTGTAGAGAACGACCTCTTCGGTGCGCTCATTGATGCTTTCAGTGCTGGGCTTAGTGACCTCCGGGGAACTCATGACATCCTCGAAGCGGTCAAGCAGCTTGGCCTTGCCGGAGTAGAGGCTGGTAGGGGTCGGTGCTTCAATCTGCTTGCCGTCGGCATCCTTCGGCAGGTCAATGCAGGACAGTGGAATCCACGCCATAGCGATGACATCGCCCACCTTTAGTCGACCAGTATCGTTGGTGCGCCACTGCACGTTGTCGCTAATTCCCTGCGGCAGAGCATGCTTCAGATCGTCAAAGTAGCCGGCACGATTGAGCTTTGCTTCCGCCTTGAGCTCCGCATTGTTGTTGCGGGCGGCACAGATATCGAGCAGAGCATCGGAGAAGTCCTGCACAGTGTCTTCGTCCCGAGCACCGGGCACGAGTACCTCTACCGGAACCTTGGCATCAAGCTCGGTGAGGCTTGCGTCGGCAAGCAATTCCTCGATTCCCTCGGAGCGCTCCATCCAGACCTCCTTCATTTCGGACCACGTCTTGATTTTGCGGCTAGGCGGTGGAGTGAGCTTGCCCAGGACGAACAGCGCAATAGCCAGCGAGTTGTGGCCGCCGTCGAGGATGCCTTCGATGTGACGGTTGCTGAAGGTGAAGCGGTAGAGACTGTCTTCACTGGTGAACTGAGTGGAGGCCAGGAGCACACCCTTGGACTTGTAGGCGAAGAGCTCCGGCGTGGTGTCGATGGTTTCCATGATGGCATCGGTGATGCGGCCGGTGCGGGACACGCGTGGGTTGGCATCGAGGTTGAGAGCCGAGATGATTTTCGCGAACTGACGGATAGTGACAGTGCCAATGACACGACCGATGGTGCCGTTCATTTGCTCCGTGATGTCGGAGAACTCCAGCTCGAGCGTGACGGGGGCGGCTGCTGTTGTCGTTGTTGTGAGGGAAGTCATGATGATTGCCTTTCAGGTCTGTTTTTGATGTGCGGCGGCTGTTTGCCAGCCGCTTCACCACGAAGTGTCTCCTGAAGGGCGGATCGGCTTTGAGCTGCGATCGAATGGGCTTTCGATCTGGGACTGCGTTAGTTAGATGCACTGCATTGGTTATGCATTGGTTATGCGCTCTGCTGAGGTGGGCTGTGGGGAACTCGCGAATTTAAACGAACCTTTGACAACGAACCTTTGACCAGGTGATTTGCTCTTGTTCACGCCAATTGGCTATATTATTCCTCGTTGCGTTCAGCAGCGATGGCCTATGGTGTAATTGGCAACACAACGGTTTCTGGTACCGTCATTCTAGGTTCGAGTCCTGGTAGGCCAGCAGTGAAGAAGTTCATTGTTGAATGTATTCACTAACTGCAAAGTTCTAAGCCCCGTTCGTCTAGCGGCCTAGGACGCCGCCCTCTCACGGCGGTAACACGGGTTCAAATCCCGTACGGGGTACAAAGACAGCGTGAAAACGCCAGTCTTTATTGGCCTATGGTGTAATTGGCAACACAACGGTTTCTGGTACCGTCATTCTAGGTTCGAGTCCTGGTAGGCCAGCGGAATTCGCTTGGTTAGTCTCTTGATTAGTTGAGTCGAATTCAGTTCTAAGCCCCGTTCGTCTAGCGGCCTAGGACGCCGCCCTCTCACGGCGGTAACACGGGTTCAAATCCCGTACGGGGTACAAAGATACTCCCCAGTCAGTCGGCTGGGGAGTTTTTGTTTTTTAAGAATCGAAGCGACTATGACCAGGGGCGACTATGACCAGTGAACGTTTCGCGCGGCTGAAACTTCTCCTAGGAGAGGAGGGACTGGAAACGTTGGCTGGTTCTACCGTCATGGTTGTCGGACTCGGAGGCGTGGGGTCGAGCTGTGCCGAAGCTCTCGCGAGAGGTGGCGTGGGCAACCTCATCTTGATCGACGGCGACGTCGTGGAGCCGAGCAATCTCAACCGTCAGGCGTTGGCATTTGTCTCCACGATTGGTCGGGTCAAAGCCGAGGTCATGGAGGCGATGGTTGCCGATATCAACCCGGATTGTACGACCTATGCACGCCAGATTTTTCTCACACGCGAAAACCTGTCAGAGACCTTCGAGCAGTTCCCGCGTCCGGATTACATCATCGACGCTATCGACGATGTCACCGGGAAAATTGAGATCGCGCAGTGGTGCGCGGAAAATCGTATCCACCTCATTTCCGCTATGGGCGGCGGAAATAAGCTCGACCCATCTCGGCTGACCTTCTCAAAAATCAATAAGACAAAGGTCTGTCCGCTGGCGAAGGTCGTCCGTCAGGTGTGTATCCGCCGACGCATTCGCGGTCTTGAAGTGCTGTACTCCTCCGAAGAACCAGTGAGAATTGCGGACAAAGGCAGCGGCACCAAAGCGGAAACCCTCGGTACCATGAGCTACATACCGCCAATCATGGGGCAGATGCTGGCCGGAAAGGTCATTCGCCGTCTGCTCGGTTTCGAGGAAACCCCGCTGGCCCTGCGGATCGGCGGTCCGGCCGACGAAAACCAGCCACCAACGGAAAAATAATGCGGCTCATCGATACCCATTTTCACTATGATTTCCTGCCACCGGCGTCGCGCGAGCGCTTCAAAGCCGGTATCGCGCGGGCAGGAGTAGAGATCATCGCGCAGACGGTTCGGCCCTCCGGATTTATCGAGCTAGAGGGCGAAAACCTACCCATGGTCGCCGTGGGCTATCACCCGTGGCACATCGATGATAATTACGAGCGTGAGCTCGAGATCTTTCGCGAGGCCCTTCCACGCACCCGTTTCGTCGGCGAGATTGGCTTGGACTTCGCGCCCCGCAGGCTTGACGATGTTTCCGCCGAGGCTCAAATCCATGTCCTCACCAGCATCCTGGATGCTGTCCGAGCCTCGAGTCTGTCCCATATCCTGTCCATTCACACGGTTCGCAGCGCTGATATGGTCCTCGACCTGCTGGAACTGCGCTTGGACTCCGACAAAGGGGTAGTGCCCGCTAAGGGTTTCGTACCGATCTTTCACCGCTTCGGTGGCACCAGCGATGAGCTGACCAGGCTCATCCGCGCCGGTGGTTATATCTCCGTCAATCCGCTCATGTTGCGGACAAAGCGCGGTCGGGCCTATGTGGCGCAGGTTCCCGTCGATAGGCTTTTGCTGGAGACTGACCTTCCGCGCGAGCCTGGAAGCGGTGACGCGGCGGAGGTGGTCGCTGCAGGGGTAATCGCTGCATTGCGGGAAACTGTCGCAGAGGTTGCGGCGCTGCGAAGAATGGATGAAGCGGAGCTTAAAAACGCACTGGCAAAAAATGCGGAAGCACTTGGAATTTAGCGCTCTGGCCTGGCGATTTGCAGTTACTATCCACGTCTAGTGTATTGTTTAACAAGTCCGCAGCGCGCGGATGAAAAGTTCTAAGCCCCGTTCGTCTAGCGGCCTAGGACGCCGCCCTCTCACGGCGGTAACACGGGTTCAAATCCCGTACGGGGTACAAAGATATACAAAGACAAGAGCCTTCACTCGTAATCGAGTGGAGGCTTTTGTTTTTTTCCGAAACAAACACGGCAAGTAGGGGTTAAGTAAAGAAAAGTGTGTCTTTTCCGGG
>NZ_KV836237.1:0-15954 GCF_001838285.1 Corynebacterium sp. HMSC074C03 | reverse complement strand
GCACTTGACAAAAACATAGGGACACCCCCCCCAACGACAAAACCCGCCCTATCTCAACGAGACCGGGCGGGTTTTGCTTTTAAAACGTGTACGCGACGCAGCACGCGCGCTCCTGCGATAACGGCAGGAATGCTGGCTTACTTGCCGAGCTTACGACGCTGCACGCGGGTACGGCGAAGCATCTTGCGGTGCTTCTTCTTCGACATGCGCTTGCGACGCTTCTTAATGACGGAACCCATCGGCTCGACCTCGCTATTCGTTGACGGAAATTTCTTTTCTTGCACAATGGCGGCGTACTCAATGCGGCCTTACAACCGCCGAGATGTCACGCCCTTTTTCCTTCCGCCTTCACAGCTAGATACTTCATGACTTGAAGACGATAGGAAACAGGGGCGCAGCACAGCACCATGTACTAATCGGATTAATCATAGCGGGGACATATGCGTTCAGGTCAAACAGCCCCGCTTAAAAGACAGAAAAAATTAACCCGCGTTGTAGAAAGAGGAGTCCAGGTATTCCTTGACTGCGGACTCATGGACGCGGAAAGAACGGCCCACGCGCACTGCCGGCAGCTCGCCAGCGTGAACCAGGCGGTAGACGGTCATCTTGGATACGCGCATGATGTCAGCAACTTCCGCAACGGTCAGAAAGGTGCCTTTATCTGCATTCTGCATTAGTAAATATTCCCTTCAGCGCACGCGACGCGCTGCAGGCTTCCCCTCCTGCAGAAAATCGTGACACGCACGTGCTTTTCATATCCTACCGGTAGGCAAGGTGCCGGTGCGATTTTTGATAAAAAATAGGGGCATTGGCGAATGGTGTGACAGTTGTGACTAACCCATCGTCCCTGCGTATCGGATTAGCTACTGCCTCTGGCCATTTCCAATGCCCCAAATATTGGGGTTACTTGTACACCCGCGACCACTCGGCGAAATACTTATTTACCCATCTCATTGGCCTTGTCATAGCAAGCCTGCAGCGCGCGATGCACCGCGCGACGAATACCCTCTTCCTCGAAAACTCGGGTGGCCGCTGCCGTTGTACCGCCCGGCGAAGTGACATCAGCACGCAGCGCAGTCGGGTCCGCACCTTCCTGCATCATCATCTCGGCCGCACCAGCAGCCGTAGCCGACGCCAGACGCTTAGCCTGATCACGTTTGAGGCCCAGATTCACACCCGCATCGGTCATCGCCTCGACAAACTGGAAGAAGTAAGCCGGACCAGAGCCCGAGACGGCAGTGACTGCAGACATCAGCGACTCATCGACAACCTCAACGCTGCCGACCTTCTCCAGCAGTCCGACAACCTCGTCGGTCTGGCTCTCCGTGACAAAGCGACCCGGCGCGACTGCACAGACTCCCTTGCCCACCAGCATCGGGGTATTCGGCATAACGCGGATCACCGGAGTGCCGACAGCACAGACACCTTCCATCTTGTCCAGTGTGATGCCAGCCGCCATCGACACCACGATGGTGTCAACTTCAGAGTCATCGAGCACGTCGGCAATCTGCTCGAGCATGTCGATAATCAAGTACGGCTTTACGCACAAGAACACCACGTCGGCACCGTCGACGGCCCCTACTGGGTCATCGGTATCGACAATGCCGTAGGTCTCCTTCAGACCGGCCAGGCTCTCCTTGGTGCGCCCCACCACATAAATCGAGGAGGGCGAGACACCACCGTCGATGAGACCACCGACGAGTGCGCTACCAATCTTTCCGCCACCAATTACAGCAATTCTTGTCATGGACGCTAAGTGTGCCAAAACTGGCCCACACATGCGAATGCAGGGACCGGAAAACTTCGCTTCCGGCCCCTGCATCAGGTGATGATTATTTTGTTGGCCCCACTACAACTGGAAGAGAATCCAGGGGCCAAATGTCAGTGCCAAACCGACAAGCCCCGCGAGAATTGGTGTCAGTTTGTCCTTCTCACGGCGCAGGTAGTTAGCCATTCCCGCGAAGCCACCAGCGACCACGAGAGCCATGATGACAACCACGATCTTTGGCAGCGACGACCAGGCCATGGTGAAGCCCAGGAACACCAATGCACCAGCAATCAGACCCACGAAGACCTGAATCAGCAGCAACGGCACCGAGAGGGAATTGTCCTCGGCGTAGCCATCGCGCGCGGCGACCTTGCCCTTGGAGCTCTTGGGTTCCTCACGCTTAACGACGTCCCGGGGCTTCGGCTGCTTCTCGTCAGCTGCGACCTGGGTCGGTGTGGTCTCGGCCTGTACGTCTTCTGGCTGTGCTACTTCAGGAGCGACAGCGGCTGCTACTGCCGACTCGGAAGCGGCACCGGTATCGGCATCAGCGTCGGCAGCCTCGAAGGTATCCGTTTCCTGAGCAGCTTCAGTCTCACCGACTGCGTCTACCTCTTCCACCTGGGGCAGCACATGGGTTTGCTCTTCCGGAGCTTCTGTTGTTTCAGACTCAGCAAGCTGTTCACCGTCGACGTCATCCGATTCCGCGGATGCCTCAGCCTCTTCGTCGACATTGCCCTGGACAACCGGAATGGAGGCAGTCGGACGGTCGTCGTAAGCGTTGGAACCGGTGAGTACTGCACGAGCGACTGGCCCCGGCCCCCCAATCTGCTGCGACTCGTCTGCCATGTCACGCAGTTCGGTGAAGGTATAGGTAATCTCCGAACGCTCGGAGTTGACCATGACCGGACGGGGTTCCATCGGAATTGCCAATGGCACTGCAGTGGCTGCTGGCTGCGTAGTTGGCATGCTCGGCGCAGCTTGCTCCTGCTGCGGAGTTGCCGGAGCAACCGGAGCAGCTGCTTCAGCCTCGACCTCAGCTTGAACCTCATGCTCCGAAGAATCCGCCTCTTCAGCAACTATCACTGACTCAGCAACGGCCTCCGAGTGCTCCGGAGCTTCTGCCTCCGGTTCGGATGCCCGTGCTTCTTCGGTGCCGTTGGTCGCAGCTTCGTCGGCAAGCAGATCGCTCGTAGTCGTCTGACCGTCGTCTGCGTTGGAAAGAGCGTGCGCACCGCGTCGCGGTTCACCGGCCTTAACGCGAGGGATTGAGCCAGTGAGTTCCTGAACGGACACACCGCCTTCTTCAAGGCTGCGTCGACGGCGGCGCCGCGGTGGTTCAGAGGGGGCTCCCTCCTTCTGCCGCCGCGCCAGCAGTTCGGCAACGGTGAGCTTTTCCTCGCTCATCTCAACCCTTTCCGTATAGGTCACTGTCCAGTCGTCGGAAGATAATGCCCTCGCGCAGAGCCCAAGGACAAATCTCGACCTTCTCTAATCCCAATGCTCGCATACTAGCCTCTGCAACGAGAGCACCTGCGACAATTTGGTGAGAACGATTTGCACTAACACCCTCAAGTTCAGCACGGTCAGCCGCCGTCATGCGTGAAATAAACGCAATCAACTGACGCAAACCAGCCGCAGTCAGAGTGCGCTTAACCCTCGGACCAGCGGCGGAAGGCGCCGCACCAGTCAGGCGGGCGAGAGTGCGGAAAGTCTTCGAGGTGGCGACAGCCAAATCCGGCTCACCAAGCGTACGCAGATGACGAGCTGGCTCAGCGAGCTCAGCATCAATGTAGTCGCGCAGCAGGTCAATCTTCTTACGCTCCGGCGGGTCGGTCTCGAACCACTCGTGGGTCAAACGGCCCGCACCGAGCAGCAGTGAGTACGCGGCCTCCGGATCCTCATCGTTACCCGACGTCAACTCGAGAGAGCCGCCACCGATATCCAGGTTGATTAGACGACCAGCAGACCAGCCGTACCAGCGCCGTACTGCCAAAAAGGTCAGACGAGCCTCCTCCTCACCGGAGAGAATCTGCAGCTTAATGCCAGTTTCCTTCTCGACGTGGGCGAGTACTTCGTCCGCGTTGGCGGCATCGCGAACAGCCGAAGTGGCGAAACTAATCATCTCTTCGCACTTCATCTGCTCAACCAATTCCTTGGATTCAGCGACGTAGCCCGTCAGCTTGTCAATGCCCTTCTTGGACAGGTTGTTGTCCTTATCCAGGTACTCGACCAGCTTCATCGTCGACTTGGAATCGCTCATCGGAGTCGGATGTCCGCCCCGGCGGGCGTCCACCATCACCAAGTGGACGGTATTACTACCTACATCTAATACACCTAATCTCACTCTTAGTAGGTTAGACGGTCTACGGTGTATTGGTGTGAATCAACCCCACCCCCGCCCCGGTCGCGGACCACAACCATCTCCCGCTGAAGTCGCCTATGATTTTCCCCGAGAGTGGTTCGAGTTCGCCGACCCAGAGGACCCAGAACACATCATCACCTGCGACCTAACCTGGTTGATGAGCTCCTATCAATGCGCCTTCGGCACCTCCGCTTGCCTGGGCATCGACTCCGCGAACGCGGATGTCGGATGCTGCGGCCATGGCGCCTTTATCACCGACGACGAAGACCGCGAGAGGGTTATTGACGTCGTAAAGCGGATGGAAGGCGACTCCGCAGAGCCCCAGTGGTGGCAGAACCGCCCCAAACAAACGCTGAAGTGGCTCGAAACCTACGAAACCGATCCCTCCGAGCCGTTGGAACCGTGGTTAGTGTGGGACGAGCTTGACGACGAAAACGGAGAGCCTGAGCCTGCTCTGAAAACGAAGGTCGTGAATAATGCCTGCATTTTTGCCAACCGTAAGGGGTGGCGAAATGGTGCGGGCTGTGCCATCCACCAGTGGGCTATGGCCAACGACATCGACCCAGTGAAGGTCAAGCCAGATGTGTGCTGGCAGGTGCCGCTACGTCGACTGGAGGATTGGGAGGAACGCCCAGACGGCCAGGAGATTCTGCGCACGACTATTACTGAGTACGACCGTCGCGGCTGGGGCGATGGCGGCGAGGACTTTGAATGGTTCTGCACGGGCGCGCCGGCCACACATGCCGGTGGCGAACCGATGTGGCGCACGCACAAGTCTGAGCTAATCGAGCTCATCGGCGAAGAGTGCTACGAAATTCTGGCGGAGCACTGCCGGGCCCGAGAGGCAGCGGGCGCGGCCAAGGCTTTCGGGCCGAGCGGCTACCCACTGCTGGCGATTCACCCGGCCACACGCGCAGCGGCCGAGGGGCTGTCCCCAGACGAGGTTTAACGTCGAGGATTCATCAGATCGCCAGCGGAGATCATCGGCAGCAGTTAGCTGCGTTAGTCCTCGAACTTGTAACCCAAGCCGCGAACGGTGACCAGGAACTCAGGCGAGGAAGGATTGCGCTCAATCTTGGAGCGCAGGCGCTTGATGTGTACGTCCAGCGTCTTGGTGTCGCCGACGTAGTCGGAGCCCCAGACGCGGTCGATGAGCTGGCCACGGGTTAGCACACGACCACGGTTGCGCAGCAAGTACTCCAGCAGGTCGAACTCCTTGAGCGGCATTGCGACATCATCGCCGTCAACGGTGACTACATGGCGCTCGACATCCAGCACGACCGGGCCGCCGCGCAAGACCTCCTCGTAGAGATCCTCGACATCGTCGGAGTCGTCGTGACGACCGCGGCGCAGCACAGCCCGGATACGGGCAATAAGCTCCCGAGAGGAATAAGGCTTGGTCACATAGTCATCCGCACCAATTTCGAGGCCGACGACCTTGTCAATCTCAGTGTCACGGGCGGTGACCATAATCACTGGGACAGCGGACTTTAAGCGGATGTTTTTGCAGACCTCGGTGCCACTCATACCTGGCAGCATGAGATCCAACAGCACAATGTCCGGTTCTGCTTTGGAGAATTCTGCAAGTGCTTCCTGGCCGTCAGCGGTCATCCGCACCTCGAATCCCTCGCGCTGCAGCAGAAACGCTAGCGGCTCCGCCAAAGCCGTCTCGTCTTCGACAATAAGTACCTCAGTCACGGATTACTTCATTCCTTCCTTGGAATCCTTGTTCTGGGAATCCTTATCCTTGCCGCGGGATTTGCCCGTACCACGCTGCGCGTTTTTCTTAGCCACAAGTTTACCCGCAGGCGGAGTGTGCCCGATCGGCAAACGTGCAGATACATCGCCGTCATTCGACGCGGAACCGGTCTTATCCATCAGCGGTAGCTCAATGGTGAAGGTCGATCCAGTGCCCAGTCGACTCCACAGCTTGACGGTTCCCTTGTGGTTCGCTGCGACGTGCTTAACAATTGCCAAGCCCAGGCCTGTACCACCTGTCGCCCGCGAGCGTGCCTTATCCGCACGGAAGAAGCGCTCGAAGATGCGCTTCTGGTTCGCCTGAGAAATGCCAATACCACGGTCAGTTACCCGGATAGCGACGGTGTCGTTATCCTCCTTGACTGCAGTCACGGACACAGGCGTGGCCTCTGGCGAGTAGTTGATGGCGTTTGAAATCAGGTTGGACACCGCAGTGATCAACAGGCTGCGCTCACCTTCAACGACCAACTCCGACTCACAGTCAACGGTGATTTCAATACCCGCTTGCTCCGCGAGCATCTGGTTACGACGCACCGCTGCCTGGACGATCTCTTCAACCTTCACGGGCGACATGTCCGGCAGCGGCTCCGCCCCCTGCAGCTTCGACAGCGAGATGAGCTCCGTAATCATCGTCGACATCCGCTTGGACTCCTGCGTCAGGCTCTCACTAAAGTGACGCACTGCCACCGGGTCGTCGGTAGCTTCATTCAACGCCTCAACCAACAGACTGATAGCCCCGACGGGAGTCTTAAGCTCATGGGAAACGTTGGCCACAAAGTCACGTCGTGCGGCTTCCATGCGGGCCTGTTCGGAGACATCCGCCGCGTAAATCACCACAAAACGGTCATCCACCAGTGACAGCGGAGTCAGCTGGCAACGGACGATCGTGTCCGGCGCCCCTGCCCGGCGCGACGGCAACACCAGTGTCAGCTCCTGGTCCTCCTGCGAGTCAAAAACCTTTTCTGCAGCTTCCCAGCCCACATCATTCAGGCGGCGCTCATAAACCAGCCCCAACTTGTGGGCCATGGAGTTGGACAAAATCAAATCACGGGAGATGTCAACGACCACCACCCCCGTCGGAGACTTCTGAATGGCCAGGTGCATGACCTGCGCCATGGTGGTTATTGAACTTTCCTCGTCGCTCCTCTGGCGCCGAGCGGCGTTATAGGCACCCGAGACAACTCCACCAAGAATCAGCACAGCTGCCATAACCGCAGCACCTAGTAGAGCAGCGATAATGATTTTTGACACGGGTCTTACCCTAAGCTCTTTTCACGATCCGCGCGCGCTGAAAAACTATTGCGCTCGCTAGCCCTAAATAGACCAAGGAGCACAGCCTCACTTGGCTGCGCCCCTTATCGGCCTATCAATCACCTACATATTTACTTGTTGCCCTGAGCGGCAACAGCAGCAGCACCTGCAGCTGCAGCTTCCGGATCCAGGTAGGTGCCACCCGGGTTCAAAACCTTGCCCTCAGCATCAAAATCGTAAACCAGCGGGATACCGGTCGGGATGTTCAGAGCGGCAATGTCCTCGTCCGAGATGTTGTCCAGGTGCTTGACCAGTGCACGCAGCGAGTTACCGTGAGCTGCCACCATGACAGTCTCACCGGCCTTCAGACGCGGCAGGATTTCCTCTTCAAAGTAAGGAATGAAACGCTTGACGACGTCCAGGAGGCACTCCGTGCGCGGAACCTCATCCAGGTTGGCGTAACGCGGGTCATTAGCCTGCGAGAACTCGCTGTCATCCGACAGCTCCGGCGGCGGAGTGTCGTAAGAGCGACGCCAGGACATGAACTGGTCCTCGCCGTACTTCTCCTTGGTCTCTGCCTTGTTCAGACCCTGCAGAGCACCGTAGTGGCGCTCGTTCAGACGCCAGTCACGGATAACCGGAATCCACACCAGGTCAGCGGTATCCAGGGCAATGTGTGCGGTGTTAATTGCGCGACGCAGCAGCGATGTGTAGAGCACCTGCGGTTTCAGGCCTGCCTCTACGAGCATCTCACCGGCACGTACTGCCTCAGCGCGGCCCTTGTCGGTCAGTGCAACGTCGACCCAGCCCGTGAACTGGTTGGATGCGTTCCACTCACTCTGGCCATGACGGACAAGAATCAGTTTTCCATTGCTCATACCCCCAATTGTGCCCCAAAACTGGAGAGCCCGCCGTTCGTTGCCCCGCTATGTGGGTTACTACCCCCGGCTACTCAACCATGTGGCGGAACTGCTCCAGATTGGCCAGGTTTTCCCCGCGGTCAACCCGCCACTCCCACTCGCGCTTAATTGCCGATGCAAAGCCGCGTTCGAGGATCTGGTTGAAGTCCCCATCGGCCGTCTCCAGCAGCTGACCAAGGAGGCGGTCGAGATCATCGTCGGAAATCTGAGCCGGCAGTTGACCAACCAGGTAGATGTCGCCGGCGGCGTCAATGGTGTAACCGATGCCGAACAGCCGACGATTGCGCTGCAGCAACCACTTGTAGACGGCCTCGTGGTTTTCTTCGACAGCGCGACAAACGAAGGCTTCGACACGCAGGGAGTCAGGCGCCGGGATGAGGCCAACGACGGTCTTCAGCTTCTTCTTACCAGGCAGAACCACCACGGCGGCATTGTCGGCAATGCCATGCTCAACACCGAGACGTTCTAGCTGCTCACCGAGGGATTTCAGCAGTCCTTGGATGTCCGTGCTCATCGTGAATCATCTCCCTGTTTATGTGGCTACGGCCCTGGCGATCCTGAAGCTAACGAAACCTACCGAGAGCCACCCGCATCCCGGATAGAGCCGGGACAATTTTCCTTTTGGAGTTCGGTTCGATGATAGACATCGGCCAACCGATCCACGGTCTTTTGCCAGGAAAACTCCACGGAGTGCTCGCGCGCCTGGGTGGCCAACTTAATGCGCAGCTCGTCGTCCTCCACCAGGCGACCGAGGGCATCGGCCCAGGCTGCGGGCTCGTGACCGTCGACAAGCAAACCGCTGACCCCATCGTCGACAGCGATGGAGAGCCCGCCGACATTCGCCGCGACAACGGGAGTGCCGGTGGCCTGAGCCTCCATCGCCACCAACCCGAAAGTTTCGTTGTAACTGGGCACGGCGACGATGTCTGCGGCCTGGTAGAGCTTCGCCAGGTCCTGCGGCGGGCGCGGGGGCATGAAACGGACTAGGTGATCAATCCCCTCTTCCGCGGCGAGATTGGTGAACTCGTCGGGCGCGTGCACCCCAGAACCGGACAGGCCACCGCAGATAATCACTCGGACATTAGTGGCGGGATGGCGACGCATGAGCTCGCCAACACCGCGCAGCAATACCTGCGGCCCCTTCAGCCGCTGCAGCCTACCAACGAACAAAATGACCTTAGTGTGCAACGGGATGCCCAGCTCACGACGGGACCGCTCGGTGGCACGATCGCTGCCCGGCGAAAAGAGCTCCACGTCCACCCCGGGCGGCACGACATTGATGCGCCACGGGTCGGCATCGTGGAGATCCGCGAGCTGCTTAGCTTCGGCATCTGTATTGACGATGAGCCGGCACGCATTGTCCACAATCTGCTGCTCGCAGATACGACGGGACTCAGGCTCTGGCGTATCCCCCTCCGCCAGATGGAGGTTCTTCACCGCCGCCAGCGTGTGCGCCGTGTGCACAAACGGAATATCAAGCAAATCCGACAGCAACCACCCCACCTGGCCAGAGAGCCAGTAGTGCGAATGAATCAGGTCGTATTCAATCCCCTGTTTGCGGGCGAACTCAATAACCCCGCCAGCAAAAGCCGGCATCTGCGTAGCCAGGTCTGACTTCTCCAGCCCCTCATATGGGCCAGCCACTATGTTGATGACACGGAAATTCTCACTGACCTGAATCACCGGTCCATCGCTGGAACGCGTGGCGCGAGTGAAAACATCCACCTTCACACCGCGTCGCGCCAACTCCTCGCAGGTGCGCAGCACGTAGACATTCATGCCGCCAGCGTCACCGATGCCCGGTTGCTCCAGCGGAGAGGTATGCATGGAGATCATCGCGATGCGGTTCGGCCACGCCGGGGTATTAGAGGTGGTGTTTGGGGTGGCGGCGTCTGCGCCCGCCGTTGCCGACGGAAATGTTTCGGTCATACTGCCCAGAGTGCCTATTCCAAGGGCAACCCCGCAAATGAGTACCTCAAATACGTGTATAGAAATCCCGACATTGCAGTGCGACGTACGGCACAATAGGGGTCGATACCTACTACGTCGTAAGTTATTATCACCTCACGACGTGGTCAGGTCACACACAAAAACTAGGAGGACCCCATGGCCGATACATCCAGCTCGCGCGCTGAAAAAAACTCTGCCCCAGCTAACGGTTCGACACCCAACGCTGCTATTTCCAAGGCCTGGCTGAACCTGTATCCGGAGTGGACCCCGCCTCACATTGACTACAACTTCGACACCCTCCTAGATGTCTACCGCCACACTCTGAGCAACCACCCGCGCCGCAAGGCACTGACCTTCTTCGGTCGCTCTACCTCCTATGCCGAACTGGATGCCAAGGTTCGCAGCGTTGCCGCCGGCCTGCGCGCACTCGGTGTACGCAAAGGCGATCGCGTGGCACTGCTCATGCCGAACTGCCCGCAGCACGTCATCGCCTACTGGGCAGTTCTGCATCTCGGCGCTGTTGCCGTAGAGCACAACCCCCTCTACACCGCCCACGAGCTGCGCCATCCGTTCAACGACCACGGTGCCCGCTTTGCCATCTGCTGGGACAAGATCGTCCCCGTACTTGAAGACCTTCGCAGCAACACCCCGCTCGAGACCATCATTGCGGTCAACATGCTGCAGGATCTGCCGTTTGTCATGCGCACCGCCCTGTCGATCCCGCTGCCGAAACTCCGCGCCGCCCGCGCTAAGCTGCACTCCTCCGCACCGCAGGTCATGGGTTTTGATGCTTTGCTTCACGACGCCGTCGGCGGAGACGGCCACGACCTCCAGGCCGATGAGTCCATCACTGCCGATGACACTGCAGTGATGATGTACACCTCTGGCACCACGGGCTCGCCGAAGGGCGCGCAGCTGAGCCACCGCGGGCTGGTCGCCAACATTCTGCAGGGTAAGGCCTGGGTACCGGGCCTTGGTAAGGAGCGGGAAATCTCCCTTGGCATCCTGCCGATGTTCCACGCCTACGGCCTGACCATTGTCACTAACTTGTCCATGCTGATTGGCGCTGAACTGGTGCTGGTGCCGTCACCGGAAATTCCGCTGATTATGAAGGTGATGAAGAACAATCGCCCGACATGGGTTCCTGGTGTGCCGACCCTCTACGAGAAAATTGTCGAAGCCGCCGAGCGGGATAATGTCGACCTCTCCGGAGTGAAGTTCGCCTTCTGTGGCGCCGCTACCCTGCCGGTTTCCCTCGTGCAGAAGTGGGAGAAGCTCACTGGTGGTCGCCTTGTCGAAGGCTACGGCCTCACCGAAACCTCTCCGATTATCGTCGGCAACCCGATGGACGGTAACCGCCGCCCGGGCTACGTTGGCCTGCCGTTCCCTGACACCGAGGTCGCCATCGTTGACCCCGATGACCCCACCAAGCTCCGCGCTGACGGCGAGGAGGGCGAGGTCATCGTCCGAGGCCCACAGGTTTTCGCCGGTTATCTCAACCTCCCGGAGGCAACGGAGAAGTCCTTTACCGATGGGCCGGCTGAGCTTCCCGCTGGCGATTGTTGGTACCGCACCGGCGATGTCGGAGTCATGGAGTCGGACGGCTTCATCAAGCTGGTTGCCCGCATCAAGGAGGTCATCATCACCGGTGGCTTCAATGTCTACCCGGCCGAGGTCGAGGAAGTACTACTCTCTCATCCGGACATCACCGATGCCACGGTTGTCGGCCTGCCAAAGAGCGACGGCTCCGAGATGGTCGTAGCGGCCATCACTCTTGCTGACTACGCCCGACTGGATTCCGATGCCTACCGCGACCACTGCTACGACAACCTGACCCGGTACAAGGTGCCGCGCGCATTCTTCCACCTGGAGGAACTGCCGCGTGACCAGATGGGCAAGGTCCGCCGCCGGGACGTCCGCGACGTACTACTCAAGCAACTGGAGCAGAAGGGCCAGAGCGTCGATTCGCTTTCCCACCGCAAGCCCCATTAGTTCACGGTGGTTTTGTAGTTGGGATAGGGGCCTGAGTAGAGCTGGCTCCTATCCCCATAAGGCGGATCCCCTTAAGGGGGATCCCCGCCCCCAGACTTAGTGACTAGGTTTATGGCAAAAAAACTGCGGGTGAATGCAATTCACGTGTCATAAACCTAGTCACTTTCTCTATCCCCGCCCATTGACAGAAGGCCCGGGAGCGCAAGCTGAGGACTACCCAGCGGTTCTGTCAGCCCCAGCGGCCCCATCAGTCACGCCAGCCTCTCCAGCCCGGCTCCCCCTGGCCATCAGCCACCCGCCGCGGGCCTAATCGATGCTCACGCCGACCCACACCGGCTCGGGCACCAGATTCACACCGAAGGCCTTTTCCACACCAGCGCGCACATCGCGTGCCAAAGCCACCAAGTCGGCAGCGGTCGTCGGCGCACCATCGCCGGACATCCCGCGGTTGGTCAGTGCCAGGGTGTGCTTAGTCGACAGTCGTGCGGGCGCACCGTCACCGGGGTAGCCCTTGGGGAACCCGGCGCGCTCGATAAGCCACGCCGCCGAGAGCTTCACGCACCCCTCGTGGCCGGGGCCAGCGGGGAATGCGGGCATATTCGCGGCCTCATCAGCCCCACGCAGCGAGGCAACCTTTGCACGCACGGTCTCCACCGAGTTCTCCGGAATGATCGGGTTGGTAAAGAAAGAACCCGCCGACCAGGTATCGCGGTCAGCATCTTCGAGAACCATGCCCTTGCCCCGGCGCAGCTCAAGCACCTTTTCACGCACCAGCTCAGCCGGCCTGCGAATCTCGCCAGCCGCAGCCTCGGCCTCGTCGACGCCCAGGCGCCGCGCCAGTTCGCCATAGCGAAGTGGCGCGGACATCCCATCCACGCTGAGCTCGAACCGCACGGCCAACACCACTGCCCGTGCGGTGAACTTCAGGTTCGAGTAGCGGTAGGAAAGGTCGAGGGACTCCGGTTCCACCCACTCGACCGAGCCGGTTGCGCGATCGTAAAGCTGCACCGCGTCCAGAACCTGCGATACCTCAGCACCGTAGGCACCAACGTTTTGCACCGGCGTGGCTCCGGCCGATCCCGGAATACCCGACAGGCATTCCAGGCCGCCAAAACCGGCGTCGACACTCATCTCCACGACCTCGTCCCAGACTGCACCGGCCTCGGCCTCCACGATTGCCGACACGGACTCCAACCCGTGTCCGCGAGTGCTCATGGTCACGTTGTCAGCCTCGATCACCACAGCCACCAGCGGCTCGAGTTCATCGGCTACCACCAGGTTGGATCCGCCTCCCACGATGAGGAGGGGCACGTTAGCGTCGTCAAGCGTGCGTACAACATCGACCACAGCGTCCGTCGTGCTGCACCGGACGACGGCACGCGGCACCCCGCCGAGGCGGAGCGTCGTCAGATCCGAGAAAGCGGTATGCGTGCTGAGCTCCACCCCCTCTAGCCCCGCAAGCCCATCGATGGCTTCTTCCATGTCGGAGGTCAGGTGAATTGGGTTCGGCGATTGGTCGAGATTTTCCACGCCCCTAGCGTAGTGCAAATTACGTATCATCAAGCGCATGACTACGACTAACACGCACACCGTCAACTTCGACCAGCCGATTGAGAAGGTTTACGAGGCCCTCACCGACGCCGGTTTCTGGGAGAAGGTCGCGAACCGTTTCTCGGCAGCTGACGGCAAGGTGGAAAAGTTCGAGACCACCGACGCTGGCACCACCGTCGTGATTCGCCAGACCGTCGCTGCCGACAAGATTCCGGCGCAGGCGCAGAAGTTCGTTAAGTCCGGGGTCGGCATGACGCGCACGTTCGTCATCAGCCCGCTTAACGACGACGGCGCGACCTCCACCGTGACCACAGAAGCTTCGGGCGTACCGGCGTCCTTCAGTGCGTCCCAGAAGCTCACCGCCCAGGGCGAAGGCGCAGTGCTGACCACCAACTCCGAGTTCGCCATCAACGTGCCGCTGCTCGGTGGCAAGCTCGAGGAGAAGGCCGCTCCGTA
The DNA here is from genome assembly GCF_001838285.1 of Corynebacterium sp. HMSC074C03. Lineage (NCBI taxonomy): Bacteria > Bacillati > Actinomycetota > Actinomycetes > Mycobacteriales > Corynebacteriaceae > Corynebacterium > Corynebacterium sp. HMSC074C03. The sequence goes on along the minus strand of NZ_KV836237.1, from coordinate 1,946 downwards.
CCTGGAGCGCGTCCTCAACGCTGAGACCGCGGTACTGGCGGACTACGTCGCTAAGTAGGTTGCGCACCGGGGGCACTCCGGGTGGCACCGAGGGGGCGGATACCTGGCTTGCCGGGCTCCCCGGCGGATACCGGGCGAAGATAGGTGGTAGCGACGGAGCCGTCGTTAAGCAAGACTGGGAACCATGAGTTCTGCTAAACGCTCTTCGAGCGTCAAAGTCCTGCCCACCGTCCTCGGTGTCATCATCGTGGTGGCGCTTATTGCGATTGCCGGCGAAATCGGCGTCCGGATGTTCGTGAGCAAGGAGATTTCCGACGGTTACCGCACCTCCGCCGAGGAGCGTGGTGCGACGGTCACTGAGGACCCCAAGGTTTCTTTCGGCACCCGCCCGATGCTGCTCGCCTTGGCCACGAAGTCCGTGCCCTCGATGGATCTGTCCACTCCGAACACACTGGAGGTCAAGAACCCGGAGGCGCTGGGTGGCGCACCGGAGATCAACGGTGACCCGGCAGCGGAAGTGCACCTGGAAAACGTGGATCTGAGCAATCGCGCGGATCCGACGGCAGAGTCGCTGCGAGTAGATGTCACGATCCCACCTCAGCTACTGCAGGCGCTGATTAACCGGGAAAGCGGTGTACGCGCTTCCACGATTACGCCGCTGCCAGACGAAGGCCTGTTCAACATTGAATTCGCCTCCGGATTTGCGACCTCCAAGTTCCGCCCGATTGCCAACGGCGGTCATATCGAAATCAACCTGGAGGGCGGCTCAATCCTCGGCTTAAACCTCGATGGCCTGGCCGGCTGGCTGGGAGAAGCGAGCGGTACGCTGTTGAGTTACGACATCGGCCACGGCATGCAGGTGGAGGAAGCGCACGTCACCGGGGAGGGCCTGGCGTTGACGCTGACGGGCGCAAATCTGCCTTTGTCGACCGTGAACGAACTTACCTTTAGCTAGCAGGTAAGATACCGAGAATGACTCGCTCTCTCATCACCGCAAAAAGCGGTACTCCCACCGAGCGCCAGTACATCTTCTCGCTCGGCTGTCCAGACCGTACCGGTATCGTTTCCACCCTGTCGACCTTCCTGTCCGACATTGGTGCGTGGATTACCGAGGCGGACTTTTTCTCCGACCCGGAGACCGGATGGTTTTTCACTCGCCAGGCGGTCCGCGCCGACGCGCTCGACCTGACTGTAGAAGAGCTGCGCGAGAAGTTCGCTGAGCTCATCGGTGATTGGGGCCCTGAGGTCCGCTGGAAGGTCACCGACAACGCTGTCCCGAAGCGCGCTGTCATCCTGGTGACCAAGGAAGGCCACTGCCTGCAGGATCTGCTCGGCCGCGTCGCACAGTCGGACTACCCGATGGAAATCGCTGCAGTAGTTGGCAACCACCGCGATCTGGAGCCACTGGTCGCAGCGTATGACATTCCTTTCCACCACGTGCCCTTCCCCAAGGATGCCGTCGGCAAGCGTAAGGCATTCGATGAGGTCGCCGAGATTGTCGACGCCGAAAACCCGGATGCCATCGTGCTCGCACGTTTCATGCAGATTCTGCCGCCGAATCTGTGCGAGAAGTGGGAAGGCCGCGCGATCAATATCCACCACAGCTTCCTGCCGTCGTTCATGGGCGCGCGCCCGTATCTGCAGGCTTATCGACGTGGTGTGAAGCTCATCGGTGCCACCTGCCACTACGCCACTGAGGACCTCGACGATGGTCCGATTATTGAGCAGGACGTCATGCGTGTCTCCCACAAGTACACCGCTGCGGACATGCAGCGTGAAGGTCGCGATGCGGAGAAGCAGGTCCTCGCCCGCGGTTTGCGCTGGCACCTGGAGGATCGTGTGCAGGTTTACGGCAACCGCACCGTGGTGTTCCAGTAGGTTACCGTGGTGTTCCAGTAGGTTTTCGGGGAACCAGCCCGTTACCTTGTGAGTGTCCCCGATAATGG
>NZ_KV836236.1:0-692 GCF_001838285.1 Corynebacterium sp. HMSC074C03 | reverse complement strand
GGTAGAGGGTTTTGCCGGCATCGGTGCGGGGGTTGCTGGTGGTGTGGCGGCGGACTGTTCGTTGGGCGTGGACGAGGCAGCGTTGGATGCGTGTTGTTGGCCAGCAGTGGTGGATGGCTGATTGGGCACCTTGTCCGCCGTCTGTGACTGCGATTAGTGGTGCGGCAATGGGGCGTAGGAGTTCGGTGTAGGCGGCGGTGGTTTCGTGTCTGGCCCAGGTCCAGTTGATGACGTGGGTTTTACTGGCTGCGATCAGGAGGCATCCGGACTTTAGATAGGTCGCGTCGAGGAAGATTTGGTCATGGATGCGGAATGAGTCGATGGTGGGTGTGGGGATGATCCACCAGCACCATCGGAATCGGTGGTGCATGGTTTGCCTGGTTACGCCATGGTGTGCGGCGAAGGTGGTTAGAGATTGGGTGCCGGTGGCCCATTGGATGAACAAAGCCATGGTGGCGGTGTTTTTGTTGTGGGTTTGGGTGTTGCGGGTAAAGGAGTGTCCGCAGTGGGTGCAGCGCCAACGGGTGGTTGATTTGCTGGTGGTGCCGTTTTTCTTTGTGTTGTTGCCGCATAGTGGGCAGCTGGGGCGGTTGGTGGTCATCCTTTAATCCAACCGGTGTGCGGTTAGCACAAATGTGGCCGGAGGTGCGGGATGGTGTGGGTAATAGCTTTCGGGGAGCTATTCTTTGGTG
>NZ_KV836235.1:0-14917 GCF_001838285.1 Corynebacterium sp. HMSC074C03 | reverse complement strand
CCATTATCGGGGACACTCACAAGGTAACGGGCAGGGAGCGCAGGGAGCGCACCAAGGGAGCTGAAGGGGAGAGCAGTGGAGAGCAGGGGGGGGGCGACAGCTAATGGCTGCGACTGGCCACCCTCCGAAGTGCGGTATCCCGCAATGCGATGAGCACTCTGCCGGGGCTTCATGCGATACTGGATTGGTGAATGAACAGGTAATTACCTCTCCCAGTCAGTCCGCAGATTCCGATGCCTTGTCGGTTTCGTTAGCACCGGGACTAGCTCCGGTGCTTATTACCGCTGTTGGCCGAGACCGCCCGGGTGTCTCGGCAGCCTTCTTCCGTGTGCTCGCGGCCCACGGAGTTCAGATTCTTGATGTGGAGCAGTCGGTGTTCCGCTCTAATTTGAGTCTCGGTGCGCTTGTTGGCGTCACAGAAGAGAAGGTCGGCGTCCTGCGTGAGGGGCTCATTGAAACACTGAAGCCTCACGGCATGACAGTCAGTTTCCAGCTTGATGCCCCGATTGAGCGCAGCGATGGATCTACCCACGCACTTGTCGTATTGGGCAATCCGGTCAATGCTGAGGATATTTCCCGTATCGGCCGTACTCTCGCAGATTACGGTGCAAACATCGATTCCATTCGCGGTATTGCTGACTACCCAGTTACTGGCCTGGAGCTGCTTGTCTCTATTCCGGACCCGAAGCCGGGTGCGGGCATTCCGCTGCGTAAGGCGCTGGCCGAGCTTGCACAGGACCAGGACATTGACATCGCAATTGAACGCGCAGGTTTGCAGCGCCGATCCAAGCGCTTGATTTGCTTCGATGTGGACTCCACTTTGATTACCGGTGAGGTCATTGAGATGCTGGCCGCCCACGCTGGTCGCGAAGCGGAGGTTGCAGCGGTTACAGAGCGCGCTATGCGCGGTGAACTGGACTTTGCTGAGTCATTGCACGAGCGAGTTAAGGCTCTGGCAGGCCTGCCGGTCAGCGTCCTTGAGGAAGTTACCAACTCCATCGAGCTGACCCCTGGCGCCCGCACTACGATCCGCACGCTGAAACGTCTCGGTTACAAGTGTGGTGCTGTCTCCGGTGGCTTTATCCAGATTCTGGAGCCACTGGCAAAGGATCTCGGTCTGGACTTTTACAAGGCCAATACCCTCGAGATTGAGGACGGAAAGCTGACCGGGCGCGTGGTCGGCGGTGTCGTTGATAGGCAGGAAAAGGCCCGCAGTCTTAAGGCGTTCGCCGCGGAGTCTGGGCTTCAGATGCACCAGACCGTCGCTGTCGGCGATGGCGCCAATGACATCGATATGTTGTCAGTCGCGGGCCTCGGTATTGCTTTCAACGCGAAGCCGGCGCTGAAGGAAATCGCTGACACGTCGGTCAACGTTCCATTCATGGACTCGATTCTGTTCATGTTGGGCATTTCCCGCGACGAAATCGACGATGCCGACCGCGAAGATGGCACCTTCCGCCGCGTGCCGTTGGAGCAGTAGTGCGACGCGAGAATCACCAGAATCTCACTGTCACGGACGCATCATCGGTGCCGGAGTGGTTCCGCACTGCCCATAGCCTCCTGCCACAACCCGATAGGGAAGACCATGGCGAGGATGTGCCGTGGGCAATGGCTATTGTGCTTGAGGTTCCGAAGAAGGAACGCCCCTCGCGAACTGCGCTGCTCCGCGCCGCCGCGATGGCTGTTGTTGCTTGTTGCCTCGACGAGCGTGCAGGCGATGACACTTCGGCCTATCAACAAGGTCTGGTGTCTTGGTACGGTGCGCGCATCCGCAAGCTCACACGTCGCGCTCGCAATATCGGCTGGCAACGCGCTCAGCTTGCACCGGGTGTCACCGTGGACGTCGACGGCGCGCAAGCTCGCGCACTAGTGCCAACTCCTGTCGACGATACCTACCCGGAGATTGCCAAACTACAAATTTCCGGCACCGATTTGCCTTACGACGACCCGGAGACCACACCTCCCGACGACTCGGGCAACCATGGGAGAGCTGACACCTTTGCTCCGCCAGTGATTTGGGTGGACAAAAACCTGAATATGTCCGTAGGAAAGGTGGCCGCACAAGTTGGACACGGCTCAATGCTCTATGCGGCCAGCCTGTCGGTCGAGGAAGCGTGGGCGTGGGCGCAAAGTGGCTATGCGTTAGATGTGAAGGAAACACCGCGGGAGCAGTGGCCAGCGCCAGAGCTCCGCGCGGTAGAGGTCCAGGATGCCGGGTTTACTGAGATTGCACCCGGCTCAGTGACTGTCGCTGTGACTCCTGGGGCGACAGCTTAAAGCTGAGCGCGTGCTGCCTCCATGGCCTTGAGGTCCTTCCGCAGAATCTTGCCCGTTGCTGACTTCGGGATTTCCTCCATGAATTCGACGACCCGCACCTTCTTGTACGGTGCGACGCGGTCGGCGACGTAGTCCATAATCTCGTCTTCAGTCACCTGCTTGCCTGCCTTGAGGACGACGTAAGCCTTTGGAATCTCCTCGCCGTCGGAGCGAATGACACCGCTGCAGGCGGCATCGGCAATACCCGGGTGGCTGAGCAGCACGGACTCGAGCTCAGCCGGCGGAACCTGGTAGCCCTTGTACTTAATCAGTTCCTTGAAGCGGTCGACGATGTACGCATTGCCGTGTTCGTCGAGTTCCGCAACGTCGCCGGTACGCAACCAACCGTCGACAAGCGTTTCTGCCGTAGCTTCTGGGTTGTTGAGGTAGCCCTTCATGACCTGCGGACCGTAGACCCACAGTTCGCCTGGCTTCGAGCGCCCCTCGGAGGGGACTGGAATCTCCTCGAAGCCGTCGGCCTCGAGGTCCACGATTTTGTATTGGGTATTCGGCACCGCGCGGCCGATGGAATCCAGCGGGCTATCGTGACCGATACGGATGTGGGCGGCGGGAGAGGACTCGGTCATGCCGTAGCCCTGAGCGACGACGCAGTCGAGGCGCTTTTCCACCTGTTCCGCGAGATCGAGCTGCAGGGATGCTGCGCCGGAGAAAACAGTCTCCAGGCTGGACAAATCGAAGGAATCGACAGCCGGGTGCTTAGCCAAGCCGACAGCAACAGGCGGTGCGATGAATGCGAACTTGACCTTGTGCTCAGCGATGATGGAGAGGAAGTCCAGGAGGTCGAACTTGCCCATCGTGTACTGAGTCGTGCGACGCCACAGGGACAGGTTCAGGAGTGCAGTCAGGCCGTAGATGTGGAAGAACGGCAGGATAGTGACGGCCGGGGTGTCCTCAGTCAGCGCGTTGACTGTGGCTCCGCCTGCCTGAGCGACGTTGGCCACCAGGTTGCGGTGGGTGAGCTGGACGCCCTTGGGCACACCGGTGGTTCCGGAGGAAAACGGAATCACGGCAACGTCATCGGGTGATACCTCGACGTCCGGGGCTGCGTGTCCCTCTGCAAGCAGCTCGCCCATGCCGTGGAGACCCGTCAGACCGATAATCATCTCTTCCGGGAGGCCAGCGGCCTCAGCGCCGTTAGCGCCGGCCCAACCAATCGACGAAGTCGTCAGCATCATCTTGGCGTCAGAGATACGCAGCTGCTTTTCAACGTCCTCGGCAGTTGCCAGCGATGCAACTGTCGTGCAGACAGCCCCTGCGCGCAGGACACCGTGAAGAGCGACTGCGAAAGTTGTCGAGTTGGGGCAGTGGAGAGCCACAACGTCGCCCTTCTTAATCCCACGTGCTGCCAGTGCACCCGCGAACTTCTCAATGCTGGCCTTCAGATCACCGAAGGTGACCTCGGAGCCTGAGTCAACGATTGCAAGCTTGTCCTGGTGGCGCGGCTCAATTTCTCCGAAGAGGAACTCAAAGAGCGAGGTCTCCGGGATGTCGATGTCGGGGAGGTTGCTGGAAAGGGGCATGCAGGAAATCGCCTTTCTAATCTCGCGCACGGCTGCCAAGTGCCCTGCATCATTAGCTAGGTCGCTGCAGCAGTGCTGTGTTACACATCACAATAATGTATTGGATGGAAAAGCGTGGAAGTTTTTCCAGAAACTATGCCTAATCCAGCATTACTTCGTGAGCCCAGACAAGTCCCCTGAATCAGCCTTGGGTCAGCCGCTGCAACGCTCCAGCCGCAGTATCCAGGTTGGTCGTCCTCCAGAAGTCCGGCATCGACGCGGCAATCCAAGATCCATAGCGCGCAGTCGCCAACCGTGAATCCAACACCGCAACAACCCCGCGGTCATCGACTTGACGTAGCAGACGACCAGAACCCTGCGCCATCAGCAGCGCCGCATGTGTCGCTGAGACCTCCATAAAACCGTTTCGGCCAGCGGCATTAGCCGCATCGGAGCGCGCGGACAGTAGCGGGTCGTCGGGTCGGGGGAACGGGATACGATCGATGATGACGCACGATAGCGATGGGCCAGGAACATCGACGCCTTGCCACAGCGTCAGCGTGCCAAACAAACACGTCTGCGGATTAGCGGCGAAGCGATCAACCAGAGCGCCGATAGAGTCATCGCCTTGGCACAGGACGTCGTAAGGCAGGCGCTTGCGCATTTCCTCCGCCGCTGCCTCGGCACCTCGGCGGGAGGAAAACAGCCCCAGCGTTCGCCCACCAGCGGCGCGGATGAGGCGTTCCATGATCGCGAACTGCTCTGGTGTGGCGCCGTCGCGTCCCGGACGAGGCAGGTCGCGTGCGACGTAGAGGATGCCAGATTTCTGCGGGTCAAAGGGCGTGCCGACGTCCAAGCCATCCCACCCGCCGGAGGGAAGCCCCCAGGCAGCGGCCATAGCATCGAACTTGCCACCAAGAGCAAGTGTTGCTGAGGTCAAAACGACGGTGGATTCGCCGAAGAGGCGTTCGCGAAGCAGCGCTGCGATGGACAGGGGAGCGACATAAACTGTCTTGTTCTCGCCAAGCCATACGACATCGTCGCTGCTGAACTCGAGAATCCGGACGACAGTGTCGTGCATATTCTCCACGGCTGCGCGGACGGTCTGACGTTCAGTGTTGTCAGAGTCGGAACCCGAACCACCGGAGCCCGACCCGCCAGAGTCGCCTGAGCCAGAGGTGCCCAGCGTGGTTTGCAGTTGCCACAGGCTATCGCGGAGCGAAGCTAGTGCCGCTCCCAGCTCACCGGGAATTTCTTCGAGTGCGCCGCTGTAGGCGTCGGCAAGCAATGCGACGGTCTCGCCGAGTAGATCCGTGGCATCGGTGACATCATCGACCTGCTCTGCGGCGCCGAATTTGCGGGCGCGCCGGGCCATCATGGTGATACCGGCAGGGGAGAGCTCGTCGGTGGCAACGGAGGTGATTCGACCGTCGAGCTCGTGAGCCTCGTCAATGACGACGCAGTCGTGCTGCGGCAAGATCATGGCGTCGGAGAGCGCATCGATGGCCAACAGTGCGTGATTGGTGACAACGATGTCGACGTTGGAGGCCTCGCGGCGGGCTTGTTCAGCGAAACACTCCTCGCCGAAAGGGCAGGAAATAGAGCCGACGCATTCGCGGGCCGTGACGGAGACCTGCAGCCAGGCTTCGTTGGAGACGCCCTTGTCCAGGCTGTCGCGGTCGCCGGTGTCGGTGTCATTGGCCCACTCGCGTAGCCGCATGACCTCGGCAGCGGTTCGGCTGAGCTGCGCTTCGCTGAGTAGAGCAGTTGGGCCACCCATACTGGCCTGCTCGGATTCGTCACCGTCCATGACGGGATCTTTGATGACATTTCCGACCTTGGACTTGCACAGGTAGTTCGAACGCCCTTTGAGGATTGCGAAGGTCGGCGTGCGAGACAAGTGCGGTTCTAGTGAACTGACTAGCCGCGGCAAGTCGCGTTCGACCAGCTGACGCTGCAGCGCAATGGTCGCCGTGGAAACGATTACGGACTCGTCGGACTCCATTGCCTGCACAATGGCGGGCACCAGGTAGGCCAGCGACTTACCCGTACCGGTACCGGCCTGTACCGCTAGGTGTCGCTCGCGCGCAAAGGCGGAGGCCACCGCGCGGGACATCTTGACCTGATTCGGGCGAGTTGTTCCGCCGAGTCCCTTCACTGCTGCATCGAGAAGAGCTTCGATGCTATCCGAGTCATGGACGCTGGCTCTCGGTGAAGCTAGCTCGTCAGCATCGTCAACATCGTCAAAGTCCTGAACGTCATCCGATAGCTCAGCAAAATCTGCGTGCTCGGGAGTATCCGACACAGTTCCCCCGCCGCCTAAACGCCGTGAAAACGGACGGACAGTACCGGCTCGTCACGGGAAAGTGCGAGCCCCTCCCACGGGAGGCTGACCAGCGCCTTAACCAAGTGATCGCGGGACTCCTCCAAGGTCGGTAGACCATCGACGACCTCGCCATCGCGCATCATCGGAATGGTTAGATCGCGGTAGTGCAGGTTGCCCACATCCGGGATTTCCGAGCCGAGCGGGAAAGCGATTTCCTCCACGGCGGTACCGGAACGGCGGCAGGTACGAATCGCCGCCTTCACGCCACCGTGGCTTCGCTTGTCCAACGAGCGCTTGGCGACGGGCACCCCATCAACTTCGACCATCTTGTAGACCAGTCCCGCAGTCGGTGCGCCGGAGCCAGTGACTACAGAGGTGCCCACACCGTAGACATCGACCGGCTCGGCCCTCAGCGCCGCAATAGCGAACTCGTCGAGGTCAGAGGATACTACGATGTTGGTGTTGTGTGCACCCAGCGAGTCCAGCTGCTGACGCACCTGGCGAGCGAGAACTCCAAGGTCCCCGGAGTCAATACGTACACCGCCGAGTTCCGGACCCGCGACCTCAATGGCCGTATTGACCCCCTCGGTGATGTCGTAGGTATCCACCAACAAAGTGGTGTCGGTCCCCAGCGTGTCAATCTGAGCTTTGAAGGCTGCAGCCTCGTTTGTCGTGCCATCTGCGTTGGTGTGTAACAGAGTCCACGCGTGCGCAGCGGTACCGGAGGCTGGGATGTTGTACCGTGCCGCTGCCTCCAAGTTGGAGGTGGCGCTAAAACCTGCCAGGTAGGCGGCGCGGGCAGCGGTCACAGCTGCTTCTTCATGAGTACGACGCGAACCCATTTCAATAATCGGGCGCCCACCGGCAGCCGTGACCATTCGGGTCGCTGCCGAGGCAATGGCGGAGTCCGCATTGAGAATGGAGAGAATAACAGTCTCCAAAATGACGCACTCGGCGAAAGTGCCTCGCACCGTCAAAATGGGCGAGGCGGGGAAGTAGAGCTCTCCTTCGCGGTAGCCGTCGACTTGGCCGCTGAATGAATAGTTACGCAGGTAATCCAGCGTCCGGTCATCGAGGAAGTCCAGCGAAGCCAGCTGTTCCTCGGTGAAGCGGAAGTTGCGGATAGCATCCAATACACGCGCTGTACCAGCGACAACGCCATAGCGGCGCTCATTCGGCAGACGACGGCCAAACACTTCGAAGGCGACCTGGCGCTCGCCGGATCCGTCGGCAAGCGATGCCTGCAGCATCGTCAGCTCGTACTTATCGGTGAGAAGGGCGGTGGAGGAATGCTTATCAATCACGGTCAATAGTCTAGTCGGCTGAAGCTGGCCGGGGCAGTCGGTTCCGGCGAGCGCGCGCCACTCCGTACTATCCTGGTGCCTATGAGCATGCCAGCAGCAACACCGATGCCCACTATGGATGCCGATGTCGTGACGGAATCGAACCGACCCTGGCAGTGCATTGTGTGGGATGACCAGGTTAATTCGATGAGTTATGTCACCTACGTGTTCCAGATGCTCTTCGGCATGGACCGAAAGAAGGCGCACGCGCTGATGATGACGGTTCACACGGAGGGTAAGGCAATCGTGTCTTCCGGTGAGCGTGACAAGGTGGAGGCCGATGTGAAGAAGCTCCACAAGGCGGGCTTGTGGGCAACAATGGAGCAGGCTGACTAAGCCGATATTCGACAGCGGGAGAGAATTTACATGCGTCCTTGGAAGCGCAAGCGATCCCTTCTCGGCGGTGGCGTCAAGTACGTCACGGCTTTTGAAGGCACGGAGCGGGATTTGCTGCTGAATCTGGCTGCTACTGTGGCGGACTCGCTGATGGAGCGAGCCCGGTCGGCGCCGAAGGATGAGCTCGCGGAAATGACGGGAATGCCCGTCGGACACTCCGAGGCCCCAGCCGATCCTAAGCTTGCGCGACTGTTGCCGGACTTCACCAAGCCGGGTGAGGAGAGCGTGGAGGGGGAAAACGCCCTCATGCGCCAGCTGCATGAGTCGGAGATTGTAGAGAGCAAGCTCCATTCCCTGCGTGCGATTATCGACGCCCTGGAGCCCGCCGAGTCGGGGCAGGTATCCATTTCGGAAAGCGATGCCCATGCCTGGGTTGCAGGTATCAATGACCTACGTATTTACCTGCACGTTTCCATGGAGAACCTCAATGGCTCCATCGAGCAGATTGAGCAGACCGACGCGATGTACCAGTGGCTGTCCTACAACCAAGAGTCACTGCTGGATCAGCTCATGGGTGAGTAGCGAATCCGAGCAAAACCCCGAAAAGATGCAGTAATCAACTGAGGCTAACTGCCATGAACTGTGGTGAAAGGTGCCGTAGTCGACAATGAATTCTGAGATTTTCGCAATCAGCCCCACCGACATTCGACACCAAGCCAGCAGTGCTGCGCTGGGCACGAGCATCGACATTGGCGCAGGATGTCTCGACTCCATCGACGGCATCTCCATCGGCCATGCTGCTGAGGGGGACACCGGAGTCACCGTCATCGCCGCTCCAGGCGGTGCTGTCGGCGCTGTCGATGTCCGCGGTGGCGGTCCTGGCACTCGCGAGACCGACCTGCTCGCACCGGAGAATACCGTCGAACGCGCCCACGCTGTCGTTTTGGCTGGCGGCTCCGCATACGGCCTCGCAGCTGCCGACGGAGTTATACGCGAACTGCGCGACCGCGGCATTGGCTTTGAGGTCACTCCCACTCGTCCGGATATCCTCGTGCCCATCGTTCCCGGTGCTGTCATCTTCGACTTGCTGTTGGGGGAGCCGACGCTGCCCACCGCTGAACTCGGGCGCGAGGCGTTGTCGCACGCGCTTGACGACGTCCCGGAGGACTCTCCCTCCGGCACAGTAGGTGCCGGTGTCGGCGCTATGGCCGGGGCAATCAAGGGTGGCTTTGGGCAAGCCCGTGTGACCTCCGCCGATGGAAAATATTTTGTGGCTGCCGCAATGGTGGTCAACTCCTTTGGTGCGGTCATTGACCCGGAGGGACACCTTTACGGAATGCCCGCGGCTGCCGGTGCCAGCAAGGACGCATTGGCGCAGCTGGACCAGGTTTTCGTCGGTAGAACCAAAATTCTTGCCGATGCGGCTGGCGACGGGGAGTCGTCGGCAAGCACGCGAAACACAACGATTGGCACATTGATAACCAATGCGCCGGTGACAACTGCGCAGTTGAAGCGGTTGGCGATGTGCGGTCATGATGGGCTGGCACGAGCGATTCGGCCGGCCCATGCACCGATGGACGGTGACACGCTGTTTGCGCTCAGCTCGGCCGAGGCGGCGGATAGCGAAAATGTTGAATCCGTGGGCTCGGATGTGGTGGCCCTGTTGGCTGCGATGGCGGCCGATGCGGTGCAGATGGCTATTGTCGATGCCGTGATGAGTGCAACGGGACGCGCGGGAGTAGCCGCGCTGTCAGAGATGCTGGACAAGTAGTGAGGGAAGTTCGCCAATGAATCCGCAATGGAGCTCGGGACAACAGCAGAATTACCAGAACTATGCGCAGTACCCGATGGGCGGTCCCGTGCAGACGCGGCGGAATAATCAGATCGTTCCACAGGATCGCGACGGCGGGCTCGGTGCGGCCATCAGTACGGCTATTGGGTACCTGGTACTTATCTGGACGGTATTTCTTGTCAACGATTTCATCTTTGGTGGGGCGCTGAACAACTTCGGTGTGCGCCCACGCGAAACCTCGACGCTATGGGGAATTTTGACCGCACCGCTGTTGCATGCAGATTACGGGCACATTGTGGCGAATTCTCTGCCCGGGGCGTTGTTTGCCGGTTTGATTGCAATGTCGTCGAAGCGGCTATTTTGGCAGGTCACACTCTTGATTACGGTCGTTGGTGGCGGTCTGACATGGTTGGTCGGCGGTGTAAATACCGTCCACATCGGTGCGTCCGGCCTGATTTACGGCTGGCTGGCGTTTTTGGTCGTGCGCGGTTTTGTGAACCGTCGGGTGATGCAGATTATTTTGGGCGTGATTCTGGCATCGATGTACTCGGGTCTTATCTGGGGAGTGCTGCCAACACAGATGGCTGTTAGTTGGCAGATGCACCTCTTCGGTGGGCTTGCGGGCATCTGGGCTGCGGTGATGTTTAAGCGCGGTCGCGCACGTGGCTAAGAGTGCACGTCGCTAAGAGCCCGAGGTAAGCAGCATCAGCTTCTGGCGGAAACGGCCTAGAATAGGAGCTTCGGTGTTTGACCAACGATATGAGGAGTCCAGATAGCGGTGGGAGCAGAAGCAGGAACTCAGGCAGTCAATCAGCTGACGGCGCAGGATAGCGGCTTCCCCGACCGAACAGCGCCGATTGGCATCTTCGACTCCGGTGTCGGTGGGCTGACAGTGGCGCGTGCCATCATGGATCAGCTGCCGCACGAGTCGATTATGTACATCGGCGATACTGCCAACGGCCCTTACGGCCCGCTGCGCATCGCCGAGGTTCGTCAGCACGCTGAAGCGATCGCCGATGAACTGGTTGCACGCGGCTGCAAGATGATAGTCATTGCCTGCAACACTGCTTCGGCCGCATTTTTGCGTGATGCCCGCGAGCGCTACCCAGTCCCAGTAATCGAGGTCATTCTGCCCGCCGTGCGCCGTGCGGTATCGACCACCAGGAACGGAAAAGTCGGCGTAATCGGTACCGCCGCCACGATTCGCTCCCGTGCCTACCAAGATCTCTTTGATGCAGTGCCCGGCGTGGATGTCTCCGCGGTCGACTGCCCGCGATTCGTGGACTTTGTCGAGCGAGGAATTACCTCTGGTCGCCAGATTCTGGGACTTGCAGAGGGCTACCTCGCACCATTGCAGGCCGATGGTGTGGACACACTCGTGCTGGGCTGCACCCACTATCCGCTGCTGTCTGGTGTGATTCAGCTGGCCATGGGGGAGGACGTCGCCCTAGTGTCCTCGGCGGAGGAGACGTCGAAGGACGTTCTGCGCATCCTCACAAAGACCGACATGCTCGCTGACCCGGAGAGTAATCCGACCCCAGTGCGCACATTTGAATCCACTGGAGATCCGCAAGTTTTTGCATCACTGGCAAAGCGCTTCCTCGGGCCCGGTATTAGCCAGGTCACTATGCATTCCCAAATGTGACCTTTCTTATTAAATCCAGACACTCCATTGGTTTTTTGCCCGGTTTTGATCAATTACATGGCAAGCTTGAAGTATGCGATTGAAGGTTCTGGGATGTACAGGCAGCATGGGTGGCCCATCGGCGCCAGCATCTGGCTACCTCATTGAGCTGGATAACGGTCGAACCTTTGTCATTGATTTGGGTCCCGGTGTCCTCGCCGAATTGCAGAAGATCTCTGATCCTGCAGCTTGTGATTTGTTACTAACTCATGTCCACCCAGACCACACTGCAGACATTCCAGGGCTGCTCGTCTGGCGTCGCTTCCACCCGACAGCCCCAGCGAGTTCCCGGAATCTCCTGGTTGGCCCCGGAGACATTCACGACCGGATAGGCACCATGTGCAAAGCACTGGGAAGTGAAGAAGATGCCAACCTGGAAGACACTTTTGACCAGGTTGTGAGTAGCCCCGGTGAACCACTGTTAGTCGGCGGGGGCGAAGCGGACGGAGGCGCCGTCGTCACGCCGTATAACATGGTCCACCCGGTGCCAGCTGTTGGATACCGCATTGAAGCAGATGGTCTGACCATTGCATACACCGGAGATACTGCGTGGACCGATGAACTGGTGGAGCTGGCGCGGAATGCGGATATCTTCATCTGTGAAGCCACATGGTGCAGCAACGAAGAGGGCACACCGCCGGACATGCACCTGACGGGCTATGAGGCCGGAAAGGCAGCGACACTGGCGGGGGTCAAGAAGCTGGTGCTGACTCACATTCCGCCATACGCCGACGGTGAGGAAGCACTGGGTGCTGCGAAGAGTACCTTTGCCGGTGACGTTGAATTGGCCTACCTGGGCATGGAGCTAGGCGGCTAGTCTCAGCGATTATCGAGTTTCCATACAGCTGTCGCACCGCTTTCGCGCCGGGCGGTAGGGTAGTTGGCATGACTACAGCTAATTCCGATTTTCGCCGTGCCGATGGACGCGCGGTTGATGAAATGCGCAAGGTGACCATCACTCGTGGCTTCACCGACAATCCGGCAGGTTCTGTGCTGGTTACTTTCGGCAATACGCGTGTGATGTGCACCGCTTCCGTTGAGCAGTCGGTGCCGCGATTCAAGCGTGACTCCGGCGAGGGCTGGCTGACGGCTGAGTACTCCATGCTGCCGGCCTCTACCCACGAGCGCATGCCCCGCGAGTCGATGCGCGGCAAGGTCAAGGGTCGTACTCACGAGATTTCCCGTCTAATCGGTCGCTCTCTTCGAGCTGCTATCGACTTGAAAGAGCTCGGTGAGAACACCATCAACATCGACTGTGATGTTCTGCAGGCGGATGGTGGTACCCGCACGGCCTCCATCACCGGTGCGTACGTCGCGCTGGCTGATGCCTTGACATACCTGCATGCAGCAGGTGCAGTTCCGGGCACTCCGCTGAAGGCACCAGTCGCAGCTGTTTCGGTCGGCATTATTGACGGCCGCGTCTGCCTGGACCTGCCTTACGAGGAGGACTCGCGCGCTGAGGTGGACCTCAACGTGGTGATGACCGCAGAGGGCAAGTTCGTCGAAATCCAGGGCACTGGCGAGGAAGGCACCTTCGACCGGGGGCAGCTGAATGACATGCTCGACTCTGCGGAAAAGGGTCTGCGTGAGCTCATCGCCCTGCAGCAGGAAGTGCTGCGCGCGCCGTACCCGGGTGAGCTGCCGTGAAGCTCCTCGTCGCTACCCGAAATTCTAAAAAACTAGTCGAGCTCGATCGCATCCTGCGTGCGGCGGGTATTGATTCGGTGGAACTTCTTTCGCTTAGCGACGTCCCGGAGTACCCAGAGCGCCCTGAAACCGGTCGCACTTTTGCGGACAACGCCTACATCAAGGCTTTCGATGGTGCGACACACACCGGCTACGCCTGCTTGGCAGACGATTCGGGGCTCAGCGTCGATGAGCTAAACGGCATGCCGGGTGTGCTCTCGGCGCGTTGGTCCGGCGTTCATGGCGACGATGTCGCTAACTACGAGCTGCTGCTCGCTCAAATGGGTGACTGCCCAGATGAGCGTCGCACTGCGTCCTTCCGTACCGCCTGCGCGTTGGTCGTCCCTGGTGTCAAGGAGGTGCCGTCCGCGCTTGCCGACGGCGGTTTCCCAGCCGTCCTCGATGAAGCCGGTAATCTGCTGCTGGTTGTGGAGGGCCGCTGGCCTGGCTCCATTCTGCGCGAGCCTGTTGGAGACAATGGGTTCGGCTATGATCCGGTGTTCGCGCCCGCAGTTGGTGAGGGCAATGATGCGGAGGGCACTTTGTCTGCGGCACAAATGAGCGCCGAAGACAAGGACGCTTTTAGCCACAGGGGGCGTGCACTGCGTGCCTTGACTCCAGCGCTGAAAATCCTGGCTGAGGCAGAGTCTGAGGGCTAGCCCTCGGGCGAGCCCTTGGGGAACCCTCGGGCTGCCGAGAGCCCGCTACTTCAGCTGGAAAGCGGTCTCGACTTCCTCACGGCGCTTCTTCTCGACAAAGAAGGAGAGGAACGGGACCACGCCACCGAGCGCGGTGATGATCCACTTTGCTGGTTCCCAGCGGGCCTTGGTACCCAGGTTTACGGTGGCAATGAGGAATGCCATGTAGCCGAAGCCGTGAATCTGGGCGGTGTAGAAGAACCACCGCGGTGCGTCGGCGGAGTTGTCGAGGATGAGGTACTTGTAAATCATCTCGGCACACAGCAAGAGCAGCATCACACCCGTGAAGTAGGCGGTGACGGAGAAGTACGTCAGTGCCTTCCTTACGCGCTCTTGACGATCTGGATTGATGTTGGTCACTAAAAGTCCTTTTCTTGAATAAGCAGTTATCGCCTAGGCGTTGGTGCCAGAGTCCGTCGATTGTGTCTCATCCACACGCTGCACCTTTCGCGAGCCATCTGGGTTGGTCGGTAGGAATTCGTCTGGAATTTCCGTCATGACATCGTCTTTAGCCTCAAAAGCGGCCTCGCTATTGCCACTCAGGCGTTCGCGTTCGTACTCCATGTATTTGCGGTAGGCCCAAATAAAGAACAGGCCGAAAGCAGGCCACTGCAGTGCATATCCCAGGTTTTGAAATGAGTTGGTTGTGTTCCACCTGCTGAGCTGCCAGTAGGCGAGTGCAAGAGTGGCGCCGACTGCAAGAGCCAAGAAGATCAGTTGAACCACGCGTGTACGAGTGGGAATCTTTGCAGGCTTGCCAGTGGTATCGGAATGCTGTGAAGTGGACACATAACCACCATAGCTAGTCCGTGACCTGCCAAGCTAGCGCGCTCGCTGTATAAGGCAGGGGATGGGACATTAGGAAATCTGCGGCAAACCCGTTAAAGTGTGTACAGTCCAAATGAGCTGTGAAAGTTCGTTGTGCCTGTAGGCGGCTAATAAGTAGTCCATGCTTGCGGGGGCTGTACGGAACTATCACGGATTTACGACAGGCGCCTGTGGCGGAATTGGCAGACGCGCTGGATTTAGGTTCCAGTGCCTTCGGGCGTGGGAGTTCAAGTCTCCCCAGGCGCACAAAAGCCCCGGCCAGGCAGTGTTGTACTGCCTGGCCTTGGGCGTTTTTAGGGGAGCTTCCTGTTCAGGGGGGGGGATTGGGGCGGGTGGCAAAAAGTGTGTCCTCCCGGGGGTTAAGTAAAGAAAAGTGTGTCTTTTCCGG
>NZ_KV836234.1:0-29954 GCF_001838285.1 Corynebacterium sp. HMSC074C03 | reverse complement strand
ACCTACCGGGCCATTTTTGTCATAAACGCAGTCACTAACTCGCGTTGGCACGCAGTCGCCAGCCATAAACGCAGGCAGTAACTCGCGCAGGCAGTAACTTACATTGGGCCGGTATCGCCAACCTGTTGAAGACAAATAGTAGCCCCGAAGGTGAATCACCCTCGGGGCTACTGTGATGAGCTGGCTAGCTCGAAAGCCTTAAATCAGCCCCTGCAGCTTCGACAGGTCGAACGGAATGGCTGCGACCAGTTCCTGCGGAAGCTCAATCTGGCCGGTCAGTGCACGGAACTCAGCGATGAGTGCCTGGGCGTCGGACAGGCTGTCGACGTTGGAGAGGCGGTCAGCGAACTGCTGGATCAGGTCGGTCTTGGAGTCGGAAGCAGCAGCTGCCGGAGCGGCCTGTGCGCGAACAGGAGCGACGCCCTGGCTCGGGTGCGGACGATCGGTCGGGCCGGAAGAGAGACCCAGGCTTGCGGAGCAAGCTGGCCATGCGCCCCAACCCTGCTGAGCCAGAACCTTCTCAGCAACGTAAATCTGCTGCTCGCGGGAAGCCTGATCAGCGGTCGAAGCGAACTCGTTACCACCGAAAGCGTTCCAGGTGCTTGCGGAGAACTGCAGGCCACCGTAGTAGCCGTTTCCGGTGTTGATGTGCCAGTTGCCACCGGACTCACACTGTGCCAGGCGGTCCCAGTCGGAGTCCGGAGCTGCAGAAGCGGTCGGTGCGAAGATAGCGGCACCGGCACCGAGGATTGCGCCGGTCAGTGCAACCTTTGCCGAAGTGGAAGCGAAGGTGTTGGTCTTAGCTGCGTGGCGAGCCATATGAAAATTTCCTTTTCGTCGATTTTCTTTGTGGCGCCAGTGGGGCTAATGCAACCCCATCTCACTCTTATGGAAAGTTCTTCACGTTGTTGGTAACGGGCCGATGTCATCGCACTGGAGTGAGATGAAGGCGATCTATGCGACTTCGTCCGTTAAACGCGTCGATTGCACACCGTAGCGGTTGGTAACGAAATAGTCACGCGAATCGCCGGATTCTTAATTTTGAGCGCAGGTGGGAAATATGCATAAAAGTAGGTGAAACTGCAGGTAAGAGACGTGACTGTTATTGGTGATGTGTAAGTTAAAACTTCAAAATGTGATAAAGCTCACGTTATCGTCTTGTTATTTTTCCTGTTTTGGCGCGTCTCCGGTACTTGAAAAGAGGCCATAAGAGATAGTCATAAAGAACCAACGCTGGCAGTTAGTTGCCGTCTCGGTGCGTCAATCCGCGAGAGTGCTCGCTTCACACAGATCCGTCTTCCCTTTATGTCCCCATCTATGGGTATAATTGAGTTCTTTAGGTAATCGGAGGTGACGTGCACATGCACGCCGCTACCGCTGCCGCCACTTCGCACTAGTAAGCAGTAATAAATAATGTGTTCCCGGTTGGAGTGCGTCCTGTTTTGGTCGCACCTTAATTAAAGGAACACCATTAAGACAGCACCCGGCCTGGCATATCCTCGCGGTCCTGTCTGGCCAAGCTCGCCCCGAGCGAGCCTCTAACTCTGGCCATTTGTGCGTGCGAGGACGGTGGCAAATGCGGAAGAATTGCATCTCCGATCCGAAGACCCCGAAGGGCAGTCACCGCTGCACAAGGGGAACGAGGTTGAGTGCCCCCAGTCACAGGGCACGGGAAGGTTAGGTGGAAAGTGCCCATCGGTAAGGTCAGGTGGTACGACAAGGATCGCGGTTTTGGCTTCGTTTCGAATCCGGACGGTGAAGATGTCTACATCGGCAGGAACGTGCTGCCGAAAGGCGTGGAAGAACTCGTAACTGGTCAGCGCCTGGAGTACGACTACGCTGACGGCCGCCCAGGCCCGCAGGCTCTCCGGATCAAGGTGCTCGACGAGGGACCGCGCGGTGCCCGTCACCGCCGTGGCGGGGCAGGTGGGGGCGCAGGAGCCCGTCGTCAAGCAAAGAAGCACAGCCCCAGCGATCTCAACGGCATGATTTCGGACATGATTTCCATGCTGGAGTCGACGGTGCAGCGTGACCTGCGCGCCGGGCGTTACCCGGAGCGTAAGGACGGCCACCAGATGGCTGAAGTCCTGCGTGCGGTCGCGCGCGAGCTGGACTCGTAAGTCGGTAGAAGATGTGAAAAACGCCCGCTCACGAAGGTGGATAACCTCAGTGAGCGGGCGTTTTGCTGTGCTTTACGACTGTTCGTTGACGATCGACCAAGTAATACCGTAGGTGGTCTCTTCACCCTCGGAGTTCTTTCCGATGAGCGCGGTGGAAACCTCCACGACCCCGAGTGGGGTGCGTTTGCCGGCAACAGCTGCGGAGCCGGCGATGGTCTCGGTCGTGGCTTCGCCCGGATCCTTGCGAGAGGTGGAGTTGACCGCATCGTCGGAGAAGAAGCGCTGCAGAGTCCAAGAGTTAGAGCCAACAGTGGAGCCGACGTTAACCTCAGCCGTCTCCTGCTCGCCCAGGGAGATCTTTGCAGCGTTGGTCTCAGTCGTGGTGCAGGCATTCTTCTCAAAGAGGTCGCAGACGCGGTAGGGAAGAACTTCTGTGGTTTCGCCGTCCTGAATGACCTCGATGGACAGCGCGTGTGGGTCGTCGATTGCCTGGTTGGTCCACTTATTGACAGCAAGGACGATGCCGGTGACGACAAGACCCACCACGACAATAGCGCCGACAACCACGAACGCCTTACTATTCTGTTGCCAGCGGCGCCTACTCGATCCCATCAACTCTCACTTCCCGACATTCGTAACGGAATTGAAGCTACGTTCAGTCACACTAGCCGTTCTCGGGCCAGATACTGCTATTCACTCACGGTAACACGGTAGGCTGTGGGCCATTTCTTCCCTGTAAGCAGGAACTGACGGGTTCCATTGGGCGAGGTAGACGAAGAATCCGGCATCAGCGCAATGCCGTTGAGCACATCAATACTGTTTCGCGCTGCCGGGGAGAGTTGCGCGTGCAGGTCGCGGAAGAGCTCGGTGGCATCGACGATGCCTGTGACCTTTCCGTCTTCTGGGGTGATGCGGTAGATGAATGGACTCTGCCAGACGTTGGCCCAAATCTCGCGGTGCGATTGCGGGGAGGTTGGTCCGTCTGTGTTGCTCTGGCTGTTTGAATCGCTCGTGTCCGCCGGTGCTTCGTCCGGAGCTGCTTCCGGATTTACGTCGGTGTCGACAGTGACGCACTCGAGTTCGTTGAGCCACGTTGTCTCCGTGCCTGCCGCAGTGACGGGCAGTTGACGCAGGGATGAGAGGTCATCAGGGGAGCGGAAAGTGAGGGTGCCACTGCCATCGGAGGTCACGATGGTGTCATCGAAGGAGCACGCGCCCCAGCCCTCGGCGTCAAAGGGAACCTCGCGACGCTGCTTGAGAGTAGCCGCATCGCGTTCTATGGCGCGTCCCTCCTTCCACGTCAGCTGCCACACGGTATCTCCATGACGGGTAAGTCCCTCGCCGAAGAGTTCAGGCTGTAAATCTTCCACGTTGGTCGGCTCGACTGCGGGATTGTCGAGCCACTGTGGTAATCGGTAAATCTGGGACTCACCGTAGAGGCCGGTGCCCATCAACAAAGAGCCATCCGGTTCGAACTCAAGGCCCTGGACAAAAGGTGCAGTGACATTCTTCGAAGCGGGAAGTGGTGGAGCGGAGATGGGATAGGACTGCTCGATCGTCAGTTTCAGTGTCGGAACGTCACCGAGCCCCGGCACCTTATCGGCACCGACCAGCTCGGAGGGGTTAACCGAAGCTGAAGTCGACCTTCCGGCGGTGCCGGAGTTCGAACCCGCACTAGCTCCACTAGCTGGGGCCTCGCCTGAGGAATTGCTACCTGAACCTGTTTCAGTCGCACAACCGGCCAATAGGACGGCAGTTGCCACGGAGAGGATGGCAGCTCGGGCCGTCGTAAAGCGTGATGAGTGGAAGGGGCGGGCGGGTTTTGCGTCGCCCGACGGGAATCTGTCCATAGCTTCACTCTAGGATAGGAAACGTGACTGAAAATCGACGACGTTCCCGAAACAGCCGCCGACGGGGGAAGGTGATGAATCACCAGGCGGTCGACACTGCCCGTACCGCGATTGAAGAGCTGGGGGAGGGGCCTGCCGGCGCGCACACTGGTGTAAGTGTCGTAGGCGAGGGCGTTGCGGTGCATCGTTTTGCAGCTGACCTGCCCGGATACAGGGGCTGGGAGTGGCATGTGGTAGTTGCGTGCGCGCCGGGCACTCAACAGGCGACGGTCAGTGAAGTGGCTCTTGTCCCCGGCGAAACCGCGCTGCAGGCGCCTGAATGGGTGCCCTACGAAGAGCGGTTGCGCCCCGGTGACCTCGGTCCGCGTGATCTGTTGCCGGCTGCGGTAGGAGATGAGCGACTCGACGGCGATGATTTGCAGACCCGCACGTTGTCGGCGCGTGGTGTGGAAGATACCGAGCAGCGCTGGGAAGAGGGCGATACCGGCTCTGAGAGTGACTTTGCTCGGGAAGCATTGCACCGTTGCCGAACCTGTGCCTTTATGGTCCCGTTGACCGGGCCGCTCGGTAAGGACTGGGGCGTGTGTGTCAACGAATGGACATTCGATGCCACGGCCGTAAGCTTTGACCACGGCTGTGGTGCTCACTCAGCTATCCCGGAAGTAACGGGGCAGGGCGCTCCCGTGGCGGAACCCTACCAGGATTCGCACCTGTAGCTTCCCGCCTAGGCAAACGCGATGACGAAGACGGTGCAGTTTCAACACCGCTGTGGTCCCAGAGACTGCACTGTGGCGGCTTTCGGCACAAAAATTCCGCTCTGACACGGACAAACACGTGGCACGGATAAAAAGAGACTCTAGAGAGGCATAAAAAATGGACAAAGGTACGTCCACCTCTGCAATATCCTCAGATGAGGCGAAGGACTCCAAGCCTGCACGGTCGGGGAGCCATCTTTCAGCAGTGGACCGCTATTTTCATATCACGGAGCGCGGTTCGACGACCGTAACCGAGATTCGCGGTGGCGTAGTGACCTTCTTCGCGATGGCCTACATCATTCTGCTCAACCCGCTGATCCTCGGCAATATCGAGGATGTCAACGGCAATAGCCTGGGGATACCGCAGGTCGCCGCTGTCACCGCGCTCGCCGCGGGCGTCATGACCATTACTTTTGGTCTCTTTGCCAAGTACCCCTTCGGTATTGCGACGGGCCTGGGCATCAACACCCTGGTTGCCGTGACATTCGTTGCTAACGAGGGGCTGGCCTGGGAAGAAGCGATGGGCCTGGTCGTGCTGGACGGCGTGATTATCGTGCTGCTGGCGCTGACCGGATTCCGAACAGCTGTCTTCCACGCGATTCCGTCCGATATGAAGGCCGCGATGAGTGTGGGCATCGGCCTATTCATCGCCATGATTGGTCTGGTCGACGGTGGCCTGGTTCGCCGTATTCCCGATGCCGCGGGCACGACTGTTCCGGTGCAGCTCGGCATCAATGGCCAGATTGCCTCGTGGCCGACCGCCGTGTTCGTCCTCGGGCTGATTATCTGCGGCATCATGGTTGTCCGCAATATTCCAGGCGGCCTGTTTATCGGCATCGTGCTGAATACCATCATTGCGCTCGCAGTCGAGGCCTTGACGGATGCGGGCCCCTCCTTCGCTGATGGCAAGCCAGTGCCGACCGGTTGGAATCTCGCGGTGCCGACTCTGCCGGACCGTGTAGGTGGTATGCCGGACTTGTCCCTCGTTGGCGCTGTGGATCTTTTCGGCTCCTTTGCCCGCGTCGGTGCCCTCAGCGCCACCATGCTGCTGTTCACTTTGGTCCTGGCTAACTTCTTCGATGCCATGGGCACGATGACTGGTCTGGGTAAGCAGGCCGCACTTGTCGATGAAGACGATGTGTTGCCGGACATGAAGCGCGCACTGGTTGTCGAAGGCACCGGTGCCATCGTCGGCGGTGCAGTCAGCTCCTCGTCGAACACTGTCTTTGTGGACTCCGCAGCGGGCATCGCCGATGGTGCACGCACTGGCCTTGCCAACATTGTCACCGGCATCCTCTTTCTGGCGGCGATGTTCTTCACCCCGCTCTATGAAATCGTGCCCATCGAGGCTGCCGCGCCTGTGCTGGTCATCGTCGGTGCCATGATGATTGGGCAGATCACCGAGATTGATTTCACCCGTTTTGACATCGCACTGCCGGCATTTTTGACTATTGTCACCATGCCGTTTACCTACTCGATTGCAAATGGTATCGGCATCGGTTTCATCACCTTTGCTGCGATGGCTATCTTCTCGGGTCGTGCCAAGTCCGTGCACCCGCTGATGTGGATTGTCTCCGGCCTGTTCGTCATCTATTTCGCTGCCGATCCGTTCACCGCTCTGCTGGGCGGTTAAAGAGTTTCCATGAGTACCACCACATCCCTCGAACGCTTTGCGCCCATTGTCGTCGACGATCCCGCCGACAGCCGTCTCGATGACATCCGCAACCTCAACAAGTCCGATTCCCGCCCCGATCTGCCCGGTGGGAAGGGCCTGGTCATCGCCGAAGGCACGCTCATTGTGCCGCGGTTAGTGCGCTCACGCTTTCCGCTCCGCGCAGTCTTTGGTACTCGCCAGAAGCTCGCATTGCTTGCCGACGGACTGACCGCGAGCGAGGCCGATATTGCGGAAACTGTGCCCTGGTTTGAACTCGACCGCGAGGTTCTGGCCGCAGCGGTCGGATTTGATCTTCACCGTGGCCTGCTGGCCACCGCTGACCGCGCGCCGGAGCTTTCGGTGGACCAAGTTCTGAGTGGAGCAACCACCTTGGCTGTGATGGAGGGTGTTGGGGACCACGAGAACATCGGGGCTCTGTTCCGTAACGCGGCGGGCATGGGCGTGGATGGGGTTGTCTTCGGCGCGGCCTGCGCCGATCCGCTGTATCGCCGCAGCGTGCGTGTTTCCATGGGGCATGTGCTGACAGTCCCATTTGCGACTCTGCCCGGTACTACGACCACCTGGCAGCGAAGCCTGGACCAGCTCAAAGAGCAGGGCTTCCGCGTGGTGTCGATGACCCCTGCGGGCACGGTGGACCTGTGGGATGCCATGGACACGGACAAGGTCGCGATTCTCGTTGGTGCTGAGGGGCAGGGACTTACCGAGCACGCGATGGCAGCCACCGATGTGCGTGCCCGCATTCCCATGTCACCGGGAACTGACAGCCTGAATGTGGCTACTTCCGCAGCGATTGCGTTCTACGAGCGACTACGCGTTCAGTCGCAGCGCGCAGGGCAGTAGAAACTATTTCCCGAACTTGCCTCGCGCCCGCTGCCAGGTGCGGCCAGCGAATTTCTTGGCCTTAGCACCAAAGCGACTGAGCTCCTCCAGAAAGTCTCGGTTCGGCTCTGCGTTGTGAACTTCGTAGTCGTCGTAGGCGCGGTCAAGCTCTGCGCCAGACTCGGAGGAACCCGGCTCACTCATTAGCCCGCGCGGACTACGAGACGTCGAATACGAAGTTCCGGGAGCCGCACGACGGCCATCGACCGCAAAACCACTAACAGGGATATCTGTAGCGGGCGAATGCGGGTCGAATCCGAGCCAGTCGGTGATGACGGCGTCGGCAAGCTCTGCTGGAATGAACGGCAAACCGACCCCTTCGCGTGGGCGTGAAGCCGTACCTTCGGAAGCGTCGGGCATTGGGCGGTGCTTGCCCGCCCAGAAGCTGCCCTCTGTGGGGCAGGGAAGACCGATGTCTTCCAGTGTGCGGTAGCGAGTAGCGGAGAAAGCGCGCTTGAGCTCACCATCGTGCCAATGCGCAAAGGCACCGAAGCCCGTGGATTTATTCGACACACTCGCGTAGATGTCCGTGGCGGCAATCTCCTGGCGCAGACGAGGCGACAGCTTGGACAGCTGCGAGACATCGTCGAGAACCGTCTGCAGTACGGCAACGCCTTCAAAGCCGCCGATGTAGTATTCGCCGTCACCGGTTTCCGCCGAGCGGTTGAGCGGGAAATCACCAATCGGTGTTACCGGCAGCGTCGAATCATAGAGAGCTAGGAAACGACGCCCGAAACCGCGGTCATGCTGAACACCTGTCTCCAGGGTCGCAGCAGGGTCATTGGTGCTGATAAACCAAATCGTGACTACACCGCGGCGAATCGCGGAGAATTCGAAATCAGAAGCGTTGCCACTGGTCATGGAGCTCATTGTCGAGGCAAACTCCTACTTCTTCGGGCCGTTCGGACGTACGCCGAGAAGCACATCCTCCCACGACGGCATGACAGTCTTCTTCTTGCGCTTGGGCCGCTCCGCGTCCGGGTGCTGCAAGAACTCCGCCTCGTCAATATCGTCGTCGGCGGCGTCGCTTTGCGACGGAACGTCCTGCTCCCCGTGGCCTCGCTGCGGTTCCGCCGAAGACTGCCATGCGGCTGGCATCTCAGAGGTATCCGCGGTATCAGCAGCTCGATTGGCCTGCGGAGCCAAGTCTCGGTTGCGGCGGGCAAAGTCGGGGTCAATCAGCTCTGCTGCCAGCTCATTGCGAGCAATGGTGAGCGCGGAAAGTCCCTCCGCCTGGTAACTCCACTCGGCCACGTTGGTGGTGTGGCCCACATTCCAAGTAACCGTCACAATCCACTGTCCGCTCGGGTCGCGGTAGGCATCCCACGAGGCATCGGCGAGTTCCTGACCACGGGCGGCAAAAGCGGTGGCGAGAATCTCCCACAGGGACAACTTGGCCGGGCCATCAATGCGACGTGGCTTTGACTGCTTGCCGAGCTCCGCAATACGTGCGCGCTCCGCAAGCACCGGGTAGGCGAAGGACTCAATCTTGCGCGGCTGCATGCCGCTGTACTCAATGAGCTCCTCGACCGTCTGGCCGCTGCGAATGCGATCCTGAATCTCGCGGGGCGACAATACGACGCGGGGCTCTTCCAAAACTGGCTTCGGTGCCGTTGGGGTTTTCTTCGGCGCTGCGTCTGCCTCAGAGGTGTGGTCGGCTGTCTCGGTGCCGTCGGCAGAATCACCGCTTGCGGTGGCGGCTTCCGCTGTGCTGTCACCAGCGGAACTTTCGTCGGTAGAACCGCTCTCTGCGGTAGCACTCTCCCCAGAGCTGCCACTGGCGGCTGTGGCGGTGGCGCTGGATTCGTCGGCAAGCGATGCGGAATCTGCTGCGACTGGGGCCCCCGTAGCATCGGTGAGCTTGAAGTGCTCGACCAGGAAGGCGCGCAGGTTCTCGTCGAGAGGCAGCGTGAAGCGAAGTCCCTCCTGTCGTTCCTGCTCAGTGATATCGGCGGGAACGAGAGTCAGTGAATCGGTCACATCGCCGTCCAGAACGGGCTTCAGCTCCCTCATGCGAGAACCTCCTTGTTGGTCGACGTTATAAGTAATGCTCACTAATCATGGTAAACGACAAAACTCCCGCGTCACGGACAATCGGGGCAATGCCCTTGCGCGTGGCGCGGGAGTCAAGCGGCTGAGACCGGTAAATGGCGGCTGCTTTGTAACTAATTTGCTGTTACTTTGCAGCTGCTTTGCTGCTAGCTGCCTTGCTGCTACTTGGCGGCGTAGCCGTTGTCCAGAACCCAGTCGATAGCGCCAGTCAGGCGACGGATGTCCTCCGGGTCAATGGCCGGGAACATACCGATGCGCAGCTGGTTGCGGCCCAGCTTGCGGTACGGCTCGATGTCGAGGATGCCGTTGGCGCGCAGAACCTTGGCAATCTGCGCAGCATCGATGTTGTCTTCGAAGTCGATGGTGCCGACGACCAGCGAGCGCTTTGCGGCATCGGTGACGAACGGGGTTGCCTCCGCGCGGTTCTCAGCCCAGTTGTAGAGGTGAGATGAGGACTCGGTGGTGCGAGCGACCATGCCGTCGAGGCCGCCGTTGGTGTTCATCCACTTGACCTGATCAGCCAGCATCAGCAGGGTGCCGACAGCCGGGGTGTTGTAGGTCTGGTTCTTGCGGGAGTTATCAACGGCAGTCTGCAGGTTCAGGAAAGCCGGGATGAAGCGGTCGGAAGAATTGATCTTCTCAATACGCTCGATAGCGGCCGGGGACATCGCAGCCAACCAGATGCCGCCGTCGGAAGCGAAGCACTTCTGCGGGGAGAAGTAGTAGACGTCAGCCTGGGACATGTCGACCGGGAGGCCGCCCGCGCCGGAGGTGGCATCGATGGCGACGAGCTGGCCCTCGGAACCTGCCGGGCGGGTGACCGGAACCATGGTGCCGGTGGAGGTCTCGTTGTGAGCCCAACCAATGAGATCAACGCCCTCTTCACCAGCGACAACCTCTGGTGCGGAACCAGGCTCTGCTTCGATGATCTGCGGAGCATCGAGCCACGGAGCCATCTTGGAGGCCTTGGCAAACTTGGAGGAGAACTCACCGTAAGTCAGGTGAGCGGACTTCTTCTCGATGAGCCCAAAGGTGGCAGCATCCCAGAAAGCGGTTGCGCCGCCGAGGGACAGGACAATCTCGTAGCCTTCCGGAAGCTGGAAGAGCTCTGCCAGACCCTCGCGAACCTCGCCAACAACGTTCTTCACTGCCGGCTGACGGTGGGAAGTGCCCATGATAGAGGTACCGCCGTCAACGATTGCCTGAATCTGTGCCGGGCGAACCTTCGACGGACCGCAGCCAAAACGGCCGTCGCCGGGCTGGAACTCTTCAGGGAGAACTGGGAATTGATCGCTCATATGAGGCGCAACCTTTCAAAGTGAAGCTTGATATACAGCCGTTGTCTTCAAACTCTAGCGGTAATCGGGGGTACTTATAGCAAAAGGGTGGGGTTCAATTGCCCCCGCTTCCGTACTTTGCATATCGAAACAGGGTGGATTGGCGATTTTGCAAAGTTTGCGAAGGTATTTTTACAGCTTTGCTGGTGGTGGAAATTTATTGCCGTGGGGAGCTGGGTGGGGACTGTGGGGTGAATTATTTTGGATTTAGTCGATGTGATTTTGAGCGCTAGTCCGATGACTTTCGAGCTTTTGGAGACGCGGGCTGTTGAATGTGCTCCTAACCTCTTGGTTAGTAAATGAGCTGTGACAACGTAATAAACCTGGTTTTTCCATTTGCATTTCGAGGTGAAGAGGGGTCAAGATTGGGGGAGCCCAGCCTGCCCGAATGGGGTAGAGGGTGTTGCACTGCTCACACTCTTTGATATTGTGTGTTCTAATCCACTGCAGGTGTCGGTTCTTTATGATTACGGCACGGTCGATGTGAACTAAGCAAACTTTTTCACTCGGCAATATGCACTGGAATGCAAATGTCGCGCATAATTGAATCATTGGAAACAATGCGACCCCGAAGGGGTGACGTGGAGTTGGGAGGCAGTGCGCTGTTTTCCGCTGTGCTTGCTTCCCCCGCACTCTGGAGTCGTTAAGAAGAAATTTTCTGCGAAAGGGAAGTTGTGGCTACTAAAGACGGCAAGGCTGTACTCCACTACCCGGGCGGCGAGTTCGAGATGGACATCGTCAAGGCAACCGAGGGTAACGACGGTATTGCTCTGGGCAAGATGCTCCAGGAAACTGGACTGACCACCTTCGACCCGGGCTACACCGCCACCGGTTCTACCGAGTCCAAGATCACTTACATCGACGGCGGTAACGGCATCCTGCGCTACCGCGGCTACCCGATTGAGCAGCTGGCTGAGAAGGCCACCTTCAACGAGGTTTCCTACCTGTTGATTCACGGTCACCTCCCATCTGAGGAAGAGATCGCACAGTTCAACCACGACATTCGTCACCACACCCTGCTGGACGAGGACTTCCGTCGCGCATTCAGCATCTTCCCGCGTGGTGCACACCCGATGCAGACCCTGGCTTCTTCGGTCAACATTCTGGCTTCCTACTACCAGGACGAGCTGGATCCGCTGAACGAAGAGCAGCGTAACCTGGCTGCAGTTCGCCTGATGGCTAAGGTTCCGATGCTGGCTGCATACGCTTACCGCGCATCCAAGGGTGAGCCGTACATGTACCCGGACAATAACCTGAACGCTCGCGAGAACTTCCTGCGCATGATGTTCGGTTACCCGACCGCTGACTACGAGGTTGACCCGGTTGTGGTTGACGCTCTGGACAAGCTGCTCATCCTGCACGCTGACCACGAGCAGAACTGCTCCACCTCCACCGTCCGCATGGTCGCTTCCTCCGGCGCTTCCATGTTCGTCTCCATCGCTGCTGGTATCAACGCTCTGTCTGGCCCGCTGCACGGTGGTGCTAACCAGGCTGTTCTGGAGATGCTCGAGGACATCCAGCAGAACCACGGTGGCGACGCTACCGAGTTCATGAACCGCGTAAAGAACAAGGAGCCGGGCGTCCGCCTGATGGGCTTCGGTCACCGCGTCTACAAGTCCTACGACCCGCGTGCAGCTATCGCTAAGAAGACCGCTCACGACGTGCTCGAGCACCTCGGTGGCGACGAGCTGCTGGATCTGGCCATGAAGCTGGAAGAGATTGCACTGGCTGATGACTACTTCGTCTCCCGCAAGCTCTACCCGAACGTTGACTTCTACACCGGCCTGATTTACCGCGCCATGGGCTTCCCGACGGACTTCTTCACCGTCCTGTTTGCCATCGGCCGCCTCCCGGGCTGGATTGCTCAGTTCAACGAGCAGGTCACTGACCCGGCATCGAAGATCAACCGTCCTCGCCAGATTTACACCGGCGAGACCGAGCGTGACTTCGTTCCGCGCGACCAGCGCTAAGGTTTTTAGCGATTACCGCGTAGGGGTTCCTCGCAGGTAACTCAGCATAGAAAAGTCCAGCGTTGAAAACGCGAAAAGGCGCGTACTAGCCTTCGAAAGGTTGGTACGCGCCTTTTATTTTTCCTAGAATTTTAAGAAACCCCATTTGAGTTGGGCCCATTTAAGTTGGAATAATTGCCAGCTTTGATAAATGCCAACTGTGATAGGAGATTGTCTTGTCCAAGCCAGAACTCACTGCTAAGTCCGGTCCGGCTCCGACGGAACTCGTCATCAACGACCTCACTGTCGGTGACGGCAAGGAGGCCACCCCGGGTGCTCGCGTCGAGGTCCACTACGTGGGTGTTGACTACGAGACCGGTGAAGAGTTCGACTCTTCCTGGAACCGCGGCCAGTCCATCGAGTTCCCGCTGAACGGTCTGATTGCCGGTTGGCAGGAAGGCATTCCGGGCATGAAGGTCGGCGGTCGCCGCGAGCTGATTTGCCCGCCGGAGAAGGCTTACGGCCCGGCTGGTGCAGGACACTTCCTGTCTGGTAAGACCCTGGTCTTTGTCATCGACCTGTTGGACGTTAAGTAAAAGGCCACATGCTGGCTCTGTTGGCTGGCTGAGCTTCGCTTCGCGGTTCCTGTCCATTCCTCCGTCGTCGGTTTGCAGGATTTCCGGCGAAGAAAGTGTCTGCGTTTATGACACTTCAGGCGTGAAAAATTGCCCAAAAGTGTCATAAACCCAGTCACTTTCTTGCTTTTTGAGGTTGGGGTGGGGCTGAAGGCCCAAACCAGGCCCAAACCAGGCCCGAACCAGGCCCACACCAGCCCCCGGCCCCCTACTCACCCAGTGCGAAGCGACGGTAGTGGTCGAAACGTTGCTCACGGCCAACGCGAGCCGGGTTCTTCTCCAGTTCCCACAGGGCGTGCTCGATAGCGCTCAGAGCACGGCGGGGCAGTTCGGCCGGATCCGCAGGTTCGGCCACGATCTCGTCGATGACCCCGGTCTTCAGCATGGCCTCGGCGCCAACGCCCTGTTCCTCCATCATTTCTGGAGCATGTTCGGTGTCTCGGTAGATAATCGCCGAGGCACCCTCCGGCGGCAACGGAGACATCCACGCATCGTGCATTGCCAGCACGCGGTCAGAGGGCAGCATGGCCAGCGCGCCACCACCGCAGCCCTGGCCGAGAATGAGAGACACGGTCGGGACCTTCAAGTTCACCAGCGTGGTCAAGGTGCGGGCAATTTCGCCGGCCATGGCATTTTCCTCGGCATCTTTGGTCAACTCAGCGCCGGGGGTATCAATGACCGTGACCAGCGGAATGTTCAGGCTCTCCGCAATGCGCATCGCGCGGCGGGCAAAACGCAGCGAACCCGGCCCCATTGGGTGTGTGCCCAGTGGCGGCTGGTTATGGCGGTCCTGGGCGACCAAAATCACCGGCCGCTCACCAATCCGCGCTAGGCGAGCCCGGACCGACAGCGATTTGTGGCCATCGCCAGTGCCGGAGATTGGCACGGAGCAGTCGACAAGGGCATCGATAATATCGCCGCCACCTGGACGAGAAGTATCGCGGGTGCGCAGGATAGCTTCCCAGGTATCGCGACCATCAATGGCTGCTGCTGGCGGTGGGGTGGGTTCGCTGGGGTCTCCGTCGGCAAGCACGTCGATGGTGCGGCGGACAGCGCCGCGCAGACCTTCGAGCGGAATGATGCCGTCGATAATGCCTTGCTTGAACAGGTTCTCGGAGGTCTGAACGCCTTCGGGCATGGGTTCGCCGGTAGCGAGCTCGACGACGCGCGGGCCGAGGAAGCCGAGAAGCGCGCCGGGCTCTGCGAAAGTGAAGTGACCTGCCGACCCCCACGACGCCATGACACCGCCGGTGGTGGGATTGCGCAGGTACACCAGGAAGGGCAAGTGAGAATCCTTGTGGCGCGCCACTGCGGTGGTAATAGAGATCATGAGCGCGAACGCCGCGGTGCCCTCCTGCATGCGAGTGCCGCCCGAGGTTGGTGAGAGCAACAGCGGCAGCTGCTCCGCGGTCGCGCGCTCGATGCTGCGGATAATCCGGCGAGCGGTAGCGGTGCCGATAGAACCGCCGAGGAAGCCGAACTCAGAACAGATGACGGCGACGCGCTTGCCGCCGACGGTGCCTTCGCCGGTGATAACGGCCTCATCGAGACCTGTTTTATCAGAGGCGCGGGACAGTGTGCCGCGGTAGGCCTCGTCGATGTCGGCGTGCTCGGGCGCGCCGTCCCAGGATGTGAAACTTCCGTGGTCGAGGACGGTATCTATTACTTGTTGGGCGCTGATTCTAGCCATACCTCCACGGTAGTAAACAAGGGGTAAACCGGCTGAGTTGATGGTGGGCGGAAAGGGGTAGCGCTATTGTCGGAAAAAACATGTCCGCACTACCGAGGAGTCGAACCAATGCCGATTACTGAGCGCCTCACCGAGCTGGCTGAACAGAGGCCAAACGTATGTGTCGTCGGTTCCATCAACGCAGACCTGACTGTCACTGTGAAGCGCCTGCCGCATGGTGGTGAGACTATCGAGGGGAGTCCCTTGCGTATTTTGCCGGGCGGTAAGTCGGCGAATCAGGCGGCGACGGCTGGCAGGTTGGGCGCGGCCGTGGAACTGGTCGGCGCGGTTGGTTCGGATCCCAACGCACAGTTGCTGCGCGACGCGCTTACCGACGCTCACGTGGACATCTCCGCAGTTGAGACCGTCGACTCTGCCACTGGTACAGCCATGATTGTTGTTGATGATGCGGCGGAGAATTTCATTGTCATCTCCGCTGGCGCCAATGGTGAAGTCGATGCTGAGACGGTGCGCAGTCATGCGGACAAGATTCAGCGGGCGGGGTGCCTCGGTGTGTGTCTGGAGATTTGTGATGAGGCGGTCCTGGCCGCCGCGCAGATTGCCCACGATGCGGGTGTGCCGGTGGTGTTCAACCTGTCGCCGATTCGGGCGGTCAGTGAGGAGCTGCTCGAGCTGGTCGATGTCCTCATTGTCAACGAGCACGAACTCGCAGCCATCATCGGCTCCGAGCGCGCGGTCGCCGGTTGCGAGCACGGTCAGTGGGATGCGGTTGGGCGCGCGCTTGCCGACGAACACGGGATTTCTACGGCCATTGTCACACTTGGCGGGGAGGGGTCTGCGGTCCTGAGGACGTCGGAAGGCGAGGTGTCAGTCACACGCATTCCGGCGCTGCCCATCGAGGTCGTGGACACCACGGGCTGCGGTGATGCCTACATGGGCACGGTCCTCACCGCGTTGGCCGCGGGCGATGATGTGGTGACGGCAGCTCGTCTTGCGGCGGTGGTCTCGGCTCATGCGGCGACAGGCGTGGGGGCGCAGACCTCCTATGGCGAGACAGGAAAAATCGCGCAGTTTGCGACGGACCATGGTCTGTAAGGTGCGCTGAGCAAACTACGCGATTGACGAGTATTCGGTTTTAGGTGACTGTGGCCGAAGGGGCCACGCTCCTTTTTTGGGCAGGGCTGGGGGGTTAGCTCTTGGCTGTCAGGGCCTTCTTCCAGCTGACCGCGGCACCGGTGCGCAGGACATTGCGTGGGTAGATCCAGGCTGCGAGTGCGATGACTGCGGCTACTCCCACAACCATGATTAGCAGTGAGGCAACCAACTGGAGTGCGGAGAAGTTGCCAACGGCATACTGCAACGGAGCGGTGGTGATGGAAACCGGCGGAATCCACGAGGCAATCTGCATGACGGTAGAGTCCAGCTTGCTCCAGCCAAACAGCGGAACATACATCGTAATCAGCGAGAACACCAGTACCGGCATCTGTGCGCCCTGGAAATCTTCCATGCGGCTGACCAGTGATGCGGAGGCTGCATACAGCGCGGCGAAGAAGAAGTAACCGAGGATGAAGCACGGGACCAGCAGCCAGACTGCGGACCACGGGACATCGAAGCTCTCCGCCAATCCGGTAATCATGAGGGCAACTGCGGCGCTGGCGGTCAGCACGCTCATCATGATGATGCCGGCCAGACCGGCGCCGAGGATTTTGCCGGCCAACAGGTGCGCCGGGCGGACTGTCGAGAGAATGATCTCGATGACGCGGGAGGACTTCTCCTCGATGACGCTGGTGGCCACTGCGCCACCGAAGACGAGGATGGCGGTCATCATGACCATCACACCGATTAGCGTGATGAGCATCGCAGGCATCTTCTCGTCTTTTGCTTCATCCAGGGATTCCACCGACACGGCTGCGCTTTGAGTCTTGGAGAAAAACTCGCCGGGGTTGATTCCGTTTTCGCTGAGCAGCATGGCCTCATTCTGTTTCTGCAGCGACTCCTGCAGCATCGGAGCCAGCCAGGATGGAGCGTCGTCGGCAAGCAGTTTCCACGACCCTTCCCTGCCTTCTGCGGTGTCGGGGACGAGAGCGGCGTCGGCATCGCCGTCGGTAACGGCAGCGCGAGCGGCCTTGTCGTCTGCCGCGGACGTAATCTCCAACGGTGACAGCGATGCCGTGGCAAATGCGCCGGCTGCAGCGTCTGCGCTGTCGCTGCCGTTGGCGTCCTTCATTTCGGCGGTGGCGACGGCGAGAGAGTCCGCGAACGGCGCTTCTCCGACGACCGCGATCTTGACAGCGTCATTATCGGACTTGGAAGTCATGTAGTCGGCAACGAAGATACCGCCGACAGCCGCCACCGCCATGATGATGAGCGTGATCAGCGAGCTCTTCTTCAGTAGATGCTCGCGGAGTTCGCGGACGAAAACGGTCTTGACGGCCGTTGAGGCGTTGTAAGTGTTGGTGCTCATTGCTGTACGGCCTCCTGGTAGAGCTCAGTAAGTGGAATTTGCAGAGGTCCGAACGAACGGACCGTTCCCGCTGCCATTGCGCTGTGCAGCAGCTTCTGGTCGGTGTCGGCTGGGGCGTCGGAATCGAGGTGAACGACGGTGGAGCCGTGGGCATCGCGCTCCACGCTTGTTACGCCTTCGACAGAGGCCGCCCAATCCTGGGACGCACCATCGAGCTTGACGACGAAAGCCCGTGGGCCACGTGCGCGCAGCTCATCAACGGTGCCTTCCACGAGCATGCGGCCGTCGCGGATGATGCCGACGCGGTCACACATGCGCTCGACGAGGTCGAGCTGGTGAGAGGAAAACACGATTGGGGTGCCGCGGTCGGCGTACTCTTTGAGGACCGAGCTCATCACCTTGACCGCGACGGGGTCGAGGCCAGAGAAAGGCTCGTCGAGGACGAGTACCTCCGGGTCGTGGACGAGGGAGGCTGCCAGCTGCACGCGCTGCTGATTGCCGAGCGAGAGCGTGTCGACCTTGTCGTTGGCGCGCTCAGTGAGACCGAGGCGCTCCAACAAGTTGTCGGCGTTGGCCTCTGCGCGTTTGGTGGGCACACCGTGCAAGCGAGCAAAGTAAATCAGCTGCTTGCGAACCTCGGCCTTCGGGTAGAGACCACGTTCTTCTGGCATGTAGCCAATCGTGCGGCGCAGCGAGTCATTCATCGGGGTATTGCCGATGCGCACTTCGCCTTTATCGGTGGCCAGCACGCCGAGGGCAATGCGCATGGTGGTGGTCTTGCCGGCGCCGTTGGAGCCGACGAAACCGTAGATTTCTCCAGGGTTGACTTGGAAGCTCATGCCACGGAGAACCTGCAGGTCTCCGTAGGACTTCTCAAGCCCGTCGATTATGAGGCTATTCATGGTGATCCTTAGATTGAGGAGTGAAGGGCAGAGGGGAGGGGGAGCGTGAGATTTGGGCCCGGGCTAGTCGTCCCGCAGATTCCAGGCGTAGACGACGGTGGGCAGTGTGGAAATGAAAAGAAAGATGACGATGCCGAAGATTCCGAAGCTGTACGGAATGTAGTGTCCCCAGTCAGGCTGTGCGTTCAGAACATAGGTGCCCACCAGAACTAGAGCGAGGAAGGACACTAGGCCGAAGTAGAGGAAGCAGCGGTAAGTGAGTCCCCGCAGGTTCAAAATTTGTTCTTGCTGGTACTCGTCCAGTAGTGAGCTGGGCGCGCTGTCAACCATGTCGACTGTGATGTTGAGGCTGGTCCAGACAAAGATCATTATGAGAGAAGTTGCCGACCAGAGCAGAGAAGGCCAGCCCGGGGAAATATCGGTCAGGCTACCGAGAAGCGCGATGCCGCTCAGCAGCATCAGCACAAGGCACACCTCGAATGCGATGACCAGCTTCCGCCGCGCCGCCTGGTTGCGCCACTTAGTCAGCCAGCCTGACATCTGCTCGACGCGCTTTGTGTATTTTGCTTCGCGCCGGGCCTCTAGCTTCTCAAAAAAGCTCGGTGTTTCGCTTTCAGTCCGAATAGTTGGCATCGTCAGCTTTCCTTTCGGTAGAGGGCAGAGGACATTGGCTTGAATTCTTCGCGAGAGAACACTGCTTCCACGGGGAGATCGAACACTGCGCAAATACGGAATGCCAGATCCAAGCTGGGGTAGTGGTCACCTCGCTCCAACGCACCAATCGTTTGAGGATTGACCTCTACTTGTTTGGCGAGTTCTGCTCGACTGAGTCCGTGTTCTGCCCGCAGCACTGAAATTCTGTTGAATATCGGTTCTTTGGGTCTAATCTTTGGGGACATATTCCAAAGTGTTATATAAACACAACGCCCCGTCAACTGTTTGCAACAAAATGAATGGCAATCACTTTTTTAAATCGCAGGTCAGCGGGGCAGAAAAAATCTAAAAAATTTTCAGCCCGTACACTTCCGTACACTCGGTTGGCATGACCGCACCCAATCTGAAGTACGATGCAGCGACAACCGGAATTGCCAACGTGGAAATGGTCGATGGCAACGCCATCCCCATCCTGGGGTTCGGTACCTACAAGCTCGACGATGAGCAGGCGCGCGAATCCGTGCGCTACGCCCTGGAAGTCGGATACCGCCACATCGACACCGCATCGCTCTATAACAATGAGCGAGGAGTTGGGCAGGGTATTGCCGATGCGGTCGCTGCGAACGTCGTAAAGCGTGAAGATATCTTCGTGACCACGAAGGTCTGGAACGATGCGCAGGGGCCGGCGGCGACGCGCGAGTCCGTGCGAGCATCGCTGGAGCGGCTCGGCCTTGACTATGTTGACCTGGTGCTTGTGCACTGGCCGGTGGCGAAGCAAGGGACGTTTGGGCAGTGCTTCGACACGCTGCTCGAGCTCAAGCGCGAGGGGCTGATTCGCTCGGTTGGTGTGGCGAACTTCTACCCAGAGGTCCTCGACCAGCTCTCCGAGGTTCCGGTGGTCAATCAGATTGAGCTGCATCCGCAGTTCCCGCAGGATGAGCAGGTTGTAGATGATCGTCGCCGCGGCATCGTCACGCAGGCGTGGTCGCCGCTGGGACGTGCGAAGTACTTTGAAGGCTCGCCAATCGCTGAAATTGCAGAGCGTCTGGGTAAGACTCCTGCCCAAGTCGCTATCCGCTGGCATCTCCAGCGCGGCATCGTAGCTATCCCAAAGTCGGCCACGCAGTCGCGCATCGAGGAAAACTTCCAGGTCACCGACTTCGAACTCGCCGATGAGGACATGGAAACGATTGCATCGATGGCGCGTGCCGACGGCCGCCTGAGTGGTGACCCGCGGGTGTTTGGTAACGAATAAGCCAGTTTGGATTTGCTTATAGCTGTATCGCTATCGGCGTTGCGCGAGTAGCCTAAGGGCTATGACGAACCCAGCATCTGAAATCCGCGTCGAAGCCGACGGCGCGATTGTCACTATCACCATTGACCGAGATCACAAGCGCAACTCCCTGACGGCCGACGTGTGTCGTGACATCGCCGACGCGGTGGAAGCTGCCGCTGAGGTTCCCGAGCAGCGCGTTATCCTGCTGCGCGGCGAAGGTCGTGCCTTCTGTGCCGGTGCTGACCTGAGTGGCCAGCATCACGACGACTCCTTCCATGAGCAGCTACGTCGGATGCTGCGCACAATTGAGGCCAGCCGTCTGGTGGTCATCGCGGATGTGCAGGGGCCGGCCGTCGGCGCTGGTATGCAGCTGGCGATGGCGGCTGATTTGCGCGTCGTGGGTGAGCGCGGTTGGTTTATGATTCCGCCGGTCAAGCTTGGTATCGCTGTTGACGCCTGGACTATTCGCCGCGTACGCGTACTCGTCGGCGGTGCCCGTGCCCGCACTATTTTGTTGGCGGCCGAACGCATGGACCAGGAAGCCGCCCGCGGTTGCGGTCTGGCTTCCTACCTCGGTGGTCCGGACAAGGCGGAGGAGGTTGCACTTCGCATCGCAACTTACGCGCCACTGTCGCTGGCCTACCACAAGGCAGTACTCAATGATGATGAGACGCATAGCCCGTTGAAGGACTACCAGCAGGAGCTCTACGACACAGTTTGGGCTTCCGAGGATGCTGCGGAGGCCTCGAAGGCGCGAGCTGAAAAGCGCGAACCGAATTTCATTGGCAAATAGGTCGAATAGGTTCAGCAACTAGGCGAATACGGTAGGCGGTCATGGGTTCGTGGGAAACTCCCGACAGCGGTCTGACTCAACAACAGGTCCAACAACGCATTAAGTCGGGGCAGGTCAACGAGCTGCCACCAACATCCGGGCGCAGTGTGCGGGACATCATCCGCGCTAATGTGTTTACTCGGATTAACGGTATTCTCGCCGTTTTGTTCGCAGTTGTCCTCTATACCGGCTCAATCGTCAACGGTGCCTTTGGCCTGCTGATTATCGCTAACTCCATCGTCGGCATAGTCCAGGAGCTGCGCGCCAAATACACGCTGGACAAGCTCTCCATTGTCGGCCGTGCAAAGCCCATGGTCATTCGCGACGGGGAGCCGGCTCGCGAGATTGACCGCGAGTCCGTCGTCCTCGACGATCTCATCGAGGTCGGCCCCGGCGATCAAATCGTCGTTGACGGTATTCTCCGCTACGCCTCTGACGTGGCCGTCGATGAATCCTCTCTCACCGGTGAATCCGATGCCGTCGATAAGAGCGTTGGGGACATGGTCTACTCGGGTTCCTCGATCGTGGTGGGGTCGGCGCGATATCAGGCCACCAAAGTGGGCAAGGAGGCTTACGCCGCCAAGCTCGCAGCTGAGGCCAACAAGTTCACGCTGACTGATTCCCAGCTCTTCCGCGGCATCAACAAGATCCTGACCTACATTTCCTGGATTCTCATTCCCGTCGGCGCTCTGGCAATCTATACGCAGCTCTTTGTCGCCGGCGATGATCTCAATGATGCGCTGCTGGGGATGGTCGCCACCCTGGTGCCCATGGTCCCTGAGGGGCTTGTCCTCATGACCACCATCGCATTTGCCCTCGGCGTGGTGCGCTTGGGGCGACATCGAGTGCTGGTCAATGAGTTGCCCGCCATCGAAGGTCTCGCGCGTGTCGACACCGTGTGCGTCGACAAAACCGGCACACTCACCGAAAACGCGATGCAGCTGGTGGAAGTCGATATCGTATCGGGTG
Organism: Corynebacterium sp. HMSC074C03; assembly: GCF_001838285.1. Classification (NCBI taxonomy): domain Bacteria; kingdom Bacillati; phylum Actinomycetota; class Actinomycetes; order Mycobacteriales; family Corynebacteriaceae; genus Corynebacterium; species Corynebacterium sp. HMSC074C03. Next base: position 7,915 of record NZ_KV836234.1, on the reverse strand, counting down.
ACGGTACTTCCCGCGATGAGCTCGACTCTGTGCTCATCAATCTTTGTAAGCTCGACGATCGCCCCAACGCAACGGCTCGCGCACTGCTCGATGGGCTTGCGGACGCAGGGGACGTCGTAAAGCATGAGCAAACCGAAACCCGCCCCTTCACTTCAGCGAATAAGTGGTCGGCGCTGACGTATCACGGCGGTGCGACGTGGGTTTTCGGCGCGCCCGATGTGCTTGTCGACGACTCCGTGGTCGGCATGCAGAAAGCTCGGCAGCTTATGGAGGAAGGGCTTCGTGTACTCCTGCTCGCGCGGACCACCGTTGGGGCAAATGACCTGCCCGGAGGTGCGCTGCGGAAGAGCGAGGCGGTGGAGTTGGAGCCGGTCGCACTTGTCGTGCTGGGGCAGAAGGTGCGTTCAGATGCGGCGGAGACGGTGGCCTACTTCTATGAAGAAGGTGTTGAGGTCAAGGTCATTTCTGGTGACAATGACCGCTCTGTGGGGGCTGTTGCACGTGAGCTGAAAATGGAGGGCGCTGACAATCCTGTCGATGCCTCTGAGCTTCCGGCGAGCCGCGATGAGAATAGCGAAGCCAAGCCCACCGAGATCCGCAACGAGTTTGCAGACATTGTGGAGTCGCGGCAGATCTTCGGCCGTGTCACGGCGGAGAACAAGCGCGATATGGTCCATGCGCTGCAGTCGCGCGGACATCATGTGGCGATGACCGGTGATGGCGTCAATGATGTGCTGGCACTGAAAGCGGCAAATCTGGGCGTGGCCATGGGGGATGGGGCGCCGGCAACACGTTCGGTTGCGCAGTTGGTGCTGTTGGATAATCGCTTCGCCGTGATGCCGATGATTGTGGCCGAGGGCCGTCGCGTCATTGGCAATATCGAGCGCGTGGCCAACCTCTTTTTGACGAAGACCATCTACTCGGTGGTATTGGCGCTGGCTGTGGGGCTGTGGGGGATGGATTACCCCTTCGAGCCAATCCACGTAACTATTACGGGCTGGTTCACGATTGGAATCCCGGCCTTCGTGCTGTCGTTGGCTCCTAACTGGGAGCGTGCGCGCGATGGTTTTGTGCGGCGCGTGTTGCGTCTAGCGATACCGGCCGGCATTACGGTAGGCCTGTTGACCTTCATGTTTTGGCTGTGGGCAAACCCGGGAGTCGACGCCAGCGATGTGGCACGAGGGGAGGCATCGACTGCGACACTCATCGTGCTGATCGTTTCAGCATTTTGGGTTTTGGTGGTCGTGGCTAGGCCATACACTTGGTGGAAGGTGTTGTTGCTGGCGGTGTCGGCAGGTGCGTACCTGTTCATCTTCTCGGTTCGATCAGTGGCTTCGGTGCTTAATCTGTACTGGGTGGGGCAGGAGCTGTTGATTCCCGCGCTGATTGTAGGCGCCATCGGTGCGGCCATTATCGAGGCGCTGTGGTGGTGGCGTCAGAGTAGGCCATTGCCGGAAGAAGTGGAGAATACGAGCACAACAGCGTAAATGGGGGTAGTAAAAGGTCTCCTCAAGTATGCAGGTAATGGCGTTTTTGGGGGTGCCTTAAGGCTCGCTGAGAAGTAGTTAGTCGCATTTAACTTCTTTGCTAACTGTGTTCCAGGTAACTTTGTTTCAACACCTAATGAAAAGTGTGGTGCATGGCACACCAGTAGGGTGGCTGTGCTGAACCTCATTACGAACACCTGCATAACTTCCTGGAAAGGATTAGCCCGTGTCCGCAACTCCCATGCCGGCAGGCCGGCATAAGCCACAGGCGGCTGAGTACCGCTACGTGCAAAACTCAGCGCAGTTCCAAGAGCTCCGCTCTACATTCCGTTCATTCGCCATCCCGATGACCGTTGCAGGTCTGGTGTGGTACATCGCATTCGTTCTGTTTGCGACGTTTGCGCCGGGCCTCATGGCAACTCCCGTACTGGGCAGCATCAACCTGGGTATCGTCCTTGGCCTGCTCCAGTTCGTGACCACCTTCGCCATCACCTGGGTTTACATCAGCTTCGCCAACAAGAAGCTCGAGCCGATGCAGGCAGAGCTGCGCGAGGCAATGGAAAGTGGCGAAATCGCTGAAATTGTTGCAAAGAAGGAGGCATAAGACATGCTGACCAGTTTCTTTGCCGCAGATGACACTGCAGCAGCAGGTAACCCGATTCTCAACATCGCGGTCTTCGTCGCCTTCATTGTTGCGACCATGTTCATCGTTACTCGTGTGGGTAAGGGCGGAAATAAGGGAGCATCTGACTTCTACACCGGTGGTGCACAGTTCTCCGGTACCCAAAACGGTCTCGCCATTGCAGGTGACTACCTCTCGGCTGCGTCCTTCCTGGGTATCGTCGGCGCCATCGCGCTGACTGGTTACGATGGATTCCTGTACTCCATCGGCTTCTTCGTCGCTTGGCTCGTCGCACTGCTGCTGGTTGCAGAGCCGCTGCGAAACGTCGGTAAGTTCACCATGGCCGATGTGCTGTCATTCCGTCTTAAGCAGCGTCCGGTCCGTACCGCAGCTGCTATCTCCACTCTCGCAGTGACCCTGTTCTACCTCATCGCGCAGATGGCCGGTGCGGGTTCCCTGGTCGCCGTGCTGCTCAACATTCACGACTCCACTCAGCAGTCCATCGTTGTCGCAGTCGTTGGCATCATCATGGTTGCCTACGTTCTCATCGGTGGCATGAAGGGCACCACTTACGTGCAGATGATTAAGGCCGTCCTGCTGGTCGGTGCTGTCATCATCATGACCCTGATCATTCTGGTGGGTGTTAAGGGCAACTTCTCCCAGCTACTGCAGGACGCAGTGGACATGCACGCGAGCTCCGACTCCATCGCCGAAAAGGGCTACGAAGCCTCCGCCATTCTTGAGCCGGGTCTGAAGTACGGTGGCTCCTTCGTTCAGCAGCTCGACTTCATCTCTCTGGGCCTGGCGCTGGTGCTCGGTGTCGCTGGTCTGCCACACGTGCTCATGCGCTTCTACACGGTGCCGACCGCAAAGGAAGCTCGTAAGTCCGTGACTTGGGCAATCATCCTCATCGGTGGTTTCTACCTGCTGACCCTGGTGCTCGGCTACGGTGCAGCTGCACTCGTTGGTCCGGACCGCATCATGGCCGCGCCGGGCGGAGCCAACGCTGCCGCTCCGCTGCTGGCCTTCGAAATCGGTGGCTCCATCTTCATGGCAGTGGTCTCCGCAGTGGCGTTCGCTACCGTGCTAGCAGTGGTCGCTGGTCTGGCAATTACCGCTTCCGCTTCTGTTGGTCAGGACCTCTACCAGGCCGTGATCCGCAAGGGACAGGCAACGGAAGCCGAGCAGGTTCGCGTCTCCCGCATCACCGTTATCGTGCTGGGTGTTGTCGCCATTATCCTCGGCATCCTGGCCATGGGGCAGAACGTCGCCTTCCTGGTGTCACTGGCCTTCGCAGTGGCCGCATCCGCAAACGTTCCGACCATCCTGATGTCCCTATTCTGGAAGCGCTTCAACACCGCAGGCGCAGTTGCCTCCATGTACACCGGTGTCATCGCCTCGCTGGTTCTGATTATCTTCTCCCCGGCAGTTTCCGGTGCTGAGTCCTCGATGATTCCGTCCGTTGACTTCTCCTGGTTCCCGCTGACCTCGCCGGGTCTGCTCGCAATCCCGCTGGCGTTCCTGGCTGGCATCATCGCCACCTACATGGGCAAGCCGGATAACTTCGATGACCTGGCAGCTGAGATGGAAGTTCGCTCCCTGACCGGTGTTGGCACCGAGGCTGCGGTTGATCACTAATAACCACTGAGTCCTTGGCTGGCAACGCTGCCCGAACAGCTCAGCCAATCTCAATTAACTGAATAGACAAATGCAAAGGCCCCGTTATCGTCACTGGTAGCGGGGCCTTTGTGGTGGGCGCGGGGTCGTCAAGCATGTGCGAATCAGTGCATGATAGTTAATGGACGAGCCTCTTGCCCTGGCTCCGCAGGGGCTCGCGGAAGCGAGCTCGGAGTCTTAGATATAAGGTGGGAAAGTAACAATCTGGTTTGCCCCACCGCAATAATTGGAGTGTGTATGACTGACAATTCTGGCGCTTCTGAGAACAACAATTCTTTCCGTAGCGCCCTGCATGATGAGCACGTAAGCCTTGGCGCAGAAATGCGCAATGTTGGTGGCTACGAAGTGCCGTTCCGCTACTCTTCGGAAATTGCAGAGCACAACGCAGTGCGTGAGGCCGTTGGTGTTTTCGACCTGTCGCTGATGGGTATTATCCGCGTCACTGGTGAGGATGCGGCGGCGTTTCTTGCACACTCCCTGATCTCGGCAATCAAGCCGCTGGCGTTGGGCCGTGCCAAGTACACCATGATTGTGCAGGAAGACGGCGGCATTATTGATGACCTCATCATTTACCGTCTCGGTAGTCACGAATTCATGCTGGTGCAGAATGCCGCAGCCGCTGAAGATGTGTACTCGACGCTGCGCGAGCGCGTTGGTGGCTACAACGTCGAGGTTGAGCGCATGAATGATAAGAATGTGCTCCTGGCCATTCAGGGGCCGAAGGCTGCGAAGCTTCTGCGTCGTCTACTGCCGCAGGATCTGCACGCGACTCTCGACGGCATGAACTACTACTCTTGCACCTTGCTCGAGGTCGCAGGTGTGGAAATGATTGTTGCCCGAACCGGCTACACTGGTGAGGACGGCTTCGAGATCTTCCCGCCGGCTGACCGCGCCGTCGAGGTTTGGCGTGCAATTATTGCAGCAGGCGGCAAGGTGGAAAACCCGGAGGATCCGGCTGACAACGGCGCTGACCTTGGCCTGCTGCCGTGTGGTCTGGCCTGCCGCGACACCCTGCGTCTTGAGGCCGGTATGCCTCTTTACGGCTACGAGCTGACTCGAGACCGTACTCCGCTGGAGGCCGGCCTGAAGTCCATTATGGGGCCGACCAAGGGGCAGTTTATTGGTCGCAATGCACTGATTAATCGTCCGCAGTCGAAGGAGCTGCTCGTTGGTCTGCGTTTCTCCGGTGATGAAGCTCCGAAGCGTGGCACCAAGCTCATTGATGCGGAAGGTAACGAGGTTGGTGTGCTGACTTCCGCCAAGGTGTCGCCGACTTTGGGTCACCCCATCGGTTTTGCATATGTTCAGCGTTGGCAGTCCTCCACTGGCACTGAGCTGACCGTCGAAGGCGCCGACATTACCGCCACCGTCGTGCCGACGCCGTTCTACAACCGCCGTCACCGCAAGTAGGGGAGCCCGCGTGTTCGGCCGCGTTGCGGCGAGCCGAAGTTTCGTTCACTCGCGCCACTGCCTGAGTGATTCTGCAATCACAAGAATCCGCTGCAGTATTGTTGCAGCGGATTTTGGTGTTTTAGGGCGAGTTAGCGCACCTCACCTAACGGAGTCCCGAGCCGACGAACCTCGCTGTCCGAGACGAACCTAGCGAAATAGCCCTGACAACCCTTGATTGTCTTCACTTGGATGCTTTTCTTCCTTCGATTCCGATTCCGTCGGCTCGCCGGAGGTAGTCGGAGTCGTTGAAGTAGTGGGCGGCGTGGAAGGATTAGAGTTGGTCGAGCTTTCCGTCTCACTTGTCTCCGTTGTGCTCTCGCTCGGAGTCGTCGGCTCAGGTTCCTGAGGCTGTGGCTCAGAGGTCGTCGGAGTAGTGGAGATCCACATTTGCTGCGAAGTCGGGTTCGCGGGGGTTTGCTGCAGCACCGTCCACACTTCCTGCTCGCCGACTTGTGCGCATTCAAGATTCTGGCCGTTGGCGCTCATTCGTATTTCGCCGGTCTGGTTCGGGCACAGCTGCCCGATGCGCGGCGTACCGCCTTCTCGAACCTTTGGTCCCGTCGTCGTCGGCGAGCTTGACGACGACGCCGTGGTAAGCGAGCTTGACGACGAGGTTTGCGTAGCGGCAACCTCCTCGCCTTCGTTGTTGGCGCAGCTGGTGGCCGCGGCTGCGAAGGTGAGGAAGCAGCAGGCCAGCGCCAGGTGCCGGCGGTGATTGCGCCGGCTAGTAGTGAGTTGAGGGTGCTGTACGGCTGACAGCTGAGTTCGCGTATTCACATCCATCTCACTTTCTGGGCTTCTCGGGCCTGCGTTGCGTGGTTTAATTCTCGGCTTTCTGGGGCGGCGTCTCCTGAAAAACCACTGGGGGCGCCAGCTGTAGGTTTACTTGCCGAGTTACTGGCATGGAAGGAGCTGGCATCCAATAGATAGGTTGATTCAACCGGCAACTATACAGTCGACTTTTCGATTTGCATACTAGATGCTTCTAACCGTGGCAGAGCGGGTGCGGCCAGAATCGAGAATTCGTCTGCGAAGCTATAAGTGATTTTTGATAGCATGTGCCCGATGAAACAGCGCATCTCGAATCGATTCTCCGTAAAGAGTAATGCGGATCTGTTCGCTCGGCGCAGTGGTGCGTGGATGCTGGATTCGTTCCTTGTAGGAATCTTTGTTGCCATCATTGTGGCACTTGGCAAACTTGCGTGGGAAGCAGCCACGGCGAGCTGGGCGCTGCCGAGCCCGCCAGAGTTCAGAATTTTGTATGGTGCCATTTTCCCAGTTGTCTTTTTCATTGTGCGCGTGGTTGCAGAGGCACGCGGTGAACAGACGTTTGGGAAAAGCTCATTTTTGCTACACGTTGAGCCAGCGTGGAAAGTAGACTCTGGGGCGACTCCGTTCGAAGCCGCTCAGCCAGAGGGAACATCGGAGCTCGAGTCAGGAGACGATTCTTGGCGCGGAGGTTGGCAGGCGGCGATACGTAATTGCTACCTATTGTTGATGATTTTCTTGCTTACGGATTTGGAGCCAATCGTTAGACTGTTTTTTGGTGTCCTGATGATTTGGGTTGCTGTTTGCCGCTGGCACCCATTCGACTGGTTGGCAGGAAAACGCGTCGTTGTTGAAAAAAGGGCGTAGCGAGCGCTAGCGTTCGAGCAAGCGTCAGGCCCTGGCTTTTTCCTCTTCGGCCTCAACCTCAGCGTTGAATTCTCGTTTAGAGGACTGCCACTGGTCTTCAGTCATGCCGATACGCCAATAGCCAGAGATTGAAACGTCCTTCTTCGGGACCTCAGATTCAACGAAGAGGAAGCGACGCAGTTCCTTAATCATCTCGGCGACACCGTGGATGAACCAGCTAGTTTTCTTACCCTCTGGAATACCCGCCTCGCGCACCGTGCGGGATAGCTCTGTGCCGTGGGTTGCGCCGTTGCGGAGAACCCAATGGATTTCCACGCCTTTTCGGGTTGGGAGCTCAAACTTGCGATCTTTGGCTTCGACTTCGATGTATGCGGTTGCAGTTGTGCCTTCTGGGAGGTGCTTCAAGCTGGCGCCGATGGCTGGTGCTGCGGATTCATCGCCGGCGAGTACAAAGTGTTCATATTCTGCCGTAGGCCCCCACGCGCCACCTGGCCCTAAGAAGCCAAGCTTGTCTCCGACTTCAGCTACGCGTGCCCAAGGCCCAGCCAGGCCGGAATCGCCGTGGGTGACGAAGTCGACATCGAAGTCGCCCGTTTCGGAGTCCATATTAATCAGAGTGTAGGTGCGGGTGATTGGCAGTTTATCTCGCGGTTGTTCGGCGCGAATTTGCGCAATATCGAACGGCCAGGAGTAATCAGCTTCCTTTGGCACAAACAGTAACTTGATGTAATGGTCGGTAAACTCCAGCTCCTTGCCCACAAATGCAGGCGAGTTCATGCTCAAACGAACAAGGTCTGGAGAGATCTGGCGACGTCCAATAACTGTTGCCTCGTGTGCCTTACGGGGCTTACGCTTCGGTGCTGCTTTAGCTAGGTCAGCCATAGTTGTCACTGTCCTTCAACAAGTTTTTGGGCTGTTATGTACTGCCGGAAGTCTACACGCCATACGATTAGGTAAGCCTAACACAAGTGTTGCTGGAAACTGTTGGGTGATGCGTTCTCAGGAGAGGGGGGGTGTCCCTATGTTTTTGTCAAGTGTCAGG
>NZ_KV836233.1:0-1406 GCF_001838285.1 Corynebacterium sp. HMSC074C03 | reverse complement strand
CCATTATCGGGGACACTCACAAGGTAACGGGGAGAGCTGCTGAGTACGGATTAAGTAGCAAAAGATCGCGGGCTGCAAATGTGAAACTGTGCGAGCTTATGGCACTTTCAGGCCATTTTTCGAGCCATTTTTGTCATAAACGCAGTCACTACTCTCGAGTACTCCTAGCAGCGCTTAGCTTTCCTTGTTCGCGTCCCACAGTCGCTTGCCGACGAGTCCCGCGCCCCCAACAACTCCTGCCAGTAGTGCTCCGATCGAGAGCCACCGCATCGTGGCGAAGGTTACGGAGCGGAAGTGACGGTAGTCGTAGATAGTCCAACCCATCTTCTGGGCGTAATTCCGCAATTTGCGATCCGGGTTGATGGCCACGGCGGTGCCCACCATGGACAGCATGGGAATGTCGTTGGCGGAATCTGAGTATGCCGTGCAGCGAGACATGTCCAACCCGGAGGAGGCCGCCAGAGCCGCTACCGCGTGCTTCTTACCCGGGCCGTGGAGGATATCGCCCACCAGGCGGCCGGTGAACTTTCCATCTTTGACCTCGGCGACTGTGCCGAGGGCGCCGGTCAGCCCGATGTGCTTAGCGATAACCTGGGCCAGCTGCACCGGGGTGGCGGTGACCAGCCAGACCTCTTGGCCAGCCTGGATATGCAGTTCCGCCAGATCGCGGGTGCCCTGGTAAACGCGGTCGCTGATCTTTTCTTCAAAGATCTCTTCGCCGAGTTTGACCATTTCATCCACATCGTGGCCGGCGAAAAACTCCAATGCCTGTTCGCGGGCCTTAGCTACGTCGGCGGCGTTTTCCGCGCCCGAGATTCGGAATTTAAGCTGTTTCCAAATCATCCCGGCCAAATCGCGCTTCTTGATGAACCCGCGCTCGACCAACCCCATGGCAAAGAGGAAGATTGATGCGCCCTGGACAAGCGTGTTGTCCACATCGAAGAAAGCGGCTGCGCCTTGATCGCGTTCGACACCTGGAATGGGCTGCGAGAGCACACGTGCACCGCCAGCGGCATCTTCGGCACCCGCTACACTGCGAAATCCCGTAGCCAGTTCTTCGCCGCCGACGTCGTAGACCTCGCCGAGAGCTTCCAGCGCATTGGCGGCTGCTGCAGTACCAGCTTCCTCCTGTGCTTCATCATTGAGCGGAGCGAGAACTATCTGCTCGAGGAAGTTGCGGACGTTACCCTGCGAGGACGCAAGGTCGCCCAGCATGTCGATGGGGAAGGGGGAGCGGTTGACGGCACTGAACTCACTCACGGTACGAAAATCTCTTTCCACGGTGTATGCAACTGATATCCGTTATCGGAAGCTCTTGTTGAATAGTATCCGCTCTTTAGGCAAAGCTGCGCGCTGAGATTCAAGGAGCGGATGGGGGGTGTCCCTATGTTTTTGTCAAGTGCCAG
>NZ_KV836232.1:0-35062 GCF_001838285.1 Corynebacterium sp. HMSC074C03 | reverse complement strand
GGCACTTGACAAAAACATAGGGACACCCCCCCAAACTCCATCCCAAACTCCATCCCAAACTCCACTTCACGACACGGGTGTCACCTCATGCCACCTCCACAGCTGCCACGAGGTGACATGGGTGTCGTAAAGTCGCTGAGACTGTCTGTAATCCTTGCGAAAAGTTCCACCACCAACCCCGAACAGTGTTCAAGTCCGGCGTTGTACAGGTATTATGCTTGAGTATCATGACAGCCTCGGAAACCACCCAACCACTCGTACCGTCACCTGCACCAGCATCCGCGAAGTCGCCTACACCGCAGCCGCCACACACCCAGCCAGCCATCGCTAACCTCGCAGCCTTCGATGGCGACCACATCTGGCACCCATACGGCCCCATCCCGTCACCGGTCGCGCCCAAGCTGGTCGAGTCCGCCGAAGGCGTCAACCTCCACCTCGCCGACGGCCGCACCCTCATCGATGGCATGAGCAGCTGGTGGGCCGCCTGCCACGGGCACTCGCACCCGAAGCTCGTCGCAGCCGCGAAGAAGCAGGCCACCACAATGTCGCATGTCATGTTCGGCGGACTCACACACCGACCGGCAATTGAACTGGCGGAGAAGCTCCTCAAGCTCGCAGGCCCCGGCTTCGATGCCATCTTCTACTCGGACTCGGGCTCGGTCTCCGTCGAGGTTGCTATCAAAATGGCACTGCAGTACCAGCAGGCCAAAGGCCATCCCGAGCGCACCCGCCTGGCCACCTGGCGCGGAGGCTATCACGGCGACACCCGCGCGCCCATGACCGTCTGCGACCCCGAGGGCGGCATGCATTCGCTGTGGACGGGCCAGTGGACTCCGCAGGTCTTCGCCGACAAACCACCCGCCCGCGGCGCAACCGAAGAGGAACGCGCACGCTATCTCGCGCACTTCGATTCGCTTATCGACGACTCCGTCGCCGGCATCATAATTGAACCGGTAGTCCAAGGCGCGGGTGGCATGCGGTTCCACGACCATGAGCTGCTTGTGGAGCTCCGGAAGCTGTGTGACAAGCACGGCATTCTCCTCATTGCGGACGAGATTGCCACCGGCTTCGGTCGTGCTGGTGACCTATTCACGACGAAGGCGGCAGGGATCGTGCCGGATATTATGTGTGTCGGCAAAGCGCTGACCGGCGGCTTTATGAGCTTCGCAGCCACTCTCACCACCGCCGATGTGGCTCGTACTATTTCCAGTGGTGCAGGCGGAGGCATCATGCACGGCCCGACCTTTATGGGCAACCCCTTGGCCTGTGCGGTGGCCTGCGCGCAGCTCGACCTGATTGCAGAAGGGCAGTGGCGTGAGGATGTCCCGCGCATCGAGTCTCGACTCCGCGACCAGCTCCAGCCCCTAGCCAGCAGCGATGCCGTGGCTGATGTTCGTGTTCTCGGTGCTATCGGTGTCGTGGAGATGCAGCGCCCAGTGGACATGGGCTTGGCCACCGCAGCAGCTGTCGATGCCGGGGTGTGGCTGCGTCCATTCGGCAAGTTGGTCTACACCATGCCTCCGTATATCAGCACCAATGACGAGGTCGACCGTATCTGCGAGGCCATCGCCGCCATCGTCGCCGCGGAGGAAAAACGTAGGTAGCGCAGCGAAGCAGCACAACAAGAAGCGCAACCAGCACACCACCACAAGCAGAAGGAGCACCAACCACCATGAGCATCGTCCTTGTCACCGGCACCGGTACCGATATTGGAAAGACCATCGGCACGGCAGCCCTGGCGGCGGCACTACGCGAAGAGGGCAGGCAGGTGCACGTCGTCAAGCCGATTCAGACCGGTTTCCCGGGCCCAAATGGCGGCGATTTGGACACTGTCGCAGAGCTGACGGGGATCGATAACCTGCATGGTTTCGAGCGTTACCCCGAGCCGATGGCGCCGGTGGCGGCGGCGCAGCGCGCGGGCATGCGCCTGCCGAAGGCCACGGAAATTGCGGAGAAAATCAAGCTTATCGACGGGCCGAACCGCGTTGTCCTCGTGGAGGGCGCGGGCGGGCTGCTCGTGAGGCTCGGCGAGGACTGGGCGCTGCCGGAGTTGGCGGCGTTGCTGCCGGGGAGCCAAATGGTGGTCGTGACGCGGTTGGGCCTGGGCTGTCTGAACGAGGCGGAGCTCACCGTCGAGGTGGCGCGGGGGCGTGGGGTCAATGTCACGGCGTTAGTAGGTGGATCGCTGCCGGCAGAGGTCGACCCGATCATCGAGACGAACCTGGAAGAACTGCCACGCATCACCGGGGTGCCGCTGCTGGGGTCGGTGCAGGCGGGAGCGGGATCGTTGGCGCGGCAGGAGTTTGTGGCGAAAGCTACGCAGTGGCTGCCGGGCGTGCGACAGTGGGCTGCCGCGCTGTAGGGGAGCCGCAGCGCTTTAAGGGGCGCTCTGGCGGCGCCTTGAAATAGAGGCCGCGCAGGATGTCGTTAAGCTGGCGTTTTGCGAGAAACGTGCTAAGGTGACTAGACGACAAGGCGCGAGGCTTTCTCTGTAATTCTCTTTATTAACCTGCTTCCACCGGCCATTTTGGGCCCACGGGGGAGAGAACAGCGTCGCCTGGCGCTGACGTTCTAACAGACAGAACATTCTCCAACGCTTGAAAAGGATGTAGGTCAAGTGGCTAAACCCGCTCGCCGAGAAGGCACACCGGCACACAAGAACCGTAAGAATCAATCCAACCGCGGCTCCACTAACGCCCAGCGCAACCGCAGCCGTCGCGACAGCGGCGCGAAGGTGGAGACCTCCAACGTCCACGCGAAGGACATCTACGTATCCAACGCCCGCCCGGCGCGCCACCAGCATGTGGACGACAACCGCCGCGGTTCGGGCAAGCGCGTGCACAGCGAAGCAGGTGAGGGCGTGCGCCTGCAGAAGGTGCTCGCGCAGGCGGGCGTGGCGTCGCGTCGTATGGCGGAAAAGCTTATCGACGAAGGCCGCGTCGAGGTCGATGGCAAGATCGTGACGCGACAGGGCGTGCGGGTGGACCCGAACACGTCTGTGATCCGCGTTGATGGTTCCCGCGTCATCGTCAATGAGGACATGCAGTACTTCGTCCTGAACAAGCCGCGTGGCGTGCAGTCCACCATGCACGATGACATGGGCCGCCCGTGTGTGGGCGACATCATCGGTGAGAAGATCAGCGCTGGTCAGCGACTCTTCCACGTGGGACGACTGGATGCGCCCACCGAGGGTCTGCTGCTGCTCACCAACGATGGTGAGCTGGCCAACCGTCTGATGCACCCGAGCTACGAGGTCACCAAGACCTACATGGCCACCGTTGTCGGCGAGGTCGATGCCAAGGTCATGCGCGAGCTGGAAAAGGGCATTGAGCTCGATGACGGCATCGCTAAGGCGGACATGGCGCAGATCATCGACGTCTGGCAGGGCCGCTCTATCGTCCGCATCGAGCTGCACGAGGGTCGCAAGCACATCGTCCGCCGGATGCTCAAGACTGCGGGCTTCCCGGTCGAGCGCCTGGTGCGCACTAAGATTCACACTGTCCAGCTGGGCGAGCAGACCCCGGGCGCTCTCCGCGCACTCAACCGCGCTGAGCTGACCTCCCTCTACAACGCGGTGGGGCTGTAAATGGCACTAGTGAAAAAGAACGAAGAGAACCAAGGCGCTGAAGGAGCCCACATGAGTGAGCAGAACACTGACGACATGCTGTTGGTTGCCATCGATGGCCCTTCCGGCACTGGCAAGTCGACTGTCTCCCGGATGGTCGCAACCGAGCTGGGCGCAAAGTACCTGGACACCGGCGCAATGTACCGCGTGGCCACCCTGTGGGTGCTGCGCCAGGGCATTGACCCGACCGACGAGGAAGCCGTGGCCAAGGCGACCGCCGCCCTGCCACTGGAAGTCTCCGATGACCCGAACTCCACCGCTGTCCTCCTCGACGGCGAGGATGTTTCCGGCGAGATTCGCGGCCCGGAGGTCACCCGCAACGTGTCGGCTGTCTCTGCGATTCCGGCCGTGCGCACCAACCTGGTCGCACTCCAGCGCTCACTGGCCGCATCGGCTGTGCGCTGTGTGGTGGAAGGCCGCGACATCGGCACGGTTGTGCTCCCGGACGTCCCGGCGAAAATCTTCATGACCGCCTCCGCAGAGGTACGCGCCCGCCGCCGCTACGACCAGGACATCGCTGCTGGTCGTGAGGCTGACTTCGACACCGTGCTTGCCGACGTCATCCGCCGCGACGAACTCGACAGCAACCGTGCGACCTCGCCGCTGAAGCCCGCCGAAGACGCATTCATTCTGGACACCTCAGAGATGGACATCGAAGAGGTCGTGGAAAACGTCCTCGATGTTGTTGAGGCGGGATACCCGGGGTCCACCATGGACTGGGACGATGTCGACAACGAGGAGTTCGAGGGCTCTTACGAGGACTCCGAGGACGCTGATGAGGACACCGCCGGGCACCTGGTCGCAAACGTGGAGAGCGAAAACGCGCCGGGCACCGCAGGTAGCCACACCAGCGCAGACGAGTTCATCGACCGCACGATCGCTGACCACGAGACGATCATCTCCGAAGCCATCGAGCGCGCCGAAACCGGCCAGATCGACGACGATGCCGACTGGGAAGAGCTGGAAAACGCATTCGCAGCACTTGGCGTCAGCGACGAGGAGGAAGAAGCTCTTCCGACCGTGGCCATTGTGGGACGACCGAATGTTGGTAAGTCCACCATGGTTAACAGGTTCATTGGCCGTCGTGAAGCAGTTGTCGAAGACTTCCCGGGCGTGACCCGCGACCGCATCTCCTACCTGGGTGAATGGGGCGGACGTCGCTTCTGGGTGCAGGACACCGGCGGTTGGGATCCGGACGCCAAGGGCATGCATGCGGCGATTGCTCGTCAGGCGGAGACCGCCATGGAGACCGCCGATGTGATTGTCATGGTCGTTGACACCACCGTCGGCATCACCGCCACGGAAGAGGTTATGGCCCGACGTCTGCAGCGCGCGGAGCAGCCGGTTATTCTCGCCGCCAACAAGTTTGAGTCGGATTCGCAGCTTGGCGACGTCGCGGAGTTCTGGGCCCTCGGGCTCGGCGAGCCGCACCCAACCTCGGCCCTCCACGGCCGTGGCAATGCCGACGTGATGGACGAAGTGGTGGCTTCTTTCCCGGAGGTGCCGCGTGCGAAGTCGCTGCCGACCGGGCCGCGTCGCGTGGCGCTGGTGGGCAAGCCGAACGTGGGCAAGTCTTCGCTGCTGAACAAGCTCTCCGGGGAAGACCGCGCAGTGGTCAGCGACGTGGCGGGTACCACGGTTGATCCGGTGGACTCGCTGGTGCAGATGGACGAGGCGCTGTGGCGTTTCGTGGATACTGCGGGTATCCGCAAGAAGACCAAGACCGCCAAGGGCCACGAGTTCTACGCCTCGCTGCGTACTCGTTCGACGATTGACAATGCCGAGGTTGTGATCTTCCTGGTCGATGCCTCCGAGCAGATTACCGAGCAGGATCAGCGCGTGCTGCGCATGATTCTCGACTCCGGTCGGGCACTTGTGGTCGCTTACAACAAGTGGGACCTCATGGATGAGGACCGCCGCGATCTGCTCGAGCGCGAGATTGAAGAACAGCTCGCACATGTGCCGTGGGCTCGTCGGGTGAACATCTCCGCCAAGACTGGCCGCGCCGTGCAGAAGCTGGAGCCGGCAATGCTGGAGGCCGTGGAGTCGTGGGATAAGCGCATCTCCACTGGTCGCCTGAACACTTGGTTGCGCGCGATTATGCAGCAGAACCCGCCACCGCTGCGTGGTGGCCGCCAGCCGCGCGTGTTGTTTGCCACCCAGGCGTCCTCACGCCCGCCGGTGATTGTGCTGTTCACGACCGGCTTCCTGGAGCACGGCTACCGTCGCTTCCTGGAGCGCAAGCTGCGTGAAGAGTTCGGCTTCGAGGGTTCGCCAGTACGCATCGCAGTGCGTGTCCGCGAAAAGAAGAAGCGCCGGTAGGAAGCTGCTAGGAAGTGCCGGTAGGCAGTTCGGTTAAGCCCTGCTAGTCGCTCGAATTGAGCCGAGAAAAGCCCAAAATGTGATTTAGACAATTGCATTTTGGGCTTTTCGTTGGCATTTTAGAGTTTCAGTAAATTAGCGATAAGGAGAACTGACAATGGTCAGGCGCGGCAACAACCGTGACGGCTCTCAGCACGATGGCCGAGGTAACAGCTATGGGCGCGATTCCTCAGGCGCATACGGCGATGACTCCGCGACTCGCTACATTCCGCGGGACGACGGATATCGCGGGTACAACCCAGATGCCGACTTCGCGGGCGAGCAGCCGACCGAATACTTCGGTGGCGACTCCTCTGAGACGCAATTCCTGCAGCGTGGCGATGAAACACGTTTTGATGACTCCCGAGGTGCCGGGGCCGGGGCCAGTGCCGGGGCGCAGGGCGCTGGCGCGCAGGGCAGCGGCCAGTACTGGGCGCCGCTGTCTGAAGAAGAGCGAGGCTATGGTCAGGCGAGCCAGCAGGCCGGTGCAACCCAGCAATACGCCGCAGGTGCCGCAGGTGGCGCAGGCAGTTACGGCGACCCGCACAACGGCAACAACCGCGGTAATAACCGTGGCAACAGCGGCGGCGATGACTCCAAGAAGGGCTGGGGTAAGCCTGTCGCCATCGTGGCCATTGCCGCGATGGTGGCCGTAGTCGCGCTGGTAGCCCTGGTTTTGTCCTTTACTTCCGGAACCGAGGACAAAAATGACAATACGGCGGCGCCGACGCAGGAGACGTCGTCAAGCCCGACGCCGACGACAACCTCGCCGGAAGAAACCACGACAAGCCCTACCGATCGCTTGGACCCGTCGGGCACGATTAATGACACCCGTGAACGCCTTGAGCAGGAGCTCGACCAACTTCGCGAGTCGCCGCCAGCTATCCCTGGCCCCGGTGAGCGCAGCAGCGGCTGGGGCACTATCCCGCAGGGCGTGGTGGGCAAGAGTCCGGCATCGGTTGAGGTGGAGCTGCGTACCAACGGCTACCAGAACGTGACCGTCGTCGACGCAGAGGGCAACCAGACCAATTCTGTGGCCGCGATTATGGGCAAGGTTGCCTCGATCGATCCGCCGGAGGGGCAGATGGCGGAGACATCCACGCCTGTGACCATCTACCTGCAGTAACGCGGCAGGCAGGGCAGGGACCAGGGGCGATTTCCGCCAGCAAACACCAATGATGTAACCTATAGCTCGTTGCACTTTCGTGCACGCGGGCTGTAGCGCAGTTTGGTAGCGCACCTCACTGGGGGTGAGGGGGTCGTCGGTTCAAATCCGGTCAGCCCGACAAAAATAACCGCCGTCTTCTGGAAGATTCCGGGAGGCGGCGGTTTTTGTTTGCGGTTATTGCTTTACGGTTTCGTTTGCCGTCTAGCACACGATGCTACTAGCGCACGACAATACCGTCGGAGTCAGCGTAGAGCGTCTCGTCCGGAACGAAGTCAATGCCGCCGAAGGAGACAACGACGTCGCGCTCGCCCTCGCCGGTCTTGGTGGACTTGCGCGGGTTGGTGCCAAGTGCCTTGCACCCGAAGTCCATCTCACCGATCAGCTTGGAGTCGCGGATCGCGCCGTTGACGACAACACCAGCCCAGCCATTGTCCTTGCCGAGCCCCGCAATAACGTCACCGACCAGCGCCGTGTGGACCGAAGCGTCACCGTCGATGACAAGCACGCCGCCCTCAGACGGCTCGGAGAGGACCTTCTTCAGTAGCGCGTTGTCCTGGAAGCACTTGACCGTGGAGATCTTGCCGCAGAACTCCACGCGACCGCCGAGATTGCGCATCTGGGTATCGCAGGAACGCACGTCCGGGCCGATCTCGTCAACCAGGTCAGCGGTGGGGATGAATTCGATTGCCATAGGGATTGAAGTCCTTCCGAAAAATGATCACAAGAATGTGCTCGTAACAAGTGTTAACTCCATTGTTTCAAACTCAAGATGTGACCAAAGACATATGGTGCAAATTCGCTGGCAGCGATTGACACTCCGAAGGCCGGTCCAGATTGATTACTCTGGTGAGTCAGAACGCGCCGACAACCACACGTGCGCAGGAAGGGTAGAAGATGGCTGGGTTTAATTGGTTTTGGAAGGCTCTTGGCGGCAAGCAAGGGCGCAACCAAAAACGCAGCGTAGGGCTGGTGGCGCGCGCCGCTGAGCTCGAGCCACAGGTACAGGCGCTTTCCGACGCCGACCTCGCCGACTTCGCCCGCCAACACGCCACCGACGCACCGGAGCTTTTAGCCGCACTCCGCGAAGTCTCCCAGCGCACCCTGTCCATGCGCCCCTTCGATGTGCAGCTGCAAGGCGCACTGGCGCTCATGGAGGGAGACGTTATCCAGATGGCCACCGGTGAGGGTAAGACTCTCTCCGGCGCCTTGGCTGCAGCCGGGTTCGCGCTGCGTGGCCACCGCGTGCATTCGGTGACCGTCAACGACTACCTCGCAGGCCGCGATGCGCAATGGATGCAACCGCTGTTCGGGTTCCTTGGGCTCTCGGTGGCGGCTATTTCGCCGCAGGATGGTCCGGGGGAGCGTCGTAAAGCATATGCGGCAGACATCGTCTACGCCGCCGTCAACGAACTCGGCTTCGATGTGCTGCGCGACCGCTGCGCGCCGGCCATCGAAGACCGCGTGCAATCTCCTGCTGATGTCGCCATCATCGACGAAGCCGACTCCGTGCTGGTCGATGAAGCGCTGGTCCCGCTCGTGCTCGCCGGCAACGAACCTGGCACCGCGCCAACCGGGCAGATCACCGACGTGGTGCGCCGCCTGCAGCTCGGCGATGACTACACCGTTGACGAAGGCCGCCGCAATGTATTCCTCACCGATACCGGCGCTGCGCGCGTCGAACGGCTGCTCGGCATCAGCTCGCTGTACGACGCCGAACACGTCGGCACCACCCTGGTTCAGGTCAACGTCGCACTGCACGCCCACGAGCTGCTGCAGCGCGATGTCGACTACATCGTGCGCGACGGCAAGGTACAGCTCATCGACGCCTCGAAGGGACGTGTGGCGGAACTTCAGCGTTGGCCGGACGGTCTGCAAGCGGCGGTAGAGGCCAAGGAGGGACTGCAAGTCTCGGAGGGCGGCCGCATCTTGGACTCCATGACCATCCAGCAACTCGTCGGCCGCTACGACGTCACCTGCGGTATGACCGGCACCGCCACCTCCGCGGGCGACCAGTTCCGCGAGTTCTATGGACTCCACGTCTCCGTCATCGAACCCAACGTGCCATGCGTCCGCGACGACGAGCCCGATCGCATCTACGCCACCACCGACGACGCGTTCGCCGCGCTTGTCGACGAGGTCGTGGAACTCAACGGCACTGGTCGACCAATACTCGTAGGCACCCGTGACGTGGCCGAATCGGAACGACTGGCCGATGCGCTAGTCCTGCGCGGCATCGAATCCTCGGTACTGAACGCGAAAAATGACGAGCTGGAGGCCCAAGTCATCGCGGGTGCTGGCGATATTGGCCGCGTCACGGTGTCCACCCAGATGGCCGGCCGCGGTACCGACATTCGCCTCGGAGGGGCAGACGAATCCAACCGCGATGCCGTAGTCGAGCGCGGTGGCCTATGCGTCATTGGTCTGGGCAAGCACCGCACTGACCGACTGGATAATCAGCTGCGTGGCCGCGCCGGGCGCCAGGGCGATCCGGGCTCGTCGGTGTTCTTTGTCTCCCTGGATGACCCGGTGATTTCCGAAGGCGCTGCTGGCGAGACGCTGAGTGTGCTGCCCGAGGACGATGGACGCGTTCGCGATAAGAGGGCCTACCAGTTCATCGACCGCGCACAGCGAGTGACAGAGGCGACCATGCTGTCGATTCATGCGACGACATGGAAGTACAACAAGCTCATCGGCGACCAGCGCGAGATTCTGGATGAACGCCGAGAGAAGCTGCTTACTACTACCGCTGCCTGGGAAGAGCTGTCGAAGCTGGCATCGGCGCGGGCGAAGGAAGTCGAAGCCGCAGTCGGGCGCGACGTCGCCGAGGATGCTGCCCGGGAAATTATGCTGAGCCATTTGGATCGCGGATGGTCGGACCACCTGGCGGATCTGGACGACCTGCGGGAGTCGATTCACCTGCGCGCGCTGGCTAAGGAGAGCCCGATTGATGAGTTCCACCGTGCCGCCATCGGCGCCTTTAAGAACCTGGTGAACAATGCCGTCACAGAGTCGGTGCAGACCTTCCAGGAGGTCGAAATCGATAGCGATGGCGCGCATCTGGAGGACACGGGACTTGCCCGCCCGAGCTCGACGTGGACCTACATGGTCAACGACAACCCGCTGAGCAATGGTGGTGGCTCGGTCGTCGGTTCAATTGCAGCGATGTTTAGGTAAGCCGTAACCACAGGTTTGGTAACAATTTGAAAATAATTCTCAGGTGACCGGCCTAGGTACACCCACGGAGAAAGCTCTCCGATGTCGGTATTTACGCATATCAATCATGTTGTACATACCCTGTCGGTGAGCTGCGTCACAACATGGTTGGGATTAGATAACAACACGAAAGCGGTTGGGGCGCTATTATCTAAAAAGTAACGAGTAAATCGCCCAAGGTTATCCCGGAGGGAAAGATATGACTAGCAATAGCGGCCAGCCAGAGGCATCGGTCGAGACCACCTCGGTCTTCCGTGCAGATTTGCTGAAGGAGATGGAGTCCAGCTCTAACACGGACTCCACGGTCTCCGGTGTTGAAGGACTTCCGGCAGGCTCGGCACTCTTGGTCGTCAAGCGGGGGCCAAACGCGGGTTCGCGTTTCCTGCTCGATCAGGCAGTCACCACCGCTGGTCGTCACCCGGAAAGCGACATTTTCCTCGATGACGTGACTGTTTCCCGTCGCCACGCAGAGTTCCGCAAGAACGGTGACTCCTACGAGGTTGTCGACGTGGGATCGCTGAACGGCACCTACGTTAACCGCGAGCCGAAGAACTCTGCGGTTCTGGCTAATGGTGACGAGGTCCAGGTCGGTAAGTTCCGCCTCGTATTCCTTATCGGTAACTAATTCGACATCGGTTAGTGTCGACGTCTGTCGGCATTAACCCCCTTATTTTTGTAAAGGCTCGGAAAAGACCAGTGGCAGCAGTACACAAATCAGCGGTTTCGCAGCCGGCTCCATCAGAAAGCACTGCGAAGCAAGCACGCTCGGTGGGAAAGAAGAAGACCATCGGTGCTGTGCTGAAGGAAGTCAAGGTTGAGTTCCCTGATGTAACGCTGTCCAAGATTCGTTTTCTCGAGTCGGAAGGGCTGCTGTGCCCGTCGCGTAGTTCCTCGGGCTATCGTCGCTACAGCCAGGCGGACATTGACCGCCTGCGCTACATTCTGACTGTTCAGCGCGATAACTACTTGCCGCTGAAGGTTATTAAAGAGCAGCTCGACGAAATTGATGCGGGCAACGCTGGCGGCGACGGTCTGGCTTCGGTTACTCCACTGGTGACGGCGGATCAGTTCCGCGAAGCTGCAGTGATCTCACTGACGCAGGCGGAGCTAGCAGAGCGCACCGGCGCTCGCGAGAAGTTCATCACTGAGCTGGTCCGCGTCGGCCTGATTACTCCGGACACGCTGAACATGTTCGACGGCGATGACCTGCTCATCACTGAGACGGCAGTCAAGCTGGCTGAGTTCGGCCTGGATGCCCGCCACCTCAAAACTGTGCGTACCGCTGCGACCCGTGAGGCTGATTTGGTGTCGCTGGCAGCTAGTCCGCTGAGTAAGTCGCGTGCGGCTAGTGGCAAGCAGAAGGCTGTGGAAATGGGCCGTGAGATGACCGCGCTGATGGTCACACTGCACGGCACTTTGGTCAAGCGCCAGGTCAACAAAGATCTGGGGAAGTAGTCAGTAGTCCCGCGTAAATAGCGGCTCGCTACAATTATCGCTGTTATGGACGAAAAACTCGTAGAAGTCAAGTTTCTAGACTGGATGGCGCATCCTCCTGAGGACGATCCGGTACTGCTCCTGCATGCCGAAGAGACTAACCGGATTATCCCGATTTGGATTGATTTGGCGACGGCGACGGAGTACTCCGCCCGCGAGACCGGCGCTACGCAGCGTCGCCCGGGCATGCATGAGGTCTTTGTCGACACGCTGGACATGGTGGGGCAGAGCGCCCTACGCGGCCAGATTACGGGCGTGCATGAGGGCGTTTTCATCGCCAGCCTGGTGCTCGAAGGTGGCGCAGAGATTGATATGCGCCCCTCCGACCTAATCCTTATCGCCGGCGAGCTTGAGGTGCCGCTATATGTTGCACGCGATTTGCTCGATGCCACGTCGGTGTCGGCGCGTCTTGTCGCTACCAATGGCGGTTCGCTTACCGACGACACGGAGACCGACTCTGTCGAGGCATCGGTGTCGGAGTTTGCTGAATTCCTCGACAGTATTGATGCTGACTACTTCGCCGAGCCGCATGGTGATGCGGAGGACAAGAAGTCTGACGATGAAGCCGACGGTGGTGCCGACTCGGCTTTCGATAGCGACCGTTAGTGGTGTGACTGGAGTGAATAGCTGACAACTTTTGATGTAGTTGTGGCGCTTATTTCCTCTGGCGCATCGCTGAATGACCCCATAAAAGGGGTAACTTTTCTTAAGTTATAGTTTCACCCCTTCCTGGGGTTTTTCTCCCGGGTTGTGCTTGAGCTGGGGAAACTGCGACTCCAAACTCTAAACCTTAACTTTAGGTTTAGAGATTCGGCGTGTCGTCCTGTGATGTATTGACAGCCGATTAACCTTGGCGAAAGATAAATAACGGCAGTGAAACTATCTCGGGAGAATTTATATGGTCGACGACAACAGCGGTTCGCTCTTTGGTGACAATGAGCTCCGTGCGTCGGACTCGCAAGAGCCACGCGCGGTCCAGGAATCCCTGTTCGACATGGGACCGGACGAGCAGGTTGGCTACCGCGTTCCCATCGCATGTCAGGTAGCGGGCATTTCTTACCGTCAGCTGGACTACTGGGCGCGCACCAAGCTGGTGGAGCCTTCGATTCGTACCGCCAAGGGCTCGGGCACCCAGCGTCTGTACTCCTTCCGCGACATCCTCGTTTTGAAGATTGTTCGAGGTCTGCTGGACACCGGTATTTCCCTGCAGAACATCCGTCTGGCTGTCGACCGCCTGCGTGACCTCGGTGTCGATGACCTGGCTACCATCACGCTGGTTTCCGACGGTCGCACCGTCTACCAGTGTCGCTCCAATGAAGAAGTCATCGACCTGCTCAATGGTGGCCAGGGAGTGTTCGGCATTGCTGTCCCGGGCATTATGAAGGAACTGACTGGCACCATCGCCTCCTTTCCATCCGAGCGTATCGACGGTACTCAGGAGAACCCAGGTACTGGCATCGACGAGCTGGCTGAGCGCCGTCGCCGCCGCATCTCCTAACAGCCAGCGATACGGCTAGATAGTGGCGTTGCTGCTACGGCCGCCGCTCAAAGAAGCGAAACAAACTAAACGAAAACCGCCTTCCACAACTGGTTCCGTTTTCCTCTCCCGAGGTTGGACCAGATGGAGGCGGTTTTTGCTACTTACTCCGTACCGATTGCCGCAGCCAACTGAGAGGCCAGGCCATCGCCATAGTCAGCCGCAATGCGCAGAGAACCAGTGGTCATATTCGCCACTTCCTGCAGTTCAGGGATGGAGCTGTCCCCGTCGGGAAGTACGATGACCTCGATTGTTACCGGGCGGTCCGGGCTAATGAGTTCTTTGATTCTCTCGACAGACTCGGCGGCATCGGTGCCCGAAGCATCGCGGCCGGTGGTGAGCACGACGAGCCGGTTCGGTTTGTCAGGGGAGTAGGTGTCGCGGGCGGCCTGGTAGGCATCGATAAGCGCTGGCCAGAACTGCGCCTCGCCACCGGCCGGAAGTTCGGCCAGCGAACCCTTTACGGAGTCTGCGCCATTGTTGGCCTCGTCATCGGGGGCGGGAAGTTCCGCGAGACGGTTCACCTCGGGGGCGAATGTCCACAGGCCGTAACGGCCGCCAGGTGCCGTATCGATAGCGCCGGTCAGTGCCGCAGACAGCGCCCCGACATCGACGCCTTCGGAGGTGTCAGCAAGCAGGAGTGCCGAACCCACCGCAGTTGCGGGCTGTTGCGCGTCCGGCTGCTCCAGTGCTGGCGGCAGCGCAAAAGAATCCGTCTGAATCTGGGAGAGCACCCCAAAGTTCTCCGCTACTTCAGGGCCGAAAGTGCTCTCCGCGGCTTCGCCGTCGGCGCCGTGATTTGCTGCAAAGCTCCGGAAGTCTTCGGCCGCGCGAGCCGTGTTCTCGTCGATCTTGCCGCCAGAGCCAAAAGTGACAACTGGCGAGTGTAACTGGGGTGCATCCGCAGGGGAGACCAGCTTCAGCCCCTCACCGGCCATCTGCAGCATGGGCTGGGTTGCGGCCACACCGTCGAAGTCGGCGACATTCTGGCTGAGCATGGTCAGCAGGGTATTGGAGGTGTAGACCTCACCCAAGTCCGCGCGTTCGCGAGCGACATCCGGGCCACCGCCAAGTCGAGCACTGATCACGGCCGACAGTGCCGCATCGGAGCCGCCGGGGGCGGCCACGCGCAATCCCGCAAGCTCTTCCCAGGTGGCGTTGTTCAGCTGGTCAGCACGATTGGTTGTGAAGGCCACGCCACTGGCAATCGGTGGCAACCACGTCTTGGGGTTGTTGACCTTGACCTTGTCCGAGTTCTTCGCCTGGTCCACGAAAGAGATATCGGCGGGAATCCAGACTCCCGGCGTCATAATTCCGGCACTGGCCTCGTCATCTGCAGAATCATCCGCAGCGGGGTCCTCCGGAGCCCCCTCACTGGCTTCAGCACCGTCAGCCTCAGCCAAGGCGTTCACAACCTCCTGCGAGCCGGCCACAGTAATCTGTGGCCGCACGCAGAAGTCCCTCACCACGGGATGTGACTCGCCATAGTCCTGCACGAGTTTCTGGGCCGAGCCCACCGCAGCAGGGTCAGCGGTCACCACCAGTGTCAGGTCACCCTTGGTACACCGTGCACGGTCCGCATCAATCGACGAATCGTTGCTCTTGCGCAGATTAACCCAGGCAAAAACCGCAGCCACCAGAACAATGACGACCAAGACGGCAATAAAAGGCCCCTTAGCCACTCGATAGTTGTTCTCACCCGAGGCGTGTCGTCCCATGTCGTTTTAGCCCTTTCTATGCTGAGTGTGCTCGGCACTGTCGACTCGCAGCAGACCTCGTCGTAAAGCACAAACGCGCACGTAACTCCTGCCAACTCTACTGCGTGGACAATGCGACATCTACTACTTGCAGCAAACGGCCGCGCAGAACGTCGGCGCGAGAAGAAATCTCACGCTGGCGGCGGACGTACTCGGCCTTGCCCTCGGGAGTCTCGATGCGAATGGGAGCAAAGCCCCAATCCTGCAGATCGTAGGGAGCGGCGCGCATATCCAACTCACGGGCACTGCACGCGAGCTCGAAAGTATCCAGCCACAGGTCGCCGGGGACCGCCTCGCCGAGCTTGGTCGCCCATTTATACAAGTCCATGTTGGCGTGCAGACAGCCCATCTGCTCACAGTGCGGCTGTGTCTCGCGCGTCGGCGCAAACTCGTTGAGCGGCACGGCGTCGGGCGTGAAGAATCGGAAGGCGTCGAAGTGCGTACACCGAACCGTGTGGGCCTCGACGACCTTGTCCGTACCCGCCTGACCAAGCCGCAGGGGCTCCGGATGACGATGCTCGGGCTGGCGATACACCATCGCCCATTCATGCAGGCCAAAGCAGTCAAAGTGCGCTGGGTTCGCGCGCGTCGAACGCAACAAATTGCCGATGTACGCCACCGTCTTACCGCGCTTATCGACGTACGCCGAAACATCCATGCGCGCCGTCCCCGAGGCGGTATCGGTGGGCTCCTTGCTGGCAGGACTGTCGGTAGCGTCATCCATGTCGAGGGTAAAGAATTTCAAGTGACTGATGTCCTTGGCTGTCGCACCGGGCAGGTCCACGCCGATGCCCGGTGACCAGCGGCGGAGTTGACCGGGCTTGACGGGGTAGTACTCGAAGATGAAGTCCCAGACCGGGTGGCGCTGGCCGCGACTGCGACGGGACAGGTGGTCACGGGTCAGGGCATCGACGCGGGCTTCATGCTGTGCCTTGGCCTCGCGCCAGTTATGAGCGATTGCCACGGCTAGCAGTCCTCGTCGTCTTGGCGGTCGTACCCTTAGCAGCCTTTGCCGCGCCTCGCTTTGCCGAAATCTCAGCTGCACTGCGCTTCGGGGAGACCTCATGAGTCCAGTCACGCACGACACCGACCTGCTCCTCGATGAGGTCCTCCAGAGCCACGATGCCAATCTGCTCCGCGCCGGAGAAAGCACCGGTCTTCGGGGCAATACTTGCCGGGGCGCTTGCGCGCAGGTGCGGCTTTGGCATGCGAGCGCGTACAGCCACTGCCATGTGGGCGCTGTAGCGGCGCATGATGCGCAAGCCCTCATCCAGCGTGGCATCGATGGGAATCTCGATCATCGGGCGAATCTCGTCATCGGGGATGGCTGTCTCCGGTCCGGAGGCAGGGTCCATGACGCGGTCGAGGACATCCTTGACGTGAACATAGCCACGGTACTCGTTGGGTTCATTGTTGGCCGCAGCGACGGGGAATCGGGAGAAGCCAGTTTCGGTGACCGCCGTCTCTAGGTCGCCCACAGTCGGTGCGGTGGGGAGGCGCCGAATCTGCTCGTGCGGAATTAGCACCTCCTCAATGGTGCGCGTGGCCGAAGCCAGCGTGCGACGAAGGCGGACGTGCTCCTCGCTGTCAAGGAGCCCCTCTTGACGAGACTCCGCAATCATCGATGCCAACTCAGTCGAATCGACAGTGGTGTCGAGCTCATCGCGCTGCTCAATGCCGAACAGCCTCAGCGTATGGCGAGCCATCCAGTTAAACAGCAGCAACAGCGGCTTGGTCAGACGGTAGAAGACCATATGAACCGGAATAAGCAGCATAGCCATCGTTTCCGGGCCTGCCAGCGCGATGTTCTTCGGGACCATCTCACCGAGCATGATGTGCAGCACTGACACCAGCATCAATGCGATGGCAAAGCTCAGCGGATGCAGCAGCGACTCCGGAATACCCATTGCCTGGAAGGGAGCTTCCAGTAGATGTGCCAGCGCCGGCTCAGAGACCTTACCCAGCAGTAGCGAGGCAATAGTGATGCCCAGCTGTGCGGCGGCGAGCATCATCGACAGGTGTTCAGAAGCATTGATAACTGTGCGAGCGCGCTTCTTTCCCTGAGCCAGCAGTGCCTCCAAACGGTCACGGCGAGCAGCAATAAGTGAGAACTCCGCGCCCACGAAAAACGCGTTGACCAACAACAAGAAGAAGGTCAGGAGGATTCCAAACCAGTCACTCATAGGTTGAACATCTCCTTAGCGCGCTCGTTGGTCACAGGAATCAAAATGGCACGATCCACGCGGCGGTCATCCATCGCCAGAATGCGGGCGTACCAGCGTCCGGCGATACCTGATTCGAACTCGTCCATGAAGTCGCGTTCGGTCTCTGGCAGCAGGACGACGTCACCGACCTCCGGGATGCGACCGAGCGCAAACATGATCAGGCCACCGAGGGTTTCGAAGCTGCCCTCCGGGGCGAAGTATCCGACCTTGGTCGGCAGCTCGTCGGTACGCACAAGGCCGGAGCAGTTCCAGCCTTCAATTGCGCGCTTGACTTCCTGCTCGGACTCCTTGTCGTCGTACTCATCCCAGACCTCGCCAAGAATTTCCTCGACGACGTCCTCGATGGTGACAATGCCGGCGATGCCGCCGTACTCGTCCGCGACCAGCGCAATCTGCGAACCAGCCGAACGCACGGCCTCCAGTACGGCATCGCCGTCCAGCGACTGCGGCAGCGTGGGCACTGGCCGTGCAACCTCCCGCATGGTGGTAGTTGAGCGTTTCGCCGCAGGCACCGCGAATGCGTCCTTGACGTGGACAACACCGACAGTGGCATCGAGGTCCCCGTCAGTAATGGGGAAGCGGGAATGTCCCGATTCGATGGCGACAGCCAGCAGATCCAGCGCCGTGTCATCGACATCGAGAGAAGTAATCGTCGACCGCGGCGTCATCAGGTCCTCCGCAGTAGTTTCGCCAAAGCGTAACGACGACTCGAGCACAGCAGCCTTCGACTCATCCAATGCACCCTGCTCCGCAGAATTGCGCACCAGTGCTTCCAGCTCCTGCGGGGAACGCGCCGACGCCAGCTCATCCGCCGGTTCAATGCCGAGCTTGCGCACCAGCCAGTTCGCCGAGGCATTCAGCGACTGAATGAAGTAGTGGAACACCCAGTTAAACGCCATCACCGGACGAGCCGTAACGCGCGCCGCTGCCAGCGGCTCTGTAATCGCGACATTCTTCGGCACCAACTCGCCGTAGACCATTGACAACATCGTGGCCACAATGAGCGCAAGAATTAGTGCGGTCGGTCCCGCTGCAGACTCGCTGAGCCCCATCCAATGCAGCATCGGCGTGAAGTACTGTGCCAGCACCGGTTCCGCGAGGAAACCAGTTGCCAGCGTCGTCAACGTAATGCCCAGTTGTGCACCGGAGAGGTGGAAGGACAGTCGATTATGTGCCTTGTGAACGGCCTCAGCAGGTGCATCCGCTGAACGGGCGCGGTCGGCGTCAATCGTAGAACGCTCCAGTCCCGTCAGCGCGAATTCAAACGCCACAAAGAGGCCGGTGCCAGCGGTTAGCGCGATAAAGCCGACAACCGCGACAATATTGAGAACAATATCCACTGATTATCTCTTCTTCTTTTTCCCTCGCTTGGGGCGGTGTACGCGACCGCCAGCACGATTCTTTCCGCTTGCCGACGGGCCGCCGCGCCCGCGGTAACCGGAACCACTAGCACCGCTTGCCGATTGGCTCTGATCTTGACGAGCCCGGCGCGGACGGCGTGCGCCCAGTTCCTTGACAAATCGCGGCAGTCCCGGAGCGGCGCGCAGCTCTTCAGCTTCAACGCCGGCTCCTGCCAGCAGCTCACGGGCCTGATCGACCTGGCGGTCACGCACAATCATCGCGACCGTGCCGGAAGCACCTGCACGCGCCGTGCGACCCGAGCGGTGAATGTACGTCGCGGAATCCCTTGGCGGATCCGCGTGCACAACCAAGTCGAGAGCATCGATATCAATGCCACGAGCGGCCACATCCGTGGTGACGAGGACATTGATTTCACCGTCGGCAAAGGCCTTGAGGACTGCGCGACGAGTTGCCTGGCCGCGATCGCCGTGGAGGAAACCTAACTTGATGTCGTAGAACTGTAAAAACTTAGCCAGCTGCACGACACGCGCCTTAGAGTTGGCGAAGATGACGCACTGATTCCTGCGGGAGGCAATCCAGGCGACCACTTCGTCTGCCTCAGTGTTGTCCTCCACCCGAAGTAACAGATGCCGCATATTGCGCATGGTCAGCCGGGATGCAGTGACCTTGTGTTTCGCAACTTCGGTGCTACTTGCGCGACGATCGCGGATAAGCCCCGCGGCGTCGTCGTTAATCGTGGCGGAAAAGACCATGCGCTGTGCCGACTTCGGACACGCACGGACTAGGCCCAGAACATCGGGCAGAAAGCCCATGTCAGCGAGCATGTCCGCTTCATCTACGACAACGGTAAGAACCTGCTCAAGATTGAGTAGACCGCGGCGGCGCAAATCGTGTGCGCGACCCGGTGTGACCACAGCGATATCGACTGGTGCTGCGAGCAGAGTCTGCTGCTTGGCCACGGGGTCACCGCCGACCAAGCTCAAGACACGCAGACCTGCAGCGGCGCCGATGTCAGCGAGGACATCAGCAATTTGATCTGCAAGTTCGCGCGTCGGCGAAATAATAAGCGCGCGCGGGTAACGGGGAAGCGCTGGAGAGGCGTTATTGAGTAACGTGACCAGCGGAATGCCGAATGCGAGCGTTTTGCCCGAGCCCGTGGGTGCCTGTGCAAGAACGTCCTTGCCAGCGAAAGCATCTGGCAAAGTCGCCACCTGCACGGCGGTGGGCGAAGTTATGTGCTGGGCACGCAGAATACTCACAATTGCTTCCGGCGTGCCCAACTGTCTGAAATCACTGGACTCAGCAGGAGGGGGCATGCTTGTTAGAATACCGCTATCCCCGGACTGCCATGCAATAGGCACGTCCGGTGAACTGGAAACTACCGTCCCATGAGATTTACCAACCGCGACCCGGTTGCGCGTAGGCCTCGCGCTCGAGAACAGCGGCTCGACGGAAGATGTTGCGGATAGATTTGAGCTCCGCATCGCTGGCCGTGGACATATTCTCTTCAAGGACCTCGAGAGCCTGCTGAACGCTGTCAACATACTCGGGGTCGGAATAGGCCTCCACCCAGTTCGCGATCGCGGAATCCCCATCAACCAGCGATTTTCCTTGCAGAGTCAGCTCGGTTGCGATCCACATTTCGGCGACGATACTGGTTACGGCGACCCGATATGGATTGAAGGCGCTACAGGAAGAATGCACGTCCAGCAAAAGCTGTGTGATTGTTGTCGGCTCGATGTCCTCGAGTGCCGAAGAAGCCTCTTCCAGCGTGTTATTGTTCAATTCCAACGCACGCACCAGGGCTTCCTGCGCGACCGATGACCACAGAACCTGTTCCTTAGCGCAGGGTGCTTTCGTTGCCAGATGCGACAGGACTGGGAAAACTTGGTGCAAGTACCAGGCCTCTTGCGCTACGAAGAAGTTGGTTTCTTCCGAGGAAAGGTCGCCGCGGAGCATCGTGGGGACGCTGAACATTCCGCCAATCTCGGCAACGATGTCCTCGATGTCCCGCCACAGCTGGGAAGTAAAGGGGCCCGCCGGAGCAATCTGGAGTGAGTGGCCAAAGAAAGATTCCAGCTCCTTCGGCGTCTGCTCAGTGCCAGTGCCTTCGATGGCCTCTGGGTAAAGACTGGAGTTCAGATGCACTGGTTGCATTCGGCGAAGCGCGACCTTTTCTAGGCGACGAGCCCTGTGGCCGTGGTCAATGGGACCGTGCCCCTGGCCGACGTTGAGGTTATCCGCGAAACGAATGGACTCGCTGAGCCAGCGCGTAGTCCAGCGCAGGGCATCATTAATCGCGGAGCCCCCACCAATCCGTGTGGCGAGAGCAGCGGACAGCGAACAACCCGTGCCATGGGTGTTCTCAGTGTGAATGCGGGGAGAAGAGCTGAAGAAAACCTGGCCATCGGGGGATGCCACGGCATTTCCGGCTTCATCACTACTTAGGTGGCCGGTCTTTGCAATTACGATGACGTCGTTCTTGCTCGCGAACTCCAGCGCCTGCTCAATCAGCTCAGTGAAGTCATTGGCCTCCGGGGCGTCGGCAAGCAACGCCAGTTCGGGAACGTTCGGCGTGATAACGGTGGCTTCGGCGACCAGGTCACGCATTGCGTCCATGGCATCTTCGTCAAGCAGACGGTCGCCGGAGGTGGCGACCATAACCGGATCGAGAACAACCACGGCTGGTTTGGTCTCCCGAACCCAGTTGGTGACGGCCTGTGTGAGTTCGCGTGAACCCAACATGCCAATCTTCACCGCGTCGATGGTGACATCCTCAGTGACAGCAGCCAACTGCTCGACGAGGAAGTCAACAGGTGGGGTGTGGACAGCGCGGACACCCACAGTGTTCTGAGATACCAGTGCGGTGACCACGCCCATGCCATAACCGCCAGCGGCGGCAATTGATTTCAAATCGGCATGGAGCCCAGCACCACCTGTTGGGTCTGTGCCGGCGATGGAAAGAACTCGTGGCACAGAATCAGGCTTTGCCTTCAATGGAAATGGCATCTCAGACCCCTTTTAACTTCAAGAGCGTGAAGCGACAGACTTCAAGACTACGCTTCAACCTCGGAGCGGTCGCCAGACCAGAGGGTGTGGAAAGCACCCTCGCGGTCAACACGCTGGTAAGTGTGCGCACCGAAGTAGTCACGCTGCCCCTGAACCAGCGCTGCCGGCAGGCGCTCTGCACGCAGGCCGTCGTAGTAAGCCAGCGAGGAGGAGAACACCGGAGCTGGAATACCCATCTGCGCCGCCGTGACAACAACATCGCGCCAGGCATCGAGGCACTCGGTGACCTGGTCACGGAAGTACTCGTCGAGTACCAGCGCCGGCAGCTCCGGATCGCGGTCGTACGCTTCCTTGATGCGGTTCAGGAACTGAGCGCGAATGATGCAGCCACCACGCCAGATGGTTGCCAGCGCACCGCGGTCAATTTCCCAGCCGTACTCCTTGGCGCCAGCGTTAATCTCATCAAAGCCCTGCGAGTAGGCAATGATCTTGGAAGCGTAGAGAGCCTTACGGACGCGTTCCACAAAAGCATCGCGATCCTCGGGCGCCTTAGCCAGGCTTCCCGACGGCAGGTTGCGTGCAGCCTCACGCTGAGCAAGGGAAGACGACAGGGCGCGAGCGAACACGGCCTCGCCAATACCAGTTACCGGAATGCCCAAGTCCAAAGCGGCCTTGACCGTCCAACGCCCGGTGCCCTTCTGACCAGCGGCATCCACGATGACATCCACCAGTGGCTTGCCTGTCTTCTCATCGACCTGGGAGAGAACCTCAGCGGTAATCTCAACCAAGTAGGAGTCCAGGTCGCCCTTGTTCCACTCGCGGAAAATATCTGCAATCTCGGCAGGGGTGAGGCCAGCGGCCTCGCGCAGAAGGTGGTAGGCCTCGCCGATGACCTGCATATCCGCGTACTCGATGCCGTTGTGGACCATCTTCACGAAGTGGCCAGCGCCATCGGAGGAAATGTGTGTACAGCACGGAACGCCATCAACGTGAGCGGAGATGGACTCCAGCAGCGGGCCGAGGGACTCGTAGGACTCCTTCGTGCCACCCGGCATAATGGATGGGCCGGTCAGAGCGCCTTCCTCACCACCGGAAATACCAGTGCCAACGTAGTGCAGGCCACGGGCGCGAATAGCCTTCTCGCGGCGGATGGTGTCCGTGTAAAGAGAGTTACCGCCATCAATGATGATGTCGCCGGGCTCCATCACGTCGGCAAGCTGATCGATGACCGCATCAGTAGCGGCACCTGCCTGAACCATAATCAGAGCGCGACGCGGGCGCTCCAGCGAAGCGACGAACTCTTCAATGGTCTCGGACGGGATGAATGAGCCTTCATCACCGTGTTCAGCGATGAGGGTGCGAGTTTTCTCCGGGCTGCGGTTGTACACGGCAACGGTGTGTCCCTTGTGGGCGAAGTTGCGTGCGATATTCGAGCCCATGACGGCGAGCCCGACGACACCAATTTGTGCGAGTTCATTGTTATCGGTCATGCCCACCATCTTAAAGCCTGGCCCGGGTTCGTTGTATCTGGGACTCAGAAATTGTTACTGCTTTTAACGTTAAAACTGCCACGAGCGATGGTGTGCGCTGGCACAATGTTTGGCATGACTGACGAGACTATTGCGAATAATGGCAGTTCACAGGACTCTAACTTTTCAGCTTCCGCCGCCGAGCAGGCGAAGAGGAAGGCGCTGCGCAAGTATATGACACTGGCGACGAAGGCTAGCCAGGAAGTCTTGAGCGATGAGGAGCTGACTGTTTTTAACAGCACCTTGGGCGATAACGGAATCGGCGGTCTAGATACCCTGCTGGGCACGAAGTTTGTCCATGTCGGGCCGGAGCGAATTCAGATGGAGCTCGCAGTCGGGCCCGACCACCTGCAACCGTGGGGCCTGGCCAATGGCGGTGTTTACTGCTCGCTAGGTGAGACTGCTGGCTCTATTGCTGGTTTCGTTGCCTGCGGCGCGAAGAAGCCGGTCGTCGGTGTGAACAACAACACCGATTTTTACCGCTCCGCCCGGGCTGGCGAGGTAATCGTTACCACGGCGGAGCCTGAATACCTGGGGCGCACCATGCAACTGTGGCGCATTGAGCACACCCGCAAGGCAGATGAAAAACTGCTGGCCCGCACCAACCTACGAATTGCGGTACTCGACAAGCCGCTGTAGCAAATCGTCATAGGTGGTAACGGGCCTGATAGGGAGCTCGCAGGTGGTTAACCTTGGTTAGCTGTTTTCTAACCTAGCCACCTGCAAGTTAACTACTTGTTCTTATTTGCGCGGTGCTCGCGGCGGGTGTCGCGAACTTCCAGAGGCAGATCCTGCTCAGCCTTGTCCTTGTTGAGCTCGGCCAGGCGATTGATTGCATTGCGTGCGTACATCTGCTGGCGGGTGGAAACCATCTGCCAACGGTTGCGGTCCAGAACATTCAGACCCCAGCTGACGCAGGAGACGAGACGGTTGCGGAAGCCCACCAGGAACATCAGGTGGACAGCCAGCCACAGGACCCAGCCGATGAAGCCGGAGACCTCAACCTTGCCCATCTTCGCCACTGCAGAGAAGCGGGAGACGGTTGCCATGGAGCCCTTGTCGAAGTACTCGAACGGCTGGCGCTCCGCGACATCGCGGCCGTCTGCCTCGGCAGCAATGTTGTCAGCGACATACTCGCCGCCCTGAATAGCAACCTGAGCAACGCCCGGCAGGTTCTCGCGGTTGGACATATCGCCCACGACGTAAACGTTCTTGCAGTCACCAGCTGTCATGTCCTCGTTGACAATGACACGGCCAGCGCGGTCAGTCTCGGCACCAGTCTGCTCGGCAATCATCTTACCCAGCGGGGAAGCGGACACGCCGGCGGACCAAATCTTGCAGAACGACGGGATGAACTCCTCGGTTTCATCCTTCATGTTCTTGTAGGTGACGCCCTCTTCATTGACGTCAGTGACCATCGCGCCCAGCTTGACGATGACACCCATCTTCTCCAGGGACTTCTGAGCCTTGCGGCCCAGACGCTTGCCGAACGGCGGCAGAACCTGCGGTGCGCCGTCGAGCAACACGACACGAGCAGCGTGCGGGTTGTAGCTGCGGTAAGACGATGCGAGAGTGCGGTTAGCCAGCTCGGCCAGCTGACCAGCAAGCTCAACGCCGGTCGGGCCAGCACCGACGACCACGAAGGTCAGCAGACGCTCGCGCTCGGCCGGATCGTCGGTCAGCTCGGCGCGCTCGAATGCGCCAATGATACGAGCGCGAATCTCGAGTGCATCGTCGATGTTCTTCATACCCGGAGCAAACTCGGCAAAGTGATCATTGCCGAAGTAGGACTGGCCAGCGCCAGCGGCGACCAGGAGGTGGTCGTATTCCCACTTGGAAGTCTGGTGACCCAGTTCGGAAGTCACGACCTGCTTTTCGACATCGATGTCGGTGACATCGCCCTTGACAACACGAACGTTCTGAACACCGTCGAAGATCGTACGAGTGGACGGAGCGATTTCGCCCGAGGAAAGGATGCCCGTTGCTACCTGGTAGAGCAGTGGCTGGAACAGGTGGTGGTTAGTGCGGTCGATGAGAGTGACGTCGACCTCGGCGCCCTGCAACTTCTTCGCCGCGAACAAGCCGCCGAAACCCGAACCGATGACGACCACGTGCGGGCGTCCGGAGTGCGGGCGGTACGGAGTCTCGGTCATGTATTTTCTCCTCACAGACTTTAAAGTTCTCGAAGTTTTAGATTCGGCTTTTAGCCGGCAAGCCACAATAGTAATCCTCTCGGTGCGCCACCGCCTATTCTGGGCCCCTGCGCGGTAGGCTTCGAGAACAAACTCAGTTCGTTATTCGTACCTTTATGCGGCGCGATTGTTAGGAGGTTCGGGCAGGGTGAATTCGGCAAGCCGGCAGGCAATTGACGCAGAGCGATGGCCTCGGGTTGCGCGTATTCCAGAGGGGCGTTTCTTAGCGAAACGTGCTGAAATGATGGAACGCTCTTTTGAGCGGCTCTGCCAGGACAACGGCATTGAACTGGTTGAATCCGGTGAGTTTGTCGGAGAGTCCTTCATCACTCGGTCGACGGGTGACGCCGATTTGGCTATCGACGGGGTCGGTGGCGTCAGCTCTAGCGGTGGCAGTGAATCTCCCACTGGTTCTGAATCGCTTCGTCCAGTCGTTTTCAGCGTCATTGATCCTGTTTTCTATTCTCGACTAGCTGATTCAGAATGGCTCGGATTGGGGGAGGCCTTTCTCGCGGGCGAGTGGTCCAGTGATGACTTGCCAGAGCTTCTCAGTCGACTGCTCAGCGCCGAGTTTGATATTGCCTCGTTGGGGCCGTTGGCACGTGGTCTGATGAAAGTCGCGCGTTCACGCCCGCGTCTCGATGGGCCCGATATGGCGGGAGAGTTGCCGACCTCATTGCTGGAGCTTTATTCCGGCGAATTGCTAATGGGTGGTTCTGGCCTGTTCGCCTCCGGAGTGCGAACCTCGTCGCGTGAACAGATTCCCAACTATGCCCGTGGTGCGGGCAAGGGTGGGGTTCCCTCGCACTGGTCAGTTGACGTGACTTATGTCGATGCCCCGAAATCCGTCGCGCGTGCTGATTTTCTGCATGCCCAGGTGCGCAATATTGAGCACATGCTCGATCTCGCTCGAGTGCGGGCTGGCGACCGTGTGGCCGAATGGCCGTCGGCAGGCGGAGAAATTGCTCTTCGGGCTGCAGAAAGGGGAGCGGGTGCGGAGGTTATTACCGTCTCAGATGACCACACCGACACGGTGCTGGAACGGGTGGAAAAGGCCGGATTGCGCGGCGCGGTCGATGTAATCCAGATGGATCGCAACATTCCGTCGCCACGCGAATTCGAGTCCGACTTCGAGGCGGTTATCAACGTCGGGCGTCTGGAGACCTTCGGCCGTGCAGGTGCGCTGCGCTGGCTGAAGAGCGCCGAGCGTCTGCTTGTCGATCGCGGCACCATCGTCGTCCAAATGGTGGTAGCTACGGACAAATTCGACGCGCTCGCCGAGCGTAGCTTGGACCTCGTACGCGCTTACGTGTGGCCCCAGCTGCAACTTTTCACGATGGAAGAGCTGCGCAAGATGGTAGACCGGGAAACCGGCCTGCGCATCGCGGCGGAAGAGTACATTCCGGCGCACTTTGCGACGACCTTGCAGCTCCAGCGCGATTTCTTTGCGGCTCATGCGCGCGAAGCCGCTGGTATCGGCTACGACAGAGTGTTCCGGAGGATGTGGAATTACTACCTGTCACTGTTTGAAGCGCTCGTGCGTGCAGAGAAAGTCACGCTCGTGCAGGTCGAACTCGTGCATGCGCCACGCAGGCCTCACTAGCAGCGGGCAGCTCCGGACGCTTTGGAAATTCGCTAGATAAATAAAGCCTGCAAAAATAAATCACGTTTTTAGGCAAAACCACCTCAAAGGTGGTGTTTAGGGTCTAAAAACGAAACTATGAACGCACAGAGCACCACACGTACTGCAGACATTGTTGTCGTCGGCGCCGGACTTGCCGGATTGGTCGCGACGTATGAGGCCACGCAGGCGGGTAAGAAGGTCATCCTTGTCGATCAGGAGAACGCCAACAACCTCGGCGGACAGGCTTTCTGGTCGTTGGGAGGGATCTTTCTCGTCGACTCTCCAGAGCAGCGCCGCCTAGGAGTCAAGGACAACCGCGAGCTCGCTGAAGCTGACTGGTTCAACTCCGCGCAGTTCGACCGCGAGGAAGACAACTGGGGACGCAAGTGGGCCAAGGCCTACCTGAACTTCGCGGCGGGGGAGAAGCGCGACTACCTCCGCAATCTCGGCGTGAAGTTCCTGCCTGTCGTCGGGTGGGCTGAGCGCGGTGAAGGGCGTGCCGACGGTCACGGTAACTCGGTACCCCGATTCCACCTCACCTGGGGCACCGGTCCTGAAATTGTCCGCGTTTTCGCAGAGCCGGTCGCCGAAGCTGCAAAGAAGGGGCTGGTGGAATACTGCCATCGCCACCGCGTTGACGAGGTGATTGTAGAAGATGGCCGCGCCGTCGGCGTGCGTGGCAAAATTCTGGTTCCCTGTGAATCTTTAGAGCGAGGAGTGGCGTCGTCACGCGAGGAAACAGGGGAGGACTTTGAGATCCGCGGGTCGGCCGTGTGCATTGCGACGGGCGGTGTCGGCGGCAACCTTGAAGCCGTGCGTAAGTGCTGGCCGACCGAGCGCCTGGGCGAGATGCCGAAGGACATGGTTTGCGGTGTGCCAGAGCATGTTGACGGCCGTGGCATTGAGATTGCAGAGCAAGCCGGCGCAAACCTCGTCAACCGTGACCGCATGTGGCATTACACCGAGGGTATGAAGAACTGGGATCCGGTGTGGCCGAATCACGGTATTCGAATCATCCCGGGACCGTCGGCCATGTGGTTCGACGCGGAAGGAAACCGTCTGCCTGCACCATATATTCCGGGCGCGGATACGGTTGGCACGATGAAGCACATTCTGTCGACCGGACATTCCTACTCCTGGTTTGTGCTGAATAAGAACATCGTGGCCAAGGAGTTTATCTTCTCTGGCTCAGAACAAAATCCGGACCTAACCGACAAGGAGATTAAGAAGCTGATTGGCAAGGTGACCTCTGGTGTCGCCGCGCCCATTCAGGCGTTTATGGATAACGGCGAAGACTGGGTGGTTGCCGACAATCTGCCGAAGCTGGTCGAGGGGATGAACGAGATCGTGGAAGCGAGCTCGGGCGGAGAGTCTGGTTCGGGCAGCGAGTTCGGAGCTGCAGCGCCGAAGATTGACCTGGAGAAGCTTGAGGAGCAGATCCGTCAGCGCGACATGCAGACCGGCAATCCCTTCTCCAAGGACTACCAGGTCAATTACGTCAACGTGGCCCGGAACTTCCTCGGGGACAAAATCATCCGCTCTGTGCCGCCATCACCGATTTTGGATCCGAAAAACGGCCCGCTGATTGCTATTCGTCTGCGCATGCTGACCCGCAAAACGCTCGGCGGCATTGAGACGACCCTCGACGGTCAGTGCTTGCACCCCGACGGAACTCCCTTTGAGGGGCTCTACGCCGCAGGCGAGGCCTCTGGCTTCGGTGGCGGCGGCGTCCACGGCAACAACGCACTGGAAGGTACATTCCTGGGCGGCTGTATTTTCAGTGGCCGCCAGGCAGGCCGCGCGATGGCGGAAGTGGTTAAGTAGCTACCGCATACCGGCACGGTTCGGTGGAAGAATCCGCGACTACTCCAGCCCGATGGAGAATGCACTTTCCAGATCGTGCTGAGAGTAGGTGCGGAAAGCCAGCTGAGTCTGAGTGCGAATGACGCCGTCGACCTTGCTGATGAGGTTTGGAATGATTTCCGCCAAATCATCGTGGTTAGTTGCGCGCACCACGACGACCAGGTCCCAGTCGCCAGTAACGGAGTAGACCTCAGTCACGCCGTCGATCTCGACGATGGTCTCGGCGGCCTCCGGAATCTTGTCAGCTTCGACATCGATGGACACAATTGCGGTAATCAAACTCATGGCTGCCTTTCCTCGGAGTTTAAACGTGGGGCCCGCTGAATAGCGTGGCCCGGACCGCAAGATACGCAAGATTACTCAAGATACTGCGGCCCGGAATTTCATTTCTGTCACGATTCTACTGATTTCCAGGAAACAGCCTGGAGGATCCTGACGAAAGGCGGTAAAAAGGGCGCTATGACACAAACCGCATTTCAGTCCAACCCAGTCCAGCTTTCCGGCGACCTGCCCCAGGTGGGCAACAAGGCTCCGGAGTTTACCCTCACCGGTGGCGACCTCGGTGAGGTCACCAATGAGACCTTCGCTGGTAAGAAGGTCGTCTACAACATCTTCCCGTCGGTAGACACTGGTGTTTGTGCAGCTTCGGTGCGTCACTTCAACGAGGACGCTGCTGGGCTGGACAACACCGTCGTGGTTAATGTTTCGCGTGACCTGCCGTTCGCTCTCGGCCGCTTCTGCGCTGCAGAAGGCCTGGACAACGTTGAGGTTGCCTCGGATTTCCGCCACGGTTTCGGCGAAGCATTCGGTGTTGTCCAGCAGGATGGCCCGCTCGCTGGTCTGCTTGCTCGTGCCGTAGTCATCACTGACGAAGAGGGCAAGGTTATTTACAACCAGCTGGTCGATGAGATCACCACGGAACCGGACTACGACTCCGCACTGGCTGCGCTGAAGTAATTAGCTAACTAGCTCGCAGCAGCAAGTAACCAGCTGGAATCGACGGGGCTCGTCGGCAGTCTCGCTAGGCTGTTGCCTGGCGGACTTCGCCGACGAGCTCTTCTAGTACGTCCTCCAGTGCGACAATGCCATTCACGGAATTCGCCACACCTGCCGAGGCCGCTGAGCTCTCTGAACCTGCTGAGCTCTCCGAAGTACTATTTTCCTCTGTCACCAAGGCGAAGTGAGCTTGCTCGCGCTGCATAAGCCGCATGACCGATTGGAGCTTGGCGTTCGGGCTGACGGTTGCGAAGGTGCGAATCAGATTCCGCGGGAAGGTCTGGTCGCGGTGACCGTCGTCAAGCGAGAGCAAATCCTTGACGTGAATGTAGCCGATGAAGCTGCCGTCGGTATCAGTGATGGGGAAGCGGGAAAATCGCGTGCGTGCGCTGAGGTCTTCGATGTCAGCGACAGAGGTGTCGGAGCCAATGGTGACGAGGGTGTCGAGTTCCATAGTGACGTCCGCGGCGGTGAGATGCTCGAAGCCGAGAGCTTTGTGAAGGAGCGCGAGCTCGTCATCGTCGAGAAGCCCCTGACGCCCGGACTCGGCGACGAAATCCTGCACCTGACTAGCGGTGAAGGAGGAATCGACCTCGTCCTTTGGCGTGGCGCGAAGAACCTTACGAACCACGATGTTCGAGGTCGTATTCATCGCCCAGATAACCGGCTTGAGCAGCCGCACAATCACATACAGCGGAATAGCCACGAACTTCGCTGTCGGGCTGGGGGCCGCAATAGCGATGTTCTTCGGCACCATTTCGCCGACAACCATGTGTAGGAAAGTGACGATCAGCAGCGCCAACGCCAGCGCAACCACGTGGGCGGTGCCCGCGGGGAGTCCAAGTGCTGTCATGTAGGGTTCGAAGAAGTGTGCAATCGCCGGCTCACCGACGGCACCGATGAGCAGGGAACAGGCGGTAATGCCAAGCTGTGTTGCCGCCAGGGAGACTGACACGTTTTCGATACCGCGCAGCGCGTACTTTGCGCTGGTAGAGCCGCTGACGGCATCCGGTTCAATTTGGTCGCGGCGAGCCGAGACCATCGCAAATTCAGCGGCGACAAACCAGGCATTGAGGGCTAACAGCAAAATAAGAGTAAGTAGTGGCATGTTTTAGCCCTCCTGTTCGCTGTTGTGCTCGACGTGGTTGTGACTGGTGCCTTCCTGATCGGCGCCTTCATCCCTGTGCGCGACCTTGTTGCCGACGCGGTCCACCTGGACACGAATACGGCCAACGCGGTGACGTGCCATGCGCTCTACTCGAAAGGCGACTTCAGCGGTGGTAGGCAAGTTTTCCTCATCGAGGTTTTCGTGGTCGGTGGCTTCGACCGTGACAGTGTCGCCGAAGCGTGGCATGCGATCTAAGCGCTCGGTAATAAATCCGCCAATCGTGTCGGATTCGTCGCCCTCCGGCAAAACCAGATTCAGAATCTCTCCCAACTCATCAGGGCGCATGAGACCGGAAACAATTACCGTATTGGGGCTAATCCGGCTGTAGAGCAACGAACGATCGTCCTGTTCGTCGTCAATTTCACCAACGATTTCCTCGACGAGATCCTCCAACGTCACAATACCGTCCGTGCCACCGTACTCATCGACGACAACCGCGAACTGGTATGCATCCTCACGCAATTGACGCATCAGCGGATCAAGCGTGGTCGAATCGTTCACCACGAGTACATCTTTGGCCAGGCTCGCAGCTGACGTCGTCAAGCGTTGTGCGTGTGGCACGCTGAGCAGGTCGGTGTAGTGCACCACGCCCCGGATGTCGTCGACGCTATTGCCAACGACGGGGAAGCGTGCATGTCCAGAATCTGCGACGACCGTCAGCATCTCTGCGACACTCTGATCTTCGATAAAGATAATCTGCGTGCGTGGCGTCATCACATCAGCCGCCGTGCGCTCGCCGAACTCAATTGATCGCGCCACCAACTCGGCGGTCTGCGGGTTAATCTTTCCTTCATCGCTAGAGCGCGTGACGACGGCACGGAGTTCCTCCGCGGTTCTGGCACTGGCAACCTCTTCCTCAGGGGAGAAGCCGAGCCGTTTTAGTACCCAATTAGCCGCGCTGTTGAGCAGCCAGACCAGCCAGCCGAATGCGAACATGAAGGCATTTTGCGGCCTGACCACGAGGTTTGCGACTTTCGTGGGCTCGGCGATGGCCCAGTTTTTGGGAACGAGTTCGCCAAAGACCATTTGAGTGAAGGTTGCGATAATGAAAGCGCCCGTAGTGCTGATTGCAGTGACGGTGGCGGGAGAGACGCTAGTGCCACCAAAAGCGGCTTCGAGGAGCACGCCGAGGGAAGGACCGGTAAGGAAACCAGCGACGAGGCTGGTGACCGTAATTCCCAGCTGTGCGCCGGAGAGGTTAGTAGAGGTGCGTGATAGAGCACGGTCTACTAAATATGCGGACTTTAAGCCGGAGTCTGCGGCTTTCTTGACGTCATTCCTATTAACCGTGAGGTAGGAAAACTCGACAGCAACGAAAATTGCGTTGGCGAAAACGAGGAAAAGAAAAGCTGCAAATACAATGAGCGCGGATACAATCACGCGGCATCACCTGAAGTGTTTGCTGCGGTCGTTGAGGCGGTTGCGGTTGCTGCGGTGATTGCGCTTACAGCGGCTACAGAGAGCCCATCTACGTTGGCGCGAGGCTCAGAGTCGTCGGACGAGTCAGATCTATCTGACGGGTCTGACGTATCGGGTCTGTCGGAGCTACTGGATGTGTCTGAGAGGTCAGGCATGCGAG
This sequence comes from Corynebacterium sp. HMSC074C03, assembly GCF_001838285.1. Classification (NCBI taxonomy): domain Bacteria; kingdom Bacillati; phylum Actinomycetota; class Actinomycetes; order Mycobacteriales; family Corynebacteriaceae; genus Corynebacterium; species Corynebacterium sp. HMSC074C03. The sequence goes on along the minus strand of NZ_KV836232.1, from coordinate 2,360 downwards.
AAATTTTACTAAAAATTCCTTAGGTCTGACGGCAATGGCGCATCGGTGGCAATGGGGAGGACGGGATCCTTAGGCCAAAATGTCATAATGTATATTATCGGACAAATATTGACAGTGGCCAGCCCTGGGGGGTTCTGAATTTCTAGGGCTGCCACGTTTTCCGCCGCCGCGTTCTACCTTGGCGCTTGATCCATGCTGTCGGGCTTATTGTTCATTGGTCTTGGTGTCTGCTGCAAGCTCATCCGCGTTGCGGACGGCAATCTCTTCCCGCAGTCGCTTGTTCTGCCACAGCGTCATGCCAATCAGAAATATGCCAACAGCCACGAGCCACCACACGCCCTTGTAGGCCACGAATGCAATGAAGATAATCAGTAGCACCATTCGCACCTTTCGTGCGAGCAACATTGCTTCGTAGGTGTTCATATTGTTGCGGCTCCCAACTGGCCTATCAAAATTGTTTTTGGCGGGACTTCTATGGTGTGTGACTCTAAATGGCTTTATTACGTCACAGTGACGAAACGGGGCATATCTTCGCTGGCTAGAAGCCTCTTTTAGATTCGTTCTCGTGCGATCAATCTTTAGATGGCCGTGCCTGCTAGCCGAAACCTACGTGTCTTGCTTCTCCGCGACAATGCGTAGATTGAGTTCGCCGTTCTCCTCGATGGATGCAGCTACAAACTGTGGCAGGCGCACGTTGTAATCCAGGCGGTTGATTGGCAAGGTGCCCGACAGTAAAACCAGGTTTTCGGTGCGAGCGACCTTCATTGGCACGGTGACATCATTGGTGACACCGCGAATGGTCAGGCGTCCCGGAATCTCGATATTTGCCCATTGGCCGTTATCTGGAATGCTTGAAATATCGAGCGGCTCTGCAAGCTCAAACTTAGCTTCTGGGTACTGCTCAACGCTGAAAATATTGTTGCGGACATTGATGTCACGACGTTCAATATCGCTAGTCAGAGTTGCCATGTCAACAACAACGGATGCGTCCTCAAGATTGTTGTTAGCAACCTTCAGCTCGCCAGTGACATCGTGGGTGGAACCGGACGTCGTCCGCCTACTGCCTGGCAGCACCTCGTTAAAAGTAAAGCCAACGGAGGTGTTCTGTGAGTTATCGCCACCGACAATCTTCCAGGTGCCATTCGCGTCAGTCGTTGCTGCAGGCAGCTCGTTAGCCTCGAAATCCCCAGTACGCACCCCTTCATGCGTGAAAACGCGATACAAAACTGGTCCCACAATAACAATTGCGAGCGCAACAACTGCAACGGCTATCAAAGTAATAATTGATTTACGGACACCAGAATTCATAGTGCTCATCCTATCCTTTTAATCCGCTATGGGATAAACCGTTCCACCTCACGCGTTTTCATAATCAATTCCTGCGTAATCTCCTGTAGGACGGAAGTCTCCATGTCGTCGTCAAGCGCGGTGCGCAAGTCTTCGGCGAGACAACGTACTTCGAAGAGCCCGTCCCCTATTCGCTTTACGACGTCATCGCCCGCCGACCTGCTCGTGGCATCGGTGGTCTTCAGCGTGAGATCCGCATTGATTCGTTCGGCAATCGGCCTGGAGGCGCCTTTTGCTACGCCGGTGCGTTTTTCATACGCGCGCTGCCGGCAGGCTTGGCTGCAGAATTTGCGCCGGCGACCGCGGATCGCGATCTCCATTTCGCGGCCACACCACTGGCAATTGGCGATAGTTGTGCTCGGCTTTTGATCTGACACAGAAGTCAATTATGGCATGAATGCTGACTAAGGCGTTATAATGTGTGGTCTAGTATTTCTACCAAAGGGGGCACGTTCCACATGGCAGATCGAGTTCTTCGTGGCAGTCGCATGGGCGCCGTTTCGTATGAGACCGATCGCGATCATGACCTCGCGCCGCGAATGATGGTCCGCTACCGCACTGAATCCGGTGAGATCTTCGAGGTCCCATTCGCGGATGACGCGGAAATTCCAGGTGAATGGCTGTGCAAGAATGGCCAGATTGGTGAGCTGGTTGAAGGCGAAGGCACTGAAGCTAAGCCGGTGAAGCCGCCGAGGACTCACTGGGACATGCTCCGTGAGCGCCGCTCCATTGAGGAGCTCGACGTGCTGCTGGATGAGCGCGTTGACTTGCTGCGCAAACGTCGTCGTAACGCCGCTCGCCTGCTGAAGGCTCAGAAGGAAGCCGAAGAGGCCGAGAAGAACGCTTAAGGTTTGAGCTGGTTAGGTTCGAGCTTTAGAGCTTTGTAGCCGTCAATCAAACACTGAAATTCGGGTCCGGATAAGGTTTTGCTCCTTATTCGGGCTCGTTTTTCGTTGGTGGCTGGCTGCGGCGGGCCGAGCCGAGTTACTGACTGCGTTTATGACAAAAATGGC
>NZ_KV836231.1:850-1232 GCF_001838285.1 Corynebacterium sp. HMSC074C03 | reverse complement strand
TTGGGGTTGCCCGCAAATCGTGGACACGTAGTGGAGCTACCTAGTGGTTAGGCAGCTATTTCTTTTCTGCTGTTGATTGCGCCGGCGTGGTTCTCGAAGTCGACGGGGCTGACCATCCCGAGTGCAGAGTGCCGGCGGTTGTAGACGACTTCAATCCAGTAGGCAACGGCCTTGCGTGCAGCATCACGGGTAGGCCATCGCTGCCGGTCATAGAATTCAGTCTTTAGCGTCGACCAGAACGACTCGGCCATCGCGTTATCGAAGCACACGCCCGTACGCCCCACAGACTGGGCAATGCCCAGGTTGCGGCAGACCTCCCAGAGCTTCTCACTGGTGAATTGTGTTCCGCGGTCAGCGTGAAACACCAGCCCATCAGGAACGT
>NZ_KV836231.1:0-545 GCF_001838285.1 Corynebacterium sp. HMSC074C03 | reverse complement strand
TCATGCGCATCCGCTTCGCCACAGTCTTACGGTTGAGCGAAATGCGGTAGCGCTCGGTAAGTTCTGCGGTGATCCGCGGAGCACCATAAACCTCATCAGAGTCTTTCCAAATCTGATGAATCTTACGGTCAACATCATCGTAAAATGCAACACGATCATCTTTTCCGGATAGCCGTTTCTGCTGCGCATGGGCCCATTTGTAGTATCCAGACCGAGACACTTTTAATAGCCGTGCCATGCGTTTGATGCTGTAGTTTGCCTTCTCCTGCTGCATCAATTCGAACTTTTCTGCTCGCGTTGCTTCGCGGCGAAGAAGGCCGTCGCTTTTGACAAAAACTCATTATCCATCTTCGCTTCAGCCAGCTCCCGGCGCAGACGAGCATTCTCAGCACGAAGATCAGCTTCACTCATCCCATCGGAGGATCCTCGGCGCTCACGCTCGAGTTTGACCCACCGGCCCAAAAGCCCGGCGGAGACACCGATTTCCTTAGCCACATGAGCAATCGGCCGATCTGACTCGATTACCAGGTTCGCGGCTTCACGCC
>NZ_KV836230.1:586-4597 GCF_001838285.1 Corynebacterium sp. HMSC074C03 | reverse complement strand
AAGGCTGCCTCATCGCTAACTTTGCAACAGTGCCCGCTCAGATCGACACCACGACTGCGTCCGGTCGCATGGTGTTCGGAATCTTCGCCACCTTGGCCGAGTTCGAGCGGGATCTGATCCGAGAGCGCACCATGGCGGGTCTCGCCTCCGCGAGAGCGCGCGGTCGCAAGGGCGGACGAAAATTCGCGCTCACCAAAGCTCAGGTGCGTCTCGCGCAAGCCGCCATGGCCCAGCGCGATACTTCAGTTTCCGATCTCTGCAAGGAACTCGGCATCGAGCGCGTCACTCTCTACCGATATGTCGGTCCCAAAGGCGAGCTCAGAGACCATGGAAAGCATGTTCTCGGACTTACGTAGCAACTCGTTTCTTTTCGCAGGTTGAGCCACCTCCGCGCTTCATCAGAAAACTGAAGGAACCTCCATTGAATCGAACTAATATTTTTTTTGGTGAATCGCATTCTGACTGGTTGCCTGTCAGAGGCGGAGAATCTGGTGATTTTGTTTTTCGACGTGGTGACGGGCATGCCTTCGCGAAAATCGCACCTGCTTCCCGCCGCGGTGAGCTCGCTGGAGAGCGTGACCGCCTCATTTGGCTCAAAGGTCGAGGTGTGGCTTGCCCCGAGGTGATCAACTGGCAGGAGGAACAGGAGGGTGCATGCTTGGTGATAACGGCAATTCCGGGAGTACCGGCGGCTGATCTGTCTGGAGCGGATTTGCTCAAAGCGTGGCCGTCAATGGGGCAGCAACTTGGCGCTGTTCACAGCCTATCGGTTGATCAATGTCCGTTTGAGCGCAGGCTGTCGCGAATGTTCGGACGCGCCGTTGATGTGGTGTCCCGCAATGCCGTCAATCCCGACTTCTTACCGGACGAGGACAAGAGTACGCCGCAGCTCGATCTTTTGGCTCGTGTCGAACGAGAGCTACCGGTGCGGCTCGACCAAGAGCGCACCGATATGGTTGTTTGCCATGGTGATCCCTGCATGCCGAACTTCATGGTGGACCCTAAAACTCTTCAATGCACGGGTCTGATCGACCTTGGGCGGCTCGGAACAGCAGATCGCTATGCCGATTTGGCACTCATGATTGCTAACGCCGAAGAGAACTGGGCAGCGCCAGATGAAGCAGAGCGCGCCTTCGCTGTCCTATTCAATGTATTGGGGATCGAAGCCCCCGACCGCGAACGCCTTGCCTTCTATCTGCGATTGGACCCTCTGACTTGGGGTTGATGTTCATGCCGCCTGTTTTTCCTGCTCATTGGCACGTTTCGCAACCTGTTCTCATTGCGGACACCTTTTCCAGCCTCGTTTGGAAAGTTTCATTGCCAGACGGGACTCCTGCAATCGTCAAGGGATTGAAACCTATAGAAGACATTGCTGATGAACTGCGCGGGGCCGACTATCTGGTATGGCGCAATGGGAGGGGAGCAGTCCGGTTGCTCGGTCGTGAGAACAATCTGATGTTGCTCGAATATGCCGGGGAGCGAATGCTCTCTCACATCGTTGCCGAGCACGGCGACTACCAGGCGACCGAAATTGCAGCGGAACTAATGGCGAAGCTGTATGCCGCATCTGAGGAACCCCTGCCTTCTGCCCTTCTCCCGATCCGGGATCGCTTTGCAGCTTTGTTTCAGCGGGCGCGCGATGATCAAAACGCAGGTTGTCAAACTGACTACGTCCACGCGGCGATTATAGCCGATCAAATGATGAGCAATGCCTCGGAACTGCGTGGGCTACATGGCGATCTGCATCATGAAAACATCATGTTCTCCAGTCGCGGCTGGCTGGTGATAGATCCCGTCGGTCTGGTCGGTGAAGTGGGCTTTGGCGCCGCCAATATGTTCTACGATCCGGCTGACAGAGACGACCTTTGTCTCGATCCTAGACGCATTGCACAGATGGCGGACGCATTCTCTCGTGCGCTGGACGTCGATCCGCGTCGCCTGCTCGACCAGGCGTACGCTTATGGGTGCCTTTCCGCAGCTTGGAACGCGGATGGAGAAGAGGAGCAACGCGATCTAGCTATCGCGGCCGCGATCAAGCAGGTGCGACAGACGTCATACTAGATATCAAGCGACTTCTCCTATCCCCTGGGAACACATCAATCTTACCGGAGAATATCGTTGGCCAAAGCCTTAGCGTAGGATTTCGCCCTCTCCCGCAAACGACCCCATCTTTGCGGCGATCGTGGCCGGATAGCCGTCTTCGACAATCAGCCGAGCTAACCGGAGACGGGCACGAGGAGTGAGAAGAGCGTTCGGATGGGTCATCAATTGGCCTCCGCCGCGGTCTTCGTAAGCGCGCGTCTGGTGAGAAGCATGATGACGAGAGCGATCGCTGTCAGCACCGAAGCGACCCAAACCGGCGCGAGCAGCCCCAGCCCGGTCGCGAGCCCGAGCGCACCAAGCACGGGCCCCGCTGCAGCTCCGATATTCAATGCTGCGGTTGCGTACGAACCGCCCATCGTTGGCGCACCCGATGCTGCATACAGCACACGCGTGATCAGAGTACTGCCGACGCCGAACGACAGGAATCCCTGAACGAGGACGAGGACGATAAGCGCAACGGGATGAGATGCGACCACTGCCAACACGATCCAGCCTGTCAGCAATAGCGGTCCGCCGACTGCGAGCACGAGGCCAGGTCGTTGATCTGATAGTCGTCCTGCGATCGTGACGCCAAGGAACGATCCGATGCCGAACATCACCAGCGCGACGGACACCCACGCTTCGGCCAAGCCCGCGGTCTCGGTCACGATGGGTGCCAGGAAGGTGAATGCCGCAAAGGTCCCTCCGTTGATCAGCGCTCCGAGTGCCATGGCCAGGATGAGCCGCGGCGTCGCCAACTGGCTGAGCTCGACACGGAGCCTTGGTGAGGTCGCGCTAGTCTCGCTCCGACCAACATTGTTCGTGACGCCACGAATGACTCCAACGGCCGCGGGAATACAGAGGATGGCGATCGCCCAGAACGTCGTTCGCCAGCCCAGCGCTGTGCCGAGCAGTGCCCCGGCGGGGACGCCCACGACGGTTGCGATCGTCGTGCCGGAGAGCAGGATCGACAGTGCACGCCCCTTCTGGTTCGCTGGCACGAGGGTAGTGGCCGTGCTCAGTGCTACGGCGAGGAATCCTGCGTTTGCGAGAGCGCTGAGCACCCGGGTGATGAGCAGGAGAGAGAACACTGGTGTCATCGCTCCGATGACGTGGCTTCCCGCGAACACGAGAAGGCAAACGATCAATGTGAGCCGCGGTGGCCAACGGCGAGCGAATGCCGCCATCACTGGCGCGCCGACGACCATACCGACTGCGAATGCGGAGGTCAGCAGGCCCGCAGTGCCGACCGAGACGTCAAGTTCGGTCGCGATCGCGGGGAGCAATCCCGCGAGCATGAATTCTGAAGTGCCCATGACGAAGACCGCCAGGGCAAGCATGTAGAGGGCAAAAGGCATCGAGTACTCCGAGGTGTGAGATCAAGAAATGGTTCTTCTTGTCACCACGGCCAGCGCCCCGAGTACGCCAGACATACGCCCACACAGATCGTGGGCGTCGTAACTAGTGGTTCAAGGGGCTGGCGGTGTGACCGACAACCCCTGACCTGTCTGATTCGGGACTCGACATGCCCCAAACTCTAACATGCCTTGGGGTTGCTCGCAAATCGTGGACACGTAGTGGAGCTACCTAGTGGTTAGGCAGCTATTTCTTTTCTGCTGTTGATTGCGCCGGCGTGGTTCTCGAAGTCGACGGGGCTGACCATCCCGAGTGCAGAGTGCCGGCGGTTGTAGACGACTTCAATCCAGTAGGCAACAGCCTTGCGTGCAGCATCACGGGTAGGCCATCGCTTACGGTCGTAGAATTCAGTCTTTAGCGTCGACCAGAACGACTCAGCCATCGCGTTATCGAAGCACACGCCAGTGCGCCCCACAGACTGAGCGATGCCCAGTCTGCGGCAGACCTCCCAGAGCTTCTCGCTAGTGAATTGCGTTCCACGGTCAGCGTGAAACACCAGCCCATCAGGAACGT
>NZ_KV836230.1:0-486 GCF_001838285.1 Corynebacterium sp. HMSC074C03 | reverse complement strand
GCAGGGCCCGTTCAACCAAACTTGTGTCTTGAACACTATCCATTGCCCAGCCCAGTACCCTGCGGGAATGACCATCGCGGACCGCGCACAAGTACAACCATCCCTCGCTGGTGCGCAGGTAGGTAATATCCGACATCCACACCCGGTTGAGCTCACCAGTATCAAACATGCGCTTGACCAGGTCAGGAAGAGTTGACTTACGCTTGGCTTGAATCGTTGTCACCGGGACAAAGGCACGCGGTGAAATCCCTTCAATGCCCATCATGCGCATCCGCTTCGCCACAGTCTTACGGTTAAGCGAAATGTGGTAGCGCTCGGCGAGCTCTGCGGTGATCCGCGGAGCACCATAAACCTCATCAGAGTCTTTCCAAATCTGATGAATCTTACGGTCAACATCATCGTAAAATGTTGCACGATCATCCTTTCCGGATAGTCGTTTCTGCTGCACATGGGCCCATTTGTAGTATCCAGACCGAGACACTTTTA
>NZ_KV836229.1:0-1084 GCF_001838285.1 Corynebacterium sp. HMSC074C03 | reverse complement strand
TTTTTTGGGGTGATGGCGTGCCTTTTGAAGAATGAGCCTGCGAGTCAGCGGCATGTCGCGAGGTTAACCCGTTTGGTGGGGTAGTCGTAGCGAAAGCGAATACTAACTAGTGTGTTTTTAGTGGCATGTCCTGGACCCGAAGCGGGGTGATCTACCCATGGCCAGTGTGAAGCAGAGGTAAGACTCTGTGGAGGCGCGAACCCACTTAGGTTGAAAACTGAGGGGATGAGTTGTGGGTAGGGGTGAAAGGCCAATCAAACTCCGTGATAGCTGGTTCTCCCCGAAATGCATTTAGGTGCAGCGTCGTGTGTTTCCTCCTGGAGGTAGAGCTACTGGTTGGTTTAGCGGGACTATCATCTTAGCGACATCAGCCAAACTCCGAATGCCAGGTTAGGTCAGAGCACGGCAGTGAGACTGCGGGGGATAAGCTTCGTAGTCGAGAGGGAAACAGCCCAGATCGCCGGCTAAGGCCCCTAAGGGTGTGCTAAGTGGAAAAGGATGTGGGATCGCGAAGACAACCAGGAGGTTGGCTTAGAAGCAGCCATCCTTGAAAGAGTGCGTAATAGCTCACTGGTCGAGTGGTTCTGCGCCGACAATGTAGTGGGGCTCAAGTACACCGCCGAAGCCGCGGCAATCACCATTTTGTGGTGGTTGGGTAGGGGAGCGTCGCGTGACTGCTGTGAAGCGCTGGGGTAACCCTAGTGTGGAGTGTGCGCGAGTGAGAATGCAGGCATGAGTAGCGAATGAGGAGTGGAAAACTCCTCCGCCGAATGACTAAGGGTTCCTGGGCCAGGTTAATCCTCCCAGGGTGAGTCGGGACCTAAGGCGAGGCCGACAGGCGTAGTCGATGGATAACGGGTTGATATTCCCGTACCCGTGTGTCCGCGCCCATGGTGAATCAGGGATACTAACCCACCTGAACACGCGCCTTGTGCCAGCCTTTTAGGTTGGTTGGTGTGTGTGATGCTGGGGACCTGAACTGGTAGTAGCCAAGTGATGGGGTGACGCAGGAAGGTAGCCGTGCCACGTGATGGATATCGTGGTGTAAGCGTGTGGCCCGTGTTCTAGGTAAATCCGGAGCACA
>NZ_KV836228.1:0-7312 GCF_001838285.1 Corynebacterium sp. HMSC074C03 | reverse complement strand
CCATTATCGGGGACACTCACAAGGTAACGGGCTGTTAATTCCTGCGCAGGCGCCGTTGCTGTCACCGCTACAGCTGCCGTTGCGGTCGCCGTTGCAGCCGCCCTCTGTCACCGCACTTGCCCTGTCTCCGCCACGTTAACGCCATGCCATTGCCTTGCTCGTCTTTACCTCCATTGTGAGGGTAAAGAACATTAAAGTTTCTTAGATTCCATTATTCTGGGACTTGATTTACGGTGCACGGGAATGCCTTGCAAATAGGCAGCGGCCCTCGCCACTGTGATTGGGCGCGATTGCGGCAGTTGTCTGCGCAGCGGTTATCGTCGATAACCGACGATGCAGCTAATGGGCCAGACAATCGCGGTGCGTCGTCTAAGCCACTCAGGGGAATCAAGCCTTTGGGGAAGGGAGGCGGGGCATTACTGGGAAGCAAAACAGCTTTCCTCAGCCCATCAGCCAGGAGACCGACTGTAATCATCCAATTCGCACCCGCGTATTGGCGGTCGAGCGGTGCTGTCGAGGTGAATAGTGCCGCAGAAAGAAGATTTACATCATGCATATTGCTGAGGGATTTCTCCCAGTTACTCATTGCATTGGGTGGGGTGTAGCTGCCGCTCCCTTTGTCATTCACGGCGCAGTTCAAGCCAAGCGCACTATGAAGGAGCATCCCGGTAGCGGCATGCTGCTCGGTGCTGCCGGTGCGTTTACTTTCGTGCTCTCCGCAATCAAGATTCCATCCGTGACGGGTTCTACTTCGCACCCGACAGGTACGGGTTTTGGTGCTGTAATCTTCAAACCTCCGGTGATGGCGCTGCTTGGCTCCATCGTGTTGCTCTTCCAAGCAATCTTGCTCGCTCACGGCGGCATTACGACGCTTGGTGCGAACATCTTCTCCATGGCAATCGTCGGCCCGTGGGTCGGCTACGCCTTCTACGTATTGACTCGAAAGCTCGGTGGAGGCCTGCTGCCAGGTGTGTTTATGGCAGCGTTCTTCGCTGACCTCTCCACCTACGTCGTGACCTCCATGCAGCTCGCTCTTGCGCACCCGGCAAACCCGGGCGGTGTTGGCGGCGCGCTGGCTACATTCCTCGGCCTGTTCGCTATCACGCAAATTCCGCTGGCAATCATCGAGGCTCTGGTCACCGTCATTCTCATGCGCACCCTGCTGGCAGTAGCACACACTGAGCTCCTCGATCTCGGCTTCCTGTCCCGCTTCGGCGATGCACCGGCACCGGAGGCTAAGGACGCAGACACCACGACCAACGCTGTTGCAGGGTCTGCCACTTCGCAGAATGCTTCAGCTGCATCCGTATCTGGCCAGAAGCAGTAGCCGTCGTCAAGCGAAAAGAAGCGAAAGAGAGCACGATTATGAATGCAAAAAACAACGCGCAGATTGTCGACGCACAGGCAGCTAGCCAGCCGAAGAAGAACTCCGTGTGGGTCAGCGTCGGTCTCATTGTCCTGGTAGCCGTAATTGCCATGTTCCCGCTGTTCTTCAACTACGGCGACGACGACGCAGACGAGCCGTTCGCCGGCACTGATGCCACCGCTACGGAGACAATTCAGGAAATCGACCCGAATTACGAGCCGTGGTTCGAGCCACTCGTCGGCGAACTGCCGGGTGAGGTCGAGTCGGGTCTGTTCGCGCTCCAGGCCGTTATCGGTGCTGGCGTCCTGTTCTACGTTATTGGCTTCTACCGAGGGAAGGCTGCTGTGCGTTCAGACAAGCGCGAGAAAGAGCAGTGAATGCGCTAGAAGCCGCAGCGGCGCGCAGCGCTTGGGCACGCCGTAACGTGGGCGAAAAGATCCTTCTGCTCGGTGGGCTGTTGATTCTGGCGGTTGCGCTTCCGCCAATTCCCTTTGCGCCGGTCATTGCGGTCATTGCTTGGTTTATTGCGTACATAGCCCGAGTGCCCCGCAAGCTGTATGTGGCAATGGTGCTGGCACCGGCGGCTTTTGTGCTCGTCGGCGCGTTTCCGCTTTTGGTAGCGCTTACTCCCGACGGTCTCGCGTGGTCGCCGGATGGCCCGCAGCGAATGGCGCAGGTTGTGATGCGTTCGTTTGCGGGTATCAGCTGCACGATGGTCTTTGCGCTGACCACTCCGATTTCGGAGCTCATTGCCTGGCTCGACAAGCACGGCTTGCCGCGATACTTGACGTACCTCGCCGAGGTGATTTACCGGATGACCGGCGTGCTGATTCACTCCGCACACTCGATGACGGAAGCGCAAGCACGACGCTTGGGACACTCCACGCGCCGGGCGATGATCCGAGATGTAGCGGCACAGTCCGCCAGCCTCTTTGTCATTGCCTTTACCCGCGCGCGCAAGATGCAAGAGGGAATCGAGCTGCGCGCCGATCCGAGCGCAATGAAAGTACTGGTGATTTCGCGGCCCAGGCAGCCGAAGTTCATCGTGATATCCAGTGCATTACTTTTGTCGTTGATTGCGGCCTGGGCGCTGCTGAAATGGGGTGTATAGGGATGTCGAGCAGCAGGAAAAATCGCGCTGATCACGTACATGGTGCCAACGGTGTCATTGTCGAAGCGGCTGCAGTTACATACGCTTACGACGAAACCCACGTTCTGAAAGGCGTGGATCTGGCAATTTCGGGTGGCGAGCGCCTAGCGCTGTTGGGGGCAAACGGTTCGGGCAAGTCCACGCTGTTGCGTATGCTCGCGGGAGCGTCTAAGCCCAATAGTGGTGAGGTCCGCCTTGACGGCACCGTCTACACGTACTCCCGGCACGGCCGCAATGCGGTCCGTCGCTCAGTGCAGATGGTCACGCAGGATCCGGATGAGCAAATCTTCGCGGCTAGCGTGTTTGCAGACGTCTCGTTCGGTCCCGTCAACCTGGGGCTTAAGAACGAGGAAGTCGAACGGCGCGTCCGGCAGGCTCTAGGTACCGCCGAGATCACCGATCTCGCCGAACGCGTTCCGCACCAGCTTTCCTATGGTCAGCGCAAGCGCGTCGCTCTCGCTGGTGCGCTGGCGATGCATCCGCGTGTGCTGCTTCTCGACGAGCCCTCCGCCGGCCTCGATCCGCAGGCGACCCGAAAGCTTGCACACACGCTCAATCAATTGCGCGATCAGAGCACTGCCGTCGTCGTCGCCACGCACGACATCGACTTCGCGTGGAATTTCGCCGATAGGGCAGCGGTGCTTGCCGACGGCAAACTGCGCGTCGGCGCCAAGGAAGAAATTTTGGCCGATCGACGGTTGGTCGAACATGCTCGACTGGCTTTGCCCTGGGCGCCCGTGGTCTCCAAGGCGATTGGGCGAGATGTGTGCCATCCAGAGGATGTTTAGGCGAGTGGCTTGGTTGGTGAATAGCTCATCGATATGTGCAGCTAAACCGCGCTAAAAATGAGAAAAACGCCCGCGGGCAGGGCGTAATGCCTATGAAAATAGGCCTAGAAATATAGGCGAAGCTGTCGCATTTCTTCGCTTCCATTTCACGTCACACCTGTCCGCGGGCGATCTCCGTGGCCGTGACACTTTGCAGTGCCCTCGGCGCATCAGGCAGGTATTCGGACTTTCTGGCGTGACCGACAATAAGGGGATGACGACTGCCGCAAGCTTCAATGCTTACGTGCAGATCCTTATTATCAATTTTCCTACTTTTCGCCGCTTCCCAAGGTTGAAATAACCTCAGTGCCGTTGGCGAATTTTGTTCCAGATTACCGCTGCGGGACAGTTCCGGAATTGCACCGGATTCCCTCTTGCGTTTGCTGTGCACCACCTTCGGACAACCACGTGGAGGACGTAGCATTGAAAGTGGAACTCAACAAAACCTGTTGCATGTATGACAATAGCGCACGATGCAAAATAAGCGAAGGTCTTTTTCGAAAATGTCCGCATTGGGGGTAAAACGCCGTTCATTACCCTCTGTTATTAACATTCACGCAGTTTGTTAGCGGAAAAATAGCTACCCCCTGCCTTGTATTTATTCGGCCGAGGCGGGGCTAATGACAGGATTTATCCTGGTATTTTCTTTACGTACTTGTAGAGAAACCTAGTTGTTTCCTAAGATTGTGTGACGGATGCCTTAATGCAGGTGTACCCGTTCGGAGGGTACTATCTACTTTGTACGGTTTACAGCCCCCGAAAGGGTCAGTGGCCGCTGAGCGGTAGTTGGCCATTTCGTAGGAGTGTAAGTCGGCGCGAAGTCACAGGCTGATGGTGCCTCTGTGGGTGCCAGTGAAGCAATTTGCCCGTTACGCAGGAGGACGCGAGATGGATCCCCACCGCATTCTGGACGACAATGAGGTTATTAAGTCGTCCTTGGTCGCCCTAAAGAATGCGACTGGTATTCCGGTCACAATGTATGCGGAAGTCACCGATAACTCTAAGATGCAGATCAACAACTGGGTTGGCCTGCGTACTCCGGCCCTGCAGAATCTGACTGTGGAATCGGGTGCGGGTGTCGGTGGTCGCGTGTTGGCCACGCGCCGCCCGGTGGGTGTCAGTGACTACCTGCGCGCCAAGGTTATTACCCATGAGTATGACGACAAGATTCGTGACGAAGGCCTGCACTCGCTGGTCGCCGTGCCGGTGATCGTTTCGCGTCTTGTCCGTGGCGTGCTCTACGGTGGCGTGCACTCCTCGGTGCGCCTGGGGGACAAGGTTCTTGAAGAGGTCACAATGACCGCCCGCTGCCTGGAGCAGGACCTCGCTGTCGTCGATGCCTGCCGCAACATGGATCGTTCTGGCAACGGTAAGGGCGGCCGCATCATGAATGGCGCTGAGTGGGAGCAGGTTCGTTCCACGCACTCCAAGCTGCGCATGCTCGCTAACCGTGTGGATGACGAGAAGCTGCGCCAGGAACTCGAGGTGCTCTGTGACCAGATGGTCACCCCGGTTCGCGTCAAGCAGACCACCAAGCTGTCGGCTCGTGAGCTCGATGTTCTCGCCTGTGTCGCCCTCGGTCACACCAACGTCGAGGCCGCAGAAGAAATGGGCATCGGTGCAGAGACGGTTAAGTCCTACCTCCGCTCCGTAATGCGCAAGCTGGGTGCCCATACTCGCTACGAGGCCGTCAACGCAGCCCGTCGCATCGGCGCACTGCCGTAAACCGCTTGACGACGGGCACCGCGTCCAACCCCGCAGATGCTCTAGGTACTCTTAGCCGCCATGCGGCTAGCGCCGCGCTCCTAGCAAACTTGGCTAGCGAGCGCGGCGCTTTTTCGCATCCAGGGCCTCTTGGCGCTCATCTTCGCGTTCGCCACCGGGAACCCACTTGATGTCGTCGCCGTCATTGGCCACCCGCGAAAGGATGAACAGTAGGTCAGATAGTCGATTGAGGTACTTCGCCGGTAGGACTGAAGTAGTTTCGGGAAACTCGCGGCAGGCAGCCCATGCCGCACGCTCGGCCCGACGAGTAATCACCCGAGCTGTGTGCAGCAGTGCCGCGGCTGGTGTGCCTCCCGGGAGGATGAAGGAATCCAGTTTCGGCAGTTGTTCATTGAACTGGTCGCACCAGTGCTCGAGTCGCTCGATGTAATCCGGCTCGATACGCAACGGCGGGTACTTCGGGTTTTCTTCAATAGGTGTTGCCAGGTCGGCTCCGGCATCAAAGAGGTCATTCTGCACGTAGCGAATGACAGCCGACACCTCGTCGTCAAGCGCGCCGAAACTGAGCGCCTGACCGAGTGCGGCGTTGGCCTCTTCGCACGTGGCGTAGGCGATGAGGCGGGAATCGTCCTTGGGGACGCGGCTGAAATCGGACAACCCGGTGGTGCCGTCGTCGCCGGTGCGAGTGTAAATGCGGGTTAGGTGAACGCTCATAGTCTCAAGCCTAAGCGCGATATTGCGAAATGTGGTTGGCTGGGGGAGTGGGAAATGAGCGATTTCTGGTTAAAGGCGGAGCGACGCTAAACGGTCAGGTTCAGATTTCCGGGGCGAAGAACTCGGTTCTGAAACTGATGGGTGCGGCGCTTCTCGCCGAGGGCACGACAGTACTGACGAACTGCCCTGAAATTGACGACGTGCCATTGATGCAAAAAGTCCTCGAAGGCCTTGGTTGCTCCGTGGTGCGCGAGGGTGACCGGATTGAAATCACGGTGCCCGAAGAACTCTCGCATCACGCTGACTTCGATGCCGTGCGTCAGTTCCGCGCTTCGGTTTGTGTGCTCGGGCCGCTGACGGCGCGTACCCGTAATGCGATTGTCGCACTGCCCGGTGGTGACGCAATTGGTTCCCGCCCGCTGGACATGCATCAGGCTGGCCTGGAGAAATTGGGTGCACGCACCTATATTCACCACGGTTGCGTGGTGGCTGAGGCGGGGCGACTCATGGGGGCGAACATCAAGCTGGACTTCCCGTCCGTCGGCGCGACCGAGAATATTCTGACCGCGGCCGTACTAGCTGAAGGTACGACTGTGCTGGATAACGCCGCCCGTGAGCCCGAAATTGTCGACCTGTGCGAGATGCTCGTGGAGATGGGTGCCAAGATCTCGGGTGCGGGATCTAACACCATCACGGTTGAGGGCGTCGAGAAGCTGCACCCGACTGAGCACAAAGTCGTCGGCGACCGAATTATCGCAGGGACCTGGGCCTATGCTGCGGCAATGACCGGCGGCGATATTACGGTCGTTGGTATCAACCCTAAGTACCTGCATCTTCCTCTGGAAAAACTGAAGAACGCAGGCGCTCAGGTCGAGACCTACCCGCAGGGCTTCCGCGTGCATATGGACGGGCGTCCGCAGGGTGTGAACTATCAAACGCTGCCATACCCAGGCTTTCCGACGGACATGCAGCCCATGGCCATTGCTCTGTCCGCGGTGTCCGAAGGGACGTCAGTGCTTACCGAGAACGTTTTTGAGTCGCGCTTCCGGTTTGTCGACGAGATGATTCGCCTCGGCACTGACGCGACCATCGATGGCCACCACGTGATGATTCGCGGAAAGGAATCGCTGAGTTCGGCACCTGTGTGGTCTTCGGACATTCGCGCTGGTGCCGGCCTGGTGCTGGCCGGGCTGTGCACTGAAGAGGGAGACGTCACCGAGGTGCACGATGTCTATCACATTGATCGCGGTTACCCGGGTTTCGTAGAGACACTAAACGCTCTCGGCGCTTCTGTTGAACGGGTCAGCTAGTGATCGTTGGCCACTGGTCGATAGCTAATGGCTAATGGCTAAGCGCACGGTGCTCATTAAACGCATGGCGCGGAAAACCATCGCAAGTCTTCGGTTCTGGATGCTTTAGAACCGTTAGGAGAGATTCTCCAGTGGGGCTTGTGGTGGTTTTCGCTCTCTTACCTGGGGTTTTGTGTCTTTGGTGGGGGTGTGTGTAATGTATTCGGAGGTCAGCGTGGCC
>NZ_KV836227.1:0-207 GCF_001838285.1 Corynebacterium sp. HMSC074C03 | reverse complement strand
CCCATTATCGGGGACACTCACAAGGTAACGGGTAATCCACTAGTGCCTACGGAAGGGTCTAAACCTAACCCCGCCACTTTCAACGCTCGAAGAAATACTGACCATTAGGTATCAGCCGCGAATGTTCAGCCTCCTATAGGTTCACCCCAGCGCCGGGCGTATCCCCCATTTCTGCCTCCAGTTCCGCGCGTACCGTAGCTTCAGCTA
>NZ_KV836226.1:0-5366 GCF_001838285.1 Corynebacterium sp. HMSC074C03 | reverse complement strand
GGCATGCGGACACACTTTTCTTTACTTAACCCTCTAGCACGGCACGTCCACCGCAGCGATGCGGTGGGGTTGGATCGTGAGGCTCTCCCCGGTGGATTCGAGCACCGCGGAGATGGTGGAGGGGGTCATCATCACGATGGAGATCCAGTCATGGCTGGTGGCACCCGCATAGTCCACGTAGTGCAGGCGCACCTGTGTGCCCGCGGTATAGGCGCGGCGCAGCTCGGACATGATCTCCCGCGGCGAGCGGAAGGTCCGGGTGTCCGAGGCCTTCGTGCCGTCCGCCGGGTCCACGGCGATGGCCTGGTCGTGGGCGCGGCGAAAACCCTCCACGGCGCCGTCGATCTCCGAGGCGATCTCGGTGGAGTCCCCAGTGATGTCCATGATGTTGCGCTGGGGAGTATCCACGCGAGACGGGACACGAGCCGAGTGGGGTTCGGTGGCGGAGCCCTGCTGGAATGCCCTGGTGGCGTCGTCAATCAAATACCGCAGGGACTGGGGAACGGACGAGAGACCGCCGGGGGACATGCGATCCAGGAAGGCCTCGATGTCCTTCCATGGGGCGTCATAGCGCTTCGGCCCGATCAGGCTGAATACGTCGCCTTCGCGGCCGTCCTCGCGCACCAGGGTGGCGGTGAGCCCCAGACGGCGGCGAGACTGCAGGTCGGAGGTCATGCGGAACACCGGGGCAGGCAGCAGGTGAACCTCGTCGTAAATGATTAAGCCCCAGTCGCGGGAGTCGAACAGCTCCAGCGCCCGGTATTCGCCCTTCGACTTGCGCGTGACCACTTGGTAGGTGGCGATGGTCACGGGGCGGATCTCCTTCTTCTCTCCGGAGTATTCGCCGATTTCATCCTCCGTCAGGGAGGTGCGGCGCACTAGCTCGTCCTTCCACTGCCTGCCCGCGACGGTGTTCGTCACCAGGATCAGGGTGGTGGCCTTTGCCTTGGCCATCGAGGCCGCGCCGACCATCGTCTTGCCCGCACCACATGGCAGCACTACCACGCCCGAGCCGCCTTCCCAGAAGCTATCGGCCGCCATCTCCTGGTAGTCGCGCAGCTGCCATTCTTCGTGTTCCTGCGACAGCTCGATGGGGTGTGCCTCGCCGTCGACGTATCCCGCCAGGTCCTCTGCGGGCCAGCCGACCTTCAGCAGTTCCTGCTTGAGCCTGCCGCGCTCGGAAGGGTGCACAACGATCGAGTCCTCGTCGATCTCTGCGCCCAACATGGGCTTGATCTTTTTGTGACGCCGGATCTCCGTCAGCACAGCCCTGTCCGTCGTCTCTAGCACGAGCCCGTGCGCTGGGTGCTTGATGAGCTTCAGCCGCCCGTAGCGATCCATCGTGTCGGCAATGTCGATGAGCAGCGGCTGCGGGGCGGGGAACCGCGAGTAGGTTTCCAGCACGTCCATGATCTGCTCCGCGTCGTGCCCTGCCGCGCGGGCGTTCCACAGCGCCAGCGGGGTGATGCGGTAGGTGTGCACGTGCTCCGGCGCGCGCTCCAGCTCCGCGAACGGTGCCAGCGCGGTGCGCGCCTCCTGCGCCTGTTCGTGGTCGATTTCCAGCAGCACGGTCTTATCCGACTGCACAATGAGCGGTCCGTTTCCAATGCCCACGCTGTGTGTCACTTCCTTTTTGTTTATCGACGCCACCGCGACGGTGTTGCTCAAGCCAAAGACATCATTTTACGCTGCAGTGGTGCGAACTCGTGCTCCACTATGCTGAGACCCATGATTGCTCAGACGGGAAATCTGCGCCAATGGCAGTATTTCGTGGCTTTAGCGGAGACCGGTAGTTTTACAGCGGCGGCAGCGCGACTGGGAGTGAGTCAGCCGCCTGTCTCCAATGCCATTAAGCGCTTAGAAGCTGGTGTAGGTACACCGCTATTTATCCGAGGGGCGGGGGAAGTGAAACTAACCGAGGCAGGGTTGACCTTGCTTCCATATGCCCGGGTGATTAATCGCGATCTTCAGACTATGCATTCGATGATTGACGGTATCCGAAGTGGTGCGCAAAGCGGGTTTCGTTTGGCCATCAGTAGTGCGCTTCCAAGCGAGATAGGATCGCGTATTGCAGCAAAGGCACAGCAGCATGATGGAGTAGTTTTGTCGTCACTGCCTTCTGTTGAGATTCTTGCCCGTGTTGAAGAAGGCGCTATTCATGCGGGGCTTGTTCAAGCTCCGGTTCCCTTGGGTACTCACCGCAGTGCGAGGCAGTTTTCTCTGTCACGTGATCTAGTGGTGCCGCCGGGGTATTCAAGGTTGGATAAGACCTTGTCTCAATTGAATCTGCTGGTGGAGAACCTGAATGACAATTCAAGTGCAGCCAGTGGTTTGGCGAGAGAGCTATTTCGGTCGGGTGTGTCTTGCGAAATTAATGATTCAGAGGATGCTCTAGGTAGGGGCTTATTGATTGGAAGAGGGGAGGGGATGTCTTTGGTATTTCGCGGTTTTCACCAGTTTGACAATGCTATTGAGCTTCCTTCCCGTTTCGATTTTTCCGTGGATGTAGTGGTTCGCCGAGGTGGGATGGACAATGGCGCCGAGGCCATGGCGGTCGCCGAAAGAATTTGTCGAAGGATTAACCAATGACTGCACGGATGGAGATGGCCCTGGAAAACGTGTTGACGCGGTCGGGGTGTGAGGGATGGTGGTGTGCATCGCGACTGCACGATGGGGTGACTATCGGACGCAAACAAGACGAGAAAATTCCGGTGGCATCCTTATATAAAATCCGGCTCCTCCACCTCACTTTGGAAGCGATTCAACGAGGTGATCTGGATCCTCGTCTTCGTGTTGACGTTGCACCGTCCAAAGGAACTTACGAAGGGTATGGGTTCGCTGCCTTTGATGACGCAGTGAACGTGAGTCTCCGAGACTTAATGAAACAAGTCGCATCGGTGTCAGATAACGTGGCCGCCCACGAGATTTTGCGTCTACTGCCTGCGTGGGCTCGAGAAGCATTTCTTAAACGGTTTCCACCTCATTATGACTTGCAAGATCGGAATAGCTTAGTGACGGCGGAGAAACAATTGCGTCAATATGTTCAATCCCAAGGGGGGAGTAGTACAGATATAGCGTTTTCTGCAGTCTCTTCGTTGGCGGAAATAACTAATGACTTGGAACAGGTTTGGAAAGACGATAGTGCAGCGGTACGTCGATCTATGTGTGAACTCTTGGGGTTGCAGGTGTGGCGTCACCGTGTTCCTTCAGGCTTTCCTCCAAGCGGCGTTGATATCTATGGAAAAACGGGCACTGTAGGACTTCTCCATGGTGAAGCTTCGATTATCCAGGTTGAGGGCGAGGAGCCCATTGTGGTGTCCATCATGCTGAAACAGGTGGTGCCAGAACAAGCAATGAGTACTCACGATGGTGCTATTGGCGAAGTGGCTAGACTGCTCGTGGACGCTCTTCGTTAGAATTTCTGCCACTTGAATACACACTTCTACCATCGCCTATATGTGAATGAAATGAGACAATTGCATTATGTGATATTGGTGGCATCCAATGCGTCTCACTTAACGTCACTCCCATGATGACTAAGCACAATCGTTTCCGTCAGTCGGTGATTGCACTCTGTTCGCTCTCCGCAGTGATGTTGAGCAGCTGTTCAGCTCTACCGTGGGAATCAGACTCAGACGTATTTCTCAAAGCTTTCAACGCGGGAGATGACAGCAAGGCTGCACGGTATCTGGATCATCCAGACCCGGAGCGCGCCCTTCATGAATTTCGGCAGTCACTTCATGGTGTGAAGGTCAACATCGAAAAATCTGATATTTCCAATGGAAAGCAGAATACTCATGTGACTTGGTCCAAAGATGGTGTGGAGTTGGAGAGCAATGGTCGGCTCGTCCTTAGTGGACAGGATGGTAAGCCTCAATGGTTGCCTTCGATCTTCGAAGCTCAGTTGAGCGATGATTCCGCACTCTTTTTTGCTGAAGATAAACAGTACGATCTTCCAATTAAAGATCGCTTGGGCAATGAATATATGACCTGGACGAAAGTTATTCAGGTACGAGGTCGCAAAGATATAGCCTCTAGAGCGCAGGAATTGGCCCAGATTTTTGCACCAGTGTCTCCCACAACGACTAAGGAGTGGATCGAGCAGACCTTGGGAGAGTCTCAGGATGAAGACACCGTGCTCCTCACTTTGAGGCAGGAAGAATTCCGGAAGATACAAGAGCAACTTAGGACCTTTGAGGGAATTTCCACTGTGGAGCAGGGGCGTCTCTTAAGCGTGTCCAAAACTCTTAACTCTCCGCTGGATGCTGAATTGAACAAATATTGGGAGTCAGTGCTCGATGCTAATTCAGGATGGTCGATACGCGCTGAGAGTTCACAAGGTATGACGACGGTAGCCTCTGAGCCGCCTCGCCGAGTTCAGCCAATCGCAACCACTCTGGATAACACACTGCAAAGCGCAGCAAAACAAGCAGTGGACAGTGAGCAACGTGCCGCAGTTCTAGTCGTGCTCAATCCTAGAACAGGAGGTGTCCTTGCCGTTGCACAAAATGACAAGGCAAATAACCAAGGGCCAATCGCACTCACCGGGCTATTCCCACCGGGATCGACGTTCAAAACTGTGACCACAGCGGCGGCACTAGAGGCAGGGGCAGTCAGCATGGATGAGGAACTACCTTGTCCTAGCAATATCACCGTCGCTGGACGCACGATTCCCAACGATCATGACTTCGATCTAGGTAGCGTTCGACTGGAAGAAGCTTTCGCCCAATCATGTAACACAACCCAAGCGGTCATTTCGGATCGTTTGGGAGAAGATGATCTGCAACGGACTGCTTTAGAACTCGGAATTGGCTCCGACTTCGACGTACCAGGGATGACCACACTTACTGGTTCGGTGCCGCGGACACCGGCTGGACCTCCTCGTGTGGAGGCTTCTATTGGACAGGGCGAGGTTCTAGCTAGTCCATTTGGGATTGCGCTCATGGAATCGACTGTCGCTAACGGCGGCTTGCTTGTTCCTCCACAGCTCATTCAAGGCGAACAGACAGTAGTGAATAAACAGGCAGACCAGCATGTCAGCGATACAACTATTCAAAGCCTCCGGACGATGATGAAATCAACAATTGACCACGGTTCAGCTAGGTCGTTGAGTGATCTTAGTGCACTTGGCGGAAAGACTGGTACAGCAGAAATTGATGGCAAGCTTTCCAATGGCTGGTTCGCTGGAACGACAGGGGAATTGGCGATTGCGTCCCTTGTAATCGAAGGAGATTCTTCTCAGCCAGCTGTGGAAATGGCCGGGCGTTTCCTTCGCTCGCCGGATGTTCAGAAATTCTCTGGAATTCAATAAACTTGCGTCATAACCTCTAGCACGGGTTAAGTAAAGAAAAGTGTGTCTTTTCCGG
>NZ_KV836225.1:0-2368 GCF_001838285.1 Corynebacterium sp. HMSC074C03 | reverse complement strand
GCTTTTGTTTTACCCACAAGTAAACAACATTCAATCGATAGATGTCGTAGCTTATGTCTCGGTGATAGCCATTGATTTTGCTTGGTTGTGGGTATTTGGAAGGGGCCCGGTGCGCAGTAGACCGGTCGCGGAGGCTCCTCGAATTCTGGCTCTTAGCTTGGTGGCGTGTGCGATTCATCCATTGCACTTCTGTGACTATCACCGCCACTCATCCCTACATACTGATACCCCAGTCCAATTGAGGCTTTATTACCAAGCTGTCCAAATAGGGAGACATACGCTTACTTAGTAGTCAGCTCTGATCTTCGACTCGTACCTACGAGATGCTGTGGCGGCGTCCTCGATCACGCCAAAAGAAAATCCCGTATAGGTGAGGTATTGCCTGCGCCCATACGGGAGGGTGTCGTATTTAGTTAAGTTAGCCCTGTCTGGGATTAAGCTATGCAGTCGCGCTAATCAAAGTACCGAGGTTAGTTATTACTGCTCGGCTTAGCCGACGGGACGTCTCCGTAGCCGTCGTGGTCCTTATCTTCAGAGTTAATACCTCCGCGGAAGGTGTCGTGAGCACTCGGAGTAACGGCGTGCGGTGCACGGTCGGCGGTGTTGAACAAAAGATTCAAGATGATAGCAGCGACGGAACCTACGCAGATACCTGAAGCCATAAACGTTTGCGCCCATGCCGGTAGTCCGGAGAATAGTTCGGGCGATACAGCAGGAAGTAATGCCAATGCCAACGGAATACCCACGACAATCACGTTGGATTCAGTGAACGTAACCTTGGATAGAGTGCGGACGCCCGATGCTGCGACCATACCGAACAAGGCGATACCGGCACCTCCCAAAACTGGAGCTGGGATAGCGGCAACGAGAGCGGCCGTCTTTGGAATCAAACCCAGGATCAGCAGCATTCCACCTGCAGCTGCGGTAACCCATCGGGAACGTACGCCCGTGATGGATAGGACGCCAATGTTCTGGGCAAACGCCGTGTATTGGAAGGTATTGAAAATACCGCCAATTACGGTCGCAGCACCGTCGGCACGCAGTGTGTCGGCAATACGGTGATTATCAATCTCGGATTCGGTAATCTCGCCGATTGCAAGTACGTCGCCAGTCGCTTCGACCATAGTCACAAGCGAAACAATGCACATGGCAAATACAGCCGAGAGGACGAATTCAGGCATGCCAAAGTAGAATGGATGCGTCAACCCGAAGACTGGTGAGTCCTTAGTTCCAGACCAATCCACCATTCCCAATGGAATGCATAGCAGCAATCCGGAGATCATGCCCACTAGAACGGCAATGCGGGCGAGCCATTCTGGTGCCCATCGCTCAATACTGAGAATTAAGACCAACACAAACGCAGCTACTGCCAAGTTTTGAGGTGCGCCGAAATCTGGAGTGTCCTTGACTTCAGCACCGCCACCAACCCAGTCGGCTGCGACTGGCATAAGCGTCGTGCCGATAATCAATAGCACCGTGCCAGTGACCAACGGCGGAAATAGGCGTAGAAGCGACGCAAAAAGCGGTGCAAAGAGCATCATGAAAATGCCCGATGCAATCACCGAACCGTAGATTGCGGGTACGCCGTATTGCGACCCGATAGTAACCATCGGAATCGCGGCAGAGAAGGTACAGCCCTGAATCAGTGGTAGTCGCACACCAAATCGCCAAATACCCACCGACTGTACGATGGTGGCGATGCCTGCAACAAACAGGTCCGCAGCAATTAGGTGCGGAATATCGGACGGGGACATACGCCCGGCATCCACAAGTGCCCAGCCCACGAAAAGCGGGACTGCCACCGCGCCTGCATACGCGGCGAGCACATGTTGAAAGCCGAGTACAAGCAGTTTCACATGGCCCGGATACTCATCGACCGGATGAACCGTCTGAGTATCGGTCTTCGTTGATGTAGTCACAGTTCGACTTTAGTTCCCTAGTCCAGGTTTTCCTCACTGGAGCTTTCTATTGGGGTGGTTTCGCTCCATCTCGCTTTACGACGAGGCCATCGGGTCACGTCACTTTGCTGAGATAACTCGTGAGTGTGCGTGGGAAGCCGCTGAACGAATGCATTGCGGAACAGCTTTAAGTGAGACTCTAGGGGTATGGTTTTCTATTAGCTCGGAAATACACTAGAAAGGCGTTGTGACCTGCAGGTTCGCTTTATGTGTGAAGTGTGTGTAATGTATCCGGGGTCAGCGCGACAGGGCGATGTGATCGCTTGTTGTGGTGATGTGGGGGAGAGTTTACTTTGTATTCACAGTCGGTTTGACTTGTGTTTGCGATGAAGGTAAAGTCTTCTTCTGCTGCTCACGGAGTGGTTGCCCTGTTTTGGGTGGTTGTTTTGTGGGTGTGTGTTGTGTGAGAA
>NZ_KV836224.1:0-6869 GCF_001838285.1 Corynebacterium sp. HMSC074C03 | reverse complement strand
GAAAAATGGCTTGAAAGTGTCATAAACTCGCACAGTTTCATATTTGAAGCCCGCAGCCACGACTGAAATAGCAGTCACGGCTGCGGGCCTCCTGCAGATCTAGCTCTGCTAAGAATCTAAAAAGATTACTTGTTAATCACCGTGGTCGGGTGCACGTAACCCAGAGTCTCCGGATCAACCGGGAACTCAATGTCGCCGAAAGGCGAATCTGCACCAGCGTGGTGAGCAATCAGTTCAGTAACAGCGTGCTGACCAGGCTCGAGGTCCTTCGGCCAGCCGGGATCGACATAGGATTTCTTTGCAACGTTAGCCATGCTGAGATTATCCCAAAAATTTTCTCCCCAGTCACCTTCTCCCCTCCTTAAATCTCACTAAAGTGGGGATTGTCATGACTAGCACCACCCCCTTTGCACTCTTTTCCGACTGGCTGGCAGGTCAACCAGACCAATTTGTGGGCGCTATCCTCAGCAATCGCCCCGATGCGCTGTCGCCGCCGCCGAAGTCTTCCCAGGTGCTAGCGGCAAGGCTCCAGCTCCGCGCTTCTGTCTCCCGCGCGCTGACCAAACTGCCCGCACTGGAGCTCGCCTGCATTGAGGCTGCCGCTGACCTCGGTGCCGACGCCGAACCCGTCACTGCGGACGCCCTCATCGACTACATTCTCGACTTACTCTCTCGAGCAGAAGTTCCCGCCAATCAACGGCCCACGGCCACACATATTCGGACAAGCCTCGATACCCTGCGCGAATACGGACTCATCTGGGGCAACGGCCCCGGCCCCCGCGGCACCTTCACCGGCAAGTCCACCCGCAAGAAGCCTCTGCCCTGGCAGGACTACTTCTGTCTCAGCGATGAGGTCGCCACCTCGTTGCCACCCGGCTGGTATCTTCTGCCCAATCCCGATGGCCCCAGCCGCAGCCAGCTACGCACGGCACTCACCAAGGTCACAGACAGGCAGCAGCGTCTCCTGGACACCCTCGCCAACTCCGGAGGTCTCGGCGTCACAAAGGACGCTCATCCGGATGCCGACCCCTCGCTGCCGGTCCCAGCGCTCATCAACGCCGAACTGCTCGAACGCATCGACGAGGGCACCGTCCGCCTACCCGCCACCGTTCGCGCGCTCATGCGTGGAGTCGGGCTTGCCGACGACGACGTCCCCCTGCGCCCCGAACCCCCCGCTACCCATGTGATTGCCAGCGGTAACGACCGTGCTGCCGCCACTGCCTGGGAAACTTTGCGACAGGCGACCGACCTCCTGGACCTACTGGGAACCAACCCCGCACCGACCTTGAAAAACGGTGTCATCGGAGTGCGGGAAACCCGCAATCTCATCGAGGAACTCGGCGTCGACATCTCGGAGCTGGCTCGCGGCGTGGCTAACCTCGGTGCAGCGGGCCTGGTTCATGTCGGCACTCCGCATCCGCTGCCACTGCACGACACCGGTGGTGACTATTTCGCACCCACGCTGGCAGCCGACGGTTTCCTCGACGCCGATCTGGTTGACCGGTGGGTGAGCTTGACAGTCGGCACTCGCACTAGCGACGCAGCGCCCTGGCGGGTCGACCAGCTCAATGAGGAAGGCAAGCGCATTGCTCTGCTCTCACCTCAAACTCGGCTCTCCGGGGTACCGTCAATCCGGGAAATGGTGCTGGCCTGCTGTGCGCAGGTGGCGTCGTCGGCAAGCGACAACGACGTCGTCGCCCTGACTGACCTGCGTGAATGCGCCGCCTACTACTACCCGATCACCAACGCGAGGTGCACGGACGAGACTCTCAGTGGCGTGGTCGACGAGCTGGTCGCCCTCGGCATCGTCGTGCGGGACCCGGGTGTGGAAACGATTTCCGTCGGCCTTAGCGAGGTTGGCAAAGCCATGGTCGCGCTCATCGAATCCGGTACCGCCGAGGCCTTCGACGATCTGCGTGCCGCCTGTAACAACCTCTTGCCGCCGAACGCCTCGTACCTGATGGTCCAGGCGGACAACACCATCGTCGTGCCGGGCCCCGCATCCCCGGAGATGGAACGCATGCTCAGTTCGATTGCGCAGCTGGAATCTCCCGGCCTCGCCAGCGTCTACCGCGTGACCGAAGACAGTCTTCGCGATGCCCTCGACGCCGGCATCAACGCCGCCGATATCTCCGAGTTTCTCTCGCGCTACGCCGTCAGCGAGGTGCCGCAGTCCATTACCTATCTGCTTGACGACGTCGCCCGCCGCCACGGTCGTCTCCGCGGTGGCCCCGCAGCGTCGTTTATCCGCTGTGACGATCCGGCCCTGCTGGCCTCATTCCAGAGTCACCAGGCTGGACAAAGCCTGGCGTTGCGGAAGATTGCCGAAACGGTGCTGATTAGCCAGGCCCCGCTTGCCCAAGTGATTGAGACCGCTAGAAATGGGGGCTTTTCCATCATCGCCGAAGATGCAGAGGGTTTGGTGCTGGATCTCGGTCGCGCTCCCTGTCGCATTGAGGCACCAGCTCCGGTGCCCACCGCGCGTACAACGATGCCCGAACCGGAACGCATCAGCCAAGCGTTGACGGCTATTGCCGATGGCAACCGTGCTGCCGAGCACGCCGGTAGTTCCAGTGGCGCTACAGCCAGTGGCAGCACTGCTGGGGTCTCTGGCTCGGTTGCGGATTCGGCGACAGGTACGGGGACGGCTGCCGGTGCCAGCGCTAGCACCGGTGGCACGAGCGACTACGCCTCCGGCACCGAAGCATTCAAGCTTCTGCAGCGCGCGGCACGCCACGGTGACGACCTCTATTTGAGCTACGTTGACCGCAACGGCAAACCCGGCCGCAAGCGCGTGCGCCCAGTCACCGTCTCCGGTGGGCAGGTCGATGCTATCGACCCGGCCACCAGCCAAGTGCTGCGCTTCCTGCTGCATCGCATTACCGAAGTACGTCCTGTCGACTAGGCGGCGGGCGCGGGGACCGTCGTAAAGCGATGCAAAAGCGAATGTGACGGTTCGGGATGATTCGAGCCCGTGGCGCATCTTCTGCGTAATCGTGGCAGAATTGACCTTTAGCTTATTTTTGGTCGAATGTCTGCGAGGCGAGGAAATAATGGGTTTCGGTACGGGTCCGCTGATCGTCCAATCGGATAAGACGGTGCTGCTGGAGGTCGATAATCCGGAGGCGGATGCGGCACGCGCGGCGCTGGCACCGTTCGCGGAGCTCGAACGTGCTCCTGAACACGTGCACACCTACCGCATCACCCCGCTGGCGCTGTGGAATGCCCGCGCCGCCGGTCACGACGCGGAGCAGGTGGTCGACGTCCTCGAGCGCTTCTCCAAGTTCCCCGTCCCACAGCCCCTGCTTATCGACGTCGCGGAGACCATGGACCGCTACGGTCGCCTGAGCCTGACCAAGCATCCAGCTCACGGCCTTATTCTGGTCTCACACGACCCTGCGGTACTGGCCGAGGTGACCAAGCACAAAAAGATTCGCCCGATGCTCGGTGAGCAAATCGATGCCGACACCTGGACCGTGCACCCCTCCGAGCGAGGCCGAATCAAACAGGAGCTGCTGAAGGTCGGCTGGCCTGCCAATGACACCGCCGGCTACATCGACGGTGAGGCACACGCCATCGCTTGGCAGGATCAGGGCACTGGAGGTGACGACGCCTGGGAACTGCGCGACTACCAACGCATGGCGGCTGATTCCTTCCGTGAAGGCGGCTCCGGCGTCGTGGTGCTGCCCTGTGGCGCAGGCAAAACAATCGTCGGCGCGGCGGCCATGGTAGACGCGCAGCGCACCACTTTGATTCTGGTCACCAACACGGTTGCCGGTAGGCAGTGGCGCGACGAACTGCTGCGACGCACCTCGCTGACCGAGGACGAAATCGGCGAGTACTCCGGCGAAAAGAAGGAAATTCGCCCCGTCACCATTGCGACCTACCAAGTGGTCACGCGCAAGACCAAGGGGGAATACCGCGCACTCGAGCTATTCGATTCCCGCGACTGGGGCCTCATCATCTACGACGAGGTCCACCTCCTGCCCGCTCCTGTGTTCCGAATGAGCGCGGATCTGCAGTCGCGCCGTCGACTGGGGCTCACCGCCACCCTGGTGCGCGAAGATGGCCGCGAGGGCGATGTCTTCAGCCTGATTGGCCCGAAACGCTACGACGCCCCGTGGAAGGACATCGAAGCCCAGGGCTGGATCGCACCGGCTGACTGCGTTGAGGTCCGCGTGACCCCGACCGAGTCCGAGCGCATGCTCTACGCCACGGCTGAGGCCTCCGACAGGTATCGCCTGGCCGCAACGACGCCGACGAAGATTCCCGTCGTTAAGCAAATCCTTGCCCGACACGAGGGCGAACCCGCTCTGGTGATTGGTGCCTACTTGGATCAGCTCGAAGAGATTGGCGAGGAACTGGGCGTCGATGTCATCGAAGGAAAGACGTCCAATGCCAAACGCGAGGAGCTCTTTGGGAAGTTCCGGCGCGGCGAGATCAACACGCTGGTGGTCTCCAAGGTTGCGAACTTCTCCATCGACCTTCCCGAAGCCTCTGTCGCCGTGCAAATTTCCGGCACCTTCGGTTCCCGACAGGAGGAGGCACAGCGTCTGGGGCGTCTCCTGCGCCCGAAGTCCGATGGTGGTGGCGCCGTCTTTTACTCGGTGGTGACTCGCGATACGCTCGATACGGAATATGCAGCTCATCGCCAGCGTTTCCTGGCGGAACAGGGCTACGCCTACCGAATCGTCGACGCAGATGAGTACCTCGGCCCAACCCTGCCCGGCGATTCCACCGCTAGCTCGGAATCCTAGAAAAATGGATAACTAAAGGACTGCCATGAACTTTCACTTTCCCGTCAACCGCGAGCACACCAACGCCAACAACGAGTACTACCGCGATGCCCGCCGGCTGCTCATCTCCTCCGGCATTTTCTCTGCTCTGCTGCTCGTCGGCGCTGTGCTGGTTCTAGTAGTTTTCGACCGCACGCCGTTTGTTATCGGCAGCGCGGTTGTGCTTTTCGCCCTCGCGGCTCTCTACGTCGGCGTTACCTTCCAGGTGCGACGCGCAATCAAGGATCCGCAAGAGCTTTACGACGAATCCCCGCTGGTTCCGGCCATGATTGCGCGTGTTGATGAGCGAACCATGGTGCTGATGACTTTGGTGGACATGCGTAAAAACCCCTCCGATGGAGAGCCCGCCCCGGCCCTGGCTACACGTACTGTCACCACGATTTCCGGGGTTCCCCGCCGCGTGGGCGCGAAGGTGCCAGCTGTTTCTGTGGCCGGTACACATAAGAGCCGCACCGAGTTCTACGATGAAATCACCCCAGTGCCCCTCGCGTGGTCCACTCCGGATAAAGCAGTTATTGCCCAAGCCCAGCGCAATATTCCGGTCAACGATTGGAATGTCCTCGAACGCAACATCGACCGGGTGGAAGAGGTCCACGCAACGAAGCGCAACCTCCTGCCGCTGAACTAGTCGGAGCCTGTTCGCCCCCGGCCTTCTGGCACTGAGCTGTTCTAGCTCCGCCCCCGGTTTCCCTCACCGGCGCTCTCCTCCGCAGCGCTTACATACACAGCGAGAGCGCCATTGGGAACTGAAACGGGTTGACTAGCTTTTGCCCCAGGATTCTTCGTTCTGCCGGTCAATCGCTTCCTTATCGTATTCACCTGCCGGGTCCTCTGGCAGCTCACGTTCCGTGTGAGTGGCCTCTAAAATGAACCGCGCCGCGTCCGTAATCTGCTCTCGCTGAACCTTTGGAACCGCAATCTGGTGAGTTGCCAAGAATTCCGCCTGAGAGGCCTCT
Source organism: Corynebacterium sp. HMSC074C03 (assembly GCF_001838285.1). Lineage (NCBI taxonomy): Bacteria > Bacillati > Actinomycetota > Actinomycetes > Mycobacteriales > Corynebacteriaceae > Corynebacterium > Corynebacterium sp. HMSC074C03. The sequence goes on along the minus strand of NZ_KV836224.1, from coordinate 1,117 downwards.
CCGCCCGCCTCCTCGACCTTCTTCAGGTACTCGGTAGCTGGACGAACGACAGTATCGCGGGTAGCTGCCTGAACGTGGACACGCATGCTTCGCGACGGCTCATGCAATCCCGGTGACACTTCCTTTGCCGAATCGTCAGAGGTGCCGAAAAATGCCTGCAACCACACGGCAGGCGCACCACGCAAGTCTAGGGCCGGAGCAACGAGCAACAGAGCAACCGGCGTGTCCTGACTAATCTGGTCTACCGCGGAAACAACGTTGTGCCCGCCTGAAGAGACACCGTAGAGAACTATCGGGTTCTGATCGCTGATGGGCATTGCACCCAATTTCTGAAGCTGCAACGAATCATCTGCGACAGATGCGACTACCCGCACGATGTCATTGACGGCCTCAGATACCTTGTGCTCTGGTGCGAGCCGGTAATCCACATCCACAACAATTGCGCCCGATCGGGCTGCCAGGGCAGCCATATTTGGGCCGAAGGAATTCTCACGCAGACTGCCGTCACCCATCCAGAAAGCGCCACCGTGTGCGGCAACTACCACAGATCCGGTTGGATCCTTCGGAACAAAAACTCGAACCGGAACGCTAGGACTATCCCCCACCGTCGTATCCGTTACTTCAACCTTGCCATCGGCGTACGCAAGGTATGGCGAAGAATGGTTGACGGCCGCCCCCAAGACCATCATCGAACCGTGAATAATAGCGTCGGGCATACGAGCACCGCGGTCATTGACTGACGCACGAGCCTTCCTGATGTCTTCTTCAGAGGCACCCAACGGGACAACCTCGCTCAAGTAGGAATAGGCCGAGACGTGTTCTTCAAGCCATTCAATAAGCTGTTGCAGCTTACCCTCTTCGGTCGTTACGGGAGTGAAGTTGTCTTGAGACTCGGCCTCAGAAGAATCGAGGTTAACCACGTCGGAGTTAGGTGTTTGATTAGTCATAGAAACAGTCTGCCACAGAGAACCCGTGAGGATTCACCAAGCTAGGAAACCGTAGATATGCTCGATCAGTTTTGCTAACTGAAAATCTATAGAATATTGGATGGCACAAAAATAGTACTTTGCGTCGTTTATTCTGTTGAATGTTGTTTACTTGTGGGTAAAACAAAAGC